>NZ_JBEPKL010000027.1:0-60064 GCF_040544655.1 Sphingomonas sp. 1185
AGAGGGTTAGCGAAGCTTGCCAGCCTGCTGGCTAGCGCAGCTTGGGTGAGGGGTTGAGCGAGCCCAAAGGCTCGCGCGCTCGCCAAGCGAGCGCCACCCCTCACCCAGCTCCGACTAAGCCTTTGCTCTGGCAAAGACCAAGTCTGCGCAACCCTCTCCCCTCTGCGAGGGGCGAGGGAAGGAAAGGCATGAATGTCGATCGGCCCTAACAGGAAGCGCGAAGCCTATCGCTTCGACGTCGGAGAAAGGCCCCGCGCGTCCAGTCTTGCGGAGCAGATGCTTGCCCGGAACCTTGGCATCAGCCCGGTGCGCCGAAGCGCCGGCATATAGGCATGGACCTCGCACGCGGCGCGGCTCCCCTCGGCGCGATCGCATCGTTCGATCCCGCCATCCGCGCCACGGGGGAGCGCGCCATCGAGCCGGTGACGGTCGCCGGATGACAGGCTCGCCCTGAAATCGTCCAATAGCTGGAGCATGTCTCCGGGCGGGACCCTGACGATTTCCGAGGCGGAACAGGCGGTCGCCTTGTGCGAGAGCGGAGAGCTGACGGCCTGCGCGGCAAGCAGCATGGCAAAAGCGATCGGCACGCTCGTCTCCCGCTTCGATAAAGCCGTTTCCAGACCGGCTCTTCCCGCCGGACAGCAAAGTTGCACGGCCGATGCGCAGGCTATCGCGCTACGGCTTACCGTCCGCTGACAAACGCATGAATTCGACCATGATCGGCATCGGAAGCAATGGAGACCCTCACCGGCTATGGTAAAAGTCGTACACCTGCTGCGCCACCGCCTGGCTGACCCCCGGTGCCTTGCGCAGATCCTCCAGGCTGGCATTCCGCACCGCCCGGCCCGTGCCGAAGTGCATCAGCAGCGCCTTCTTCCGCGCCGGGCCGATCCCGGGCACTTCGTCCAGCGGGCTCGCGCCCATCGCCTTGGCGCGCTTGTCGCGGTGCGCGCCGATCACGAAGCGGTGGACCTCGTCGCGTAGCCGCTGGAGGTAGAAGAGCAGCGGCGCGTTGACCGGCAGCATCCGTTCACTGCCGTCCATCATGTGAAAGACCTCGCGCCCCTCGCGGCCGTGATGCGGGCCCTTGGCGACGCCGACCAGGCAGACATCCTCGATGCCCAGATCCTCCAGCACCGCCTTTGCCGCGTTGAGTTGCCCGCGCCCGCCATCGATCAGGACCAGATCGGGCCAGGTCGCATCGTCGCGGTCGGGATTTTCCTCGAGCTGGCGCGCGAAGCGGCGGCGGAAGACTTCGCGCATCATGCCGAAATCGTCATTGGTCGCCGCCTCGTTCCCCTTGATGTTGAACTTGCGATACTGGCCCTTCTGGAAACCCTCCGGCCCGGCCACGACCATCGCGCCCAGCGCATTGGTGCCCTGGATATGGCTGTTGTCGTACACTTCGATCCGCTGCGGCGGCTCGGACAGGTCGAAGAAGTCCGCCACCTCGCGCAGCAATTTGGCCTGGGTGGTCGACTCGGCCAGCCGCCGGTCGAGCGCCTCCACCGCGTTGCGCTTCGCCTGGTCGAGCAGGCGGCGGCGGTCGCCGCGCTGGGGCACGGTGAGTTGCACCTTGTACCCGGCGCGCTCGCCCAGCGCCTCGGTCAGCAATTCGCCTTCGGGCAGCTCGCGGTCGAGCAGGATCGTCTTGGCGGGCGGCACCTCCTCATAGAATTGGCTGAGGAAGCTGGTCAGCACCTCCTCCTCGGGCACGTCGGTGGTGTGCGCCGGAAAGAAGCTGCCATGCCCCCAATTCTGGCCGCCGCGAATGAAGAAGGCCTGGATGCCCATCACCCCCTCGCGACACGCCAGCGCGAAGATGTCGGCGTCGCCCACGCCCTCGGCATTGATCGCCTGGGTCCCCTGGATGAAGGTCAAGGCCTTCAGCCGGTCGCGCAGGATCGCGGCGAGCTCGAAATCCATCGCTTCGGCGGCGTCCTGCATCTGCTTGCCCAGCTTGGCCTGGACCTGGGTCGACTTGCCGCCGAGGAAGTTCTTCGCATCCGCGACCAGCTCGGCATAGGCCGCCTCGTCGATCCGGCCGACGCACGGCGCCGAGCAGCGCTTGATCTGGTAGAGCAGGCACGGCCGGTCGCGCCCCTTGAAGAAGCTGTCGGTGCACGACCGCAACAGGAACAGCTTTTGCAGCGCATTCAACGTGTTGTTGACGCTGCCCGCGCTGGCGAAGGGGCCGTAATAATTGCCGACCGCGCGCCGGGCACCGCGATGCTTCTGGATGCGCGGAAAGTCGTGATCGTTGCGCAGCAGGATGAAGGGAAAGCTCTTATCGTCGCGCAGCAGCACGTTGAAGGCCGGACGGTAACGCTTGATGAGCTGCGCCTCGAGCAGCAGCGCCTCGGCCTCATTATTGGTCGTGACGATGGTCATCGACCGAGTCTGCGCCACCATGCGTTGCAGGCGCTTGGGCAGGCGGTCGACCTGGGTGTAATTGGCGACGCGGTTCTTCAGCGCCCGCGCCTTGCCGATATAGAGGACATCGCCGCGCGCATCCTGCATCCGGTACACGCCCGGCCGCAGCGGCAGCGTCGCCAGCACGTTGCGGATCGCCGCCACCCCCGCATTCAGATCGGGCGCATCGGCCCCGCGCAGGGTGAAGGTGGATTTCTCTTCATTGAAGCGGTCGACGGGAGGCTCGGACATTATGGCCGATTTAGGAGCGCGGGGGGCGGATCGCTACCCTGTGAGGTGGCTTTGGTTCACGCGAAGACGCGAAGACGGGACGGTTTTTTGTTCGCGCGGAGACGCGGAGGACGCAGAGGCGTTCCAAACGTGGCGGTCGGAAGACCTTCTTCTTTCTCCGCGCTCTCTGCGCCTCCGCGCGAACCCAAATTCAGCCCTGCGCGAACAGCTTGGTCCCCATCACGCCGATCACGGTCAGGACCATGAAGCCCGCCTGGATCGGCGCGATCCTGTCGCCGAAGACGATCGCGCCACCGATCACGACGCCCACCGCGCCCAGCCCGGTCCACACCGCATAGGCGGTCCCGGCCGCAAGCCCGCGCATGGCCAGCGCCAGCAGGCCCATATTCACGAAGCTGAGAAGGATCGGTACGCTCGACGCCTGCCAGGTGGCGACGGTCGCCGCCCATTTCAGGCTGAGCGCCCAGCAAATCTCGGTAATCACGGCAATGCCCAGAATGACCCATGCCATCGGAGCGTCTCCTTGGTTACGGGCTCGGCACTATGGGCATCGGCGCCGGAAACCCGGAAGAGACGGCGATGCGACCCCGTGTGTGCGGGACTATGTCATTTGGGGCTTGGCCCCTCCACCACCGGGCTTGGCCCGGCGGTCCCCCTCCCCAAGTCGAGCTTGAGAAGAAATTGGCTTTCCCATCCCCCGTTCGGGCTGAGCGAAGTCGAAGCCCACGCCCTGCCCTCTCCACGCGCGGGGAGAGGGATTCCCTTGGGCTTCGACTTCGCTCAGCCTGAACGGGGTGGGCGGTCGTTCGGCCGCCAAAAACGACCGAACCGCGCCTCGGTCGCCCGAAGCGCGGTCCTGTCACTGGCCCTGGCGCCGATCAGTTCGGGCGGCCGAGCCCTGCAATCGAGCGGTCGATCATCGCCCGGTCGGCCTCGACCGAATGATGCTCGGCGATCAGCAGACCGGCGGCCTTGGCCGCAGCCTCGGCGGCGCGGGCGCGGACCTCGGCCAGCGCGGTGCGCTCGGCGGCCGCGATCTTGTCCTCGGCCATCTTGGCGCGACGCTCCATCAGCGCCTCGGCATCCGCCTTGGCCTTGCTGAGCAGCTGCCCCGCCTCGTGCTGGGCCTGGACGCGCATCGCCTCGGCATCGGCATGCGCCGCCTTGGCCTTGGCCTCATATTCGGCCTTCAGCGCTTCGGCGTCCTGACGCAGCTTGATCGCTTCGTCGAGCTGGGCGCGGATGCCGGCAATCTTCTGGTCGAGCGAGCGCCCGATCATCGCGGGCACCTTCTTGACCAGCATCCCGATCAGCACGACCAGAGCGGCGAGCGCCACCCAGCCGGTCGAATCGAAACCCAGCGCGGTCGGGCTGGCAGCGTGATGCTCGGTCTCGGCGGGCGCGACCGTGTTGGCGGTCAGGCCATCGCCCTCGCGGATCGGCTGGGGGGCCATGCCCTCGGCCGAGGCCGCATCGGCCAGGTTCTGCGCGACCAGCGCGTCGGCGTTGGTCAGCGCGCCGTTCGCGGAATGATTAGCCATGCGCGCTCACCTTTCGCACCGCGTCGGCCGCCGCATCCTCGCCCACATGGACGCCGGACAGCTTGGCGACGAGATCGCGCGCGGCCTCGGCCGCCACGGACTGAAGATTGGCCATCGCCTCGGCCTTGGCATTGGCGATCGCCAGGTCGTGATGACCCAGCCGCTCGGCCAGGTCGGCATCGGCCGCCTTGACCTGCGCCTCGAAGGCATGGGTCGCCCGCGCCTTGGCGGCGTTGGTTTCCGCCATCGCGGCGGTGCGCGCGGCGTCCATCTCGGCCCGCCATGCCGCCTCGACCCGGTCGGCCTCCGCGCGTGCGGCCTCCGCCGCCGCCAGATCGCCGGCGATACGGGCTTCGCGAGCGTCGACGGTCGCCTGAATCTTGGGCACCATCCCACGACCGACCACGAAATAGAGCAGGCCGAAGGTGATCAGGAGCCAGAAGATCTGCGACGCATAGGTCGCACTGATCTGTGCTATCTGGGGCATGGAGTCCTCGTTGCCATATCGGCCGGGCGCATCGTCACCGAGACGCCCGGCCGATCAGAATTATTGGGCGACGAACACCAGGATGATCATCGTCACGAAGGCGAGCAGGCCCAGAAGCTCGGCACCGGCGAAACCGATGAAGAGGCGGCCCTGCTGGCTGTCCGCCGCACCCGGATTGCGCAGCGCGCCTTCGAGGAACTTGGCGAACACGTTGCCCACGCCGAGCGAGGCGATGCCCATGCCGATAGCGGCCAGACCGGCACCGATCATCCGTGCAGCTTCTGCGTCCATTTCAATCACTCCAGTTCAAAAAGGGTCGTTTGGGTATTCAAGTCGTGCGGCGAGGCCGCCCGCCCGGTCCGGCTCCCCGGATCAGTGCAGGTTGACCGCGTCGTTCAGATAGACCGAGGTCAGCAGCGCGAAGACATAGGCCTGGATCGCGGCGACCAGCAGTTCGAGAAGCGTGATGCCGATCATCAGCAGGAAGCTCGGCAGCGTGATGAGCGCGGCATAGCCGGGGCCCATGTTGATGCCGTTGATGACAAAGGCGGCGAGAACCTTCAGCAGGATGTGCCCCGCGGTCATCGCGACGAACAGTCGCAGACCCAGCGAGAAGGGGCGCACCAGGAAGCTCATCAGCTCGACCACGAAGATCAGCGGGATCATGAGCGTCGGCGTGCCGTGCGGCACGAACAGCGCAAAGAAGTGGAAACCGTGGCGACCGAAGCCGACGATCAGCACGATCGCGAACGAGATCAGCGCGAGCACGCCGGTCACGGTCACATGGCTGGTCACGGTGAAGGGATGGACACCCGGCACCACGCCGAAGGGCAGCAGCCCCAGCACGTTGGCGAACAGGATGAACATGAAGAGCGAGAAGACATAAGGCAGGAAGCGCTTGCCCTCCGGCCCGATATTCGACGTCAGCATCGAATTGACGAAGCCGGTGAAGCCCTCGACCGCCGCCTGCCAGCGACCGGGGACCAGATCGCGCTTCATCCCGCCGATCATGAAGATCCACAGCGCGACCAACGTCGCCACCATCCACAGAGCGGAATTGGTGAAGGAAAGGTCGTAGCCGCCGACCACCCAATGCCGACCGAGCACCGGCTCGATCAGGAACTGGTGCATCGGATCAATCTTGCCGCCCGATTCTGCCGCCACGCTGCTTCGTTCCCACATATGACGAACGCCCGGTTACTCCGGGCGTTCGCCAGAAATCCGAATGATCTGCCTGAACGCCACGCCGATCCCCAGGAACAGCATCACGATCAGGGCCCAGGGTGCGGTGCCGAACCAGCGGTCGAAAAGCCAGCCGATCAACGCACTGCCCACAAGACTTCCGATCAGCGCGGAGATGACGCGGCTACCCTGGGAATATCCCCTGTCGGCATCCACCTTCACCCCCTGCCGCGATGCGCCCTCCGCGCGTGCCTGTGCCAGTCGCTTGTCCAGCGCGGCCAGACGCGGATCGTCCGCATCGCCAAAGTCCTGTCCGGGCTCTTTCTCCGCCACGCAGCCACCCTCACCTGATTTCGTCACCGAAGGGGAGAATGCGCGCGAACGGCGAGCGACCCCGCCAAGGCGAGGCCCGTTTAGAAAGGCCCTCCCCCCAAGTCAACCGCCTGGGGTGGGCGTTGTGACAGATGCGTTAAGGATTGTTGCCGAGGAGCGACAGGGCGGCGTGATTCGCGGGCAGGTTCTTCTTCTCCCCCCTTCTTCTCCCCTCCCGCAGGCGGGAGGGGTCGGGGGAGGGCTGGCGCTATCGTCGGGCAATGCCTCTGAAGATACGGGACTTCATCCCCCTCTCCTCAAGCCGATCGCCTTCACGCCGCCGGACTCCCCTCCCCCAGCCCCTCCCGCCTGCGGGAGGGGAGTAAGAAGGGAGCTTACACGCAGGCAGGTGCCCGCTCGGGCGCCGCCGCGGTGCGCGTCTTCCACACGCCCTCGGGCGTCTTGTACTTCTCGCCGCTGGCGGTCTGCGCGATCAGGTTGCAGCCGCTGGTAAAGGCCATCTGCTCGACAGTCGCGCCGCTGGCCTGCGCCTTTTGGGTATAGGCCGCCTTGCGCTGGATGTTGATGCTATTGACCAGCGTGCGCAGCGCCGGGGTCGCGGCGCCGACGATGCCCAGATAGCCGTCGGGCTGCTCGCCGACCAATCCCTCGGCGCGCGCGGCGGCATAGGCGGGATCGCGTTGTGCGATCGCCACGCCCGAAATGCCGATCAGCGCGACCGCTGCCGCCACCATCACCACCGCCTTGGTCTTCATGATCAGAATATCCCCGGATTCTGCTGGATCAGCGATTTGGCCTCGCCGTCCAGGCGATATACCACTTCCTGCGTCACATTGATGTTGAGATTGATCTCGATCGGCTTGTCCGGCGCGGAAATGTTCACACATCCCCCGCTCGCCAGGACCAGCGCGACCGGCATCCATCGCGTCATCCCCAAGATCGGCATTCTGTCCTGCATTTTCAATCCTGTTACGGTCATGGCACGGTCTCGCTTGCGCTGCGCTGAATGGGGGTTCCGGCGGCCGGGGCGGCGGGTGGCGCGGCGCGCTTGTTCTGTTCCTCCAGCAGCGCGGGCAGGTTCCGCTGGATCAGGCGGCGCGGGTCGTAGAAGGACTGCGCCGAATCGAGCAGCCCGCGAAAGGGCGCCTTGATCCGCACGTTGAACACGAAGGGCAGCTTCTGCAGCCGCCGGATCAGGAAGTTCGACTTGGCGCCCTTGCCCTGGCTGATCCCGGCGAAGCGGACATCGGTCACCATCTCGCCCGCCAGCGGCCCGTTCATGTCGATCCGGAGCGAACGATAGTTGAGCGAACGGAGCGCACCGAAGGCCAGATTGCCCCAGAGTCCCAGATCCTTCTGGCTGACCGCCCCCAGATAGGCGATGCTGCCCCCGCCCGGCCGCACGACCAGCCGGCCGCCCTCGATCCGCCCGCCGCGCTCGTCGAAGACCATCGGCAGCTCGCCGTCGAAGATGCCGGTGGCGTTGAGATTCTGGAAATCGAACTGGAGCAGGAACTGGTCGGCCGCCGCGCCCTTGACGTGGAAGGTCATCCGCCGCTCCACCGGCTGCGAGAAATCGAGCAGCGTCGGGTCGAGCGTCAGCGTGCCGCCCGCAAAGGGCCAGTTGCCGCTTTCCACCCGGATGCGCGTGCCCGACAGCGTCTGGTAGCGGACGGTGCCGTTCGTCACCTGGATGCCGGGATTGATCGTGCGGATCGTCACCACCTGGCCCGGCGCGCTTTCCAGCGCCAGCAGGTCGGTGAAGTGGATCTTGCCCGCAATCCCGGTGACGGGGCCGAGCGCGGCGGCGAGATCGATGCCCTCGGTGCCGAAATCGCCGGTCGAGCGGACGCCATCGGCATCCCAGGCGATCCGCCCCTGACCCGACATCTCGCCTCGCACGTCCTCGATCACGCCCTTGGTGACGGGGGTCAGCAATTCGGGCTGGAAGTCCTTGGTAAAGGTCAGCCCCGGCACCACCAACTCGGCCGAGCCCGCGCCCCGATCGAGCGCATGGGTGATGGCGACATCGGCGACCTTCACATTCCTTGTGGGCTCGAACAGCGCGCCCTTCGCATCGATCCGGCTGCCCGCCAGCGTCAGCGTCACGTCCCGCGCCGCCATCGGCAGGAAGCGCGGCGAATCGGCGCGGGCATCGCTCACCTGCAACCCGCCGTTCAGGGTCAGCACCCCCTTGGCCAGCCGCCATGTGCCATCGGCCTGCCCCAGCAGCAGAGGCACCTGCCCGACCTGGCCGCTGCCGCCGGTAAACTGGCCCGCAATCCCCTCTGGCGTGATCCGGCCCGACAGGCTCGTCGCGTCGATCCGGGTCGGCGATTCGGGGCGGCCGATGCGGCTCTCGACGCCGGTCAGCGTGAAGCTGCGATCCGCCAGCGCGAACCGGGTCGCCGCCGCCGACAGCGCCAGCGGACTGCTCCCGATCCGCCCGGCAAGCCGTGTCGGCCCCAGTTGCGCCCCGCCGCCGATCCGCCCGCCGTCGAGACGGACCAGCGCGCCGTCGAGCGGGCAGAGCGTCGTCGCGACCCGCTCCAGCCGGAGCCCCGACAGCGCCAGCCGGTCGATCGCCAGCGGCTGGCAGCTCGGATTGACTCGCAAGCGCCGCCCCCCATCCCAGTTGGCGGTGATGGGCAGGACCAGATTGTCGATCCGGCCGCCGCTGATCGGCCCGGACAGCATGGCGCGTGTCGTGATCTGCGTCTCGCCATTCATCGCCGCCTGGAACACCAGCCGGTCGAGCGCCAGGCTGGCACCGCCCGCGTCGTAACGCGCCAGCTCGGCGGTGCCGCGCATCGGCGCCCCCGGCGCATCCTGTCGCAAGGTGGCGCGCAGACCGGGCAGCCCGCCCCCGCGCATCGCCAGCCGGGTGTCGAGCCGCAGCCCCCGCGCGTCATAGGTCAGCCCCGCGCCATCCGCGAAGGCCAGCCGCCCGCCACTGGCCGAGGCGAGCGACAGGCGCGGCACCCGCACCGCAAAGCCGGGGCCGCGCGGCCCCTTGTCGCTGTCGATCGCCAGCGCGACGTCGGCGGCGAAGCGCCGCCCGCCGCGCCGCACGGCCTCGGCCATGGCACTCACCACCGGGCCGACCGGGGTTCCGGCGGCGGCCGCGCCCCATTGCCCGACCCGCGCCAGCATGGCGGGCGACAGCTGTGCGTCGCCCAGCGTCATCCGGCCGTCGAAGCGGGTGACGGGGCCGACCAGATATTGTCCGGCGATCGTCGCCCGCCCGGCGCGGCCCGGCCGCGCGACGACGTTGCGCGCGGCCAGCTGCATCCGGCCATGCGTGCCCTTGGGGGTGCCGGTGAAATCGAGCTGTCCTTCGATCGCGGCGGCGGCCATGACGGGATGGCGGATCGCGCCACTGCCCACCGTGGCACGCCCCTGCCACCGATCGAGCGCCGCGCCGAAGGTCACGTCGACCCGCGCCGCCAGATCGGCCACCGCCACCTCGCCGCAGCGCAGATTGCCGAGCCGCAGCGGCCCCGTCAGCGTCGGCTGCTCGCGCACCACCCGCACGCGCATCGGCGCGGCAAGCCCCGTGGCGACGCAATCGCCCATCACCAGCCGGGGCGCCACCGCCGCCAGATGCCCGGTGAAACCGTCGTTCAGCACCCCCCGCCCCGACAGGCTGAGCCCCACCGGCCCATGCGGCGTGTCGAGCCGGATGCCGCCATCACCGACCACGACATCCAGCGCGGGGAGCGCGAAGGGCTTGCCCGAGGACGGCCCCATCAGCTTGTCGAGCGCGCCCAGCGTGATCCGTCCGCCGACCAGTCGCCCGTGCAACCGCACCCGACCGGCCCGCACCCCCGTCACCTCGGGGCCGGACAAGGTCAGCCGGGTCCGCGTCTCCAGCCAGTCGGCGACCAGATCGGGATTGCGCGGATCGCCGATCACCACATCGGTCAGCCTTTGCCGTCCCGTCCCCAGATCGGAAATTTTGTAGCGCGCAGGAACGCCGCGCCGCGCCAGTTCGCGATCGATGAAACCCCCGGCGAGCGGCTTGCGCTCCAGCCACAGTGCGATCAGCGCGACCAGGATCAGCAGCGCGATGGCGATCAGGATACGCTGAAGGCGACGGAAACGCCGGATCGGGCTTTCGGGGGTGCCGACTTCCTCGTTCGCGCCCTCCACCCCGATGTCACTCCTTCCGACTTGACCTGTGTCATAACCCTATGGTCGCGCCGCACGCAATCGCACGAAGCCCGGCGACAGTTCCCCGCGCCGCCCTTATGCTTTCCGGCAAAGGGGGAAGCGGACCATGGGCGACGGTGGCGGCGGGGACGAGCGGGATCAGCCGAATGACCATGCCGGACACCGTGCGCGACTGCGCGACCGGTTGTTGGGCGGTGGCGGATTGCTCGACCATGAACTGATCGAATATCTGCTGATGACCGCCATCCCCCGCCGCGACACCAAGCCGATCGCCAAGGCGCTGCTGCGTGAATTCCATGACATAGGTGGCGTGCTGACCGCCGATCCCAATGCCCTGCGACGCGTCGACGGGGTGGGCGAGACGGCGGCGGCGGCGCTCAAGATCGCGCAGGCCTGCGCGCTGCGACTGGTGCAGGTGGAGGCGGCGAAGCGCCCGGTCCTGTCCAACTGGCAGGCGCTCCTCGACTATCTCCATGCCGACATGGCGCATCACGGGGTCGAGCGGTTCCGGGTGCTGCACCTCAACACGCGCAACATGCTGATCCGCGACGAGCTGATGGGACAGGGTTCGATCGACCAGGCGCCGGTCTATATCCGCGAGGTGATTCGCCGCGCGATCGACTTCGGATCGGCGGCGCTGATCCTGGTGCACAACCATCCCAGCGGCGACCCCTCGCCCAGCCGCGCCGATATCGACGTGACCCGCGCCATCGCGGAGGCGGGCAAGCGACTGGGGATCACGGTGCACGACCATCTGATCATCGGGACCTCGGGGCATGTGAGTCTGCGGGCGCAGGGGTTGATCTGAGGGGGGATTCCCTTGGCCTTCGACTTCGCTCAGGCTGAACGGGGTTCGGGGATTTTGGTTTTAGCCCCCAAACCCCGTTCAGGCTGAGCGAAGTCGAAGCCCACGCCCCCTCCACCCTCACCGCATTGGAAACCCGAAGCCCCCGGTGCTAGGGCCCTGCCAACCAAGCGAATAAGGAATATCACATGCAGGTCTGGGCCGGGTTGGGCAATCCGGGGCCGCAATATGCGATGCACCGCCACAATGTCGGCTTCATGGCGATGGACGCCATCGCCGAGGTGCATGATTTCGGCCCCGTGAAGAAGCAGTTCCAGGGCTGGACCCAGGAAGGCCGGATCGGCGGGCAGAAGATCCTGCTGCTCAAGCCCGCAACCTTCATGAACGAGAGCGGGCGCAGCGTCGGCGACGCGCTGCGCTTCTACAAGCTGGGGGTGGAGGCGCTGACCGTCTTCCACGACGAACTCGACCTTGCCCCCTTCCGGGTGAAGGTGAAGACCGGCGGCGGCACGGCGGGGCATAACGGGCTGCGCTCGATCGACCAGCATCTGGGGCCCGACTTCCGCCGCGTCCGGCTTGGCATCGGGCATCCAGGGCACAAGGACCGCGTGACCGGCCATGTGCTCGGCAACTACGCCAAGGCGGAGATCGAGCCGCTGTCCGACCTGCTCGGCGCGCTGGCGGCGGAGGCGCGCTGGCTGGCCGAGGGGGACGATGTCCGCTTCGTCAACGACATCGCGCTGCGCCTGGGAGACCCGGCATGAGCGTGCGCCGCCTCTTCGCCTCGCTTCTCTATGAGGGCCAGCTGGACGATGCCGATCTGCTGGAGGAGATCGAGCAGAGCTGCTGGGCGCTGGCCGAGGACGACCGCGCCGGGCGGCGCTGGTCGAAGGAGCATGGCTATCGCGGCTATACCAGCTATGCCTCGCTCAACGACCTGCCGATCCGCGATCCGGTCTTCGCGGACCTGCGCAAGAAGCTGGACCGCCATGTCGCGCGCTTCGCCGAGGAATGCGCCTTCGACCTGGGCGGGCGCAAGTTGAAGCTGGACAGCCTGTGGGTCAATGTCCTGAAACCCGGCGGGCATCATTCGGCGCATATCCATCCGCACTCGGTCGTCTCGGGCACGCTCTATGTCGCCATGCCTCAGGGATCGGGCGCGCTGAAGCTGGAGGATCCGCGCCTGCCGATGCTGATGGCGGCCCCGCCGCGCCGTGCCGATGCGCCCGACGACCTGTCCACCTTCGCCACCGCCACGCCCCAGCCGGGAACGGTGCTGCTGTGGGAAAGCTGGCTACGACACGAGGTCGTGCCCAACGGTGCCAAGGGCGAGCGGATCAGCGTCAGCTTCAACTATCGCTGATCCGCCGCGCGCGACGATCCGCGCCGCACCCGCGACAGGGCGAAAGGTTCCCACACTTCATCGATGAAAGCGGGCGCTTCGCCGCGCCGATATCGTGCCGTTAACTTATCTCGGTTAAAGGGGGCATCGATCGCACCCCCTATCCCGGACGTTATTCCCGATGATCGAATTCGCTGTCTTCACCTTCGGCATGTTGGCGAGCTTCGTGCTGTCGGGCTTGGGCCGGAACAAGAAGGCGCAGCGCGCCAATCCGCCGATGCTGCATTATCTGGGCCTGGTGCTGATGGGGTTTTCGGGGGCGCTGGGCGTGATGCTGCTCGCCTGGGCCGCAGCGATGATGGTCGGGATCGCCTGACCCCATAACCCCTTCCCCCCAGTCCGTTCAGCCTGAGCGAAGTCGAAGGCCACGCTGGAACATCCGACAATGGCGCCCCGCCCAACCGTCATCCCTTGGCCTTCGACTTCGCTCAGGCTGAACGGAGCATGGGAGAAGCGCTCGGTTGAGAAATATCCCCATCGTCGCTAGAGGGACGCTTTCCCCTTCCTGTAGGATAAGCGACGCATGGGTTTCCGCTGCGGCATCGTCGGCCTGCCGAATGTCGGCAAGTCCACCCTCTTCAACGCGCTGACCGAAACGGCGGCGGCGCAGGCCGCCAATTATCCGTTCTGCACGATCGAGCCGAATGTCGGCAACGTCGCGGTCCCCGATCCGCGCCTGTACCAGCTGGCCGAGGTCGCCGGCTCCGCCAAGATCATCGAGACGCAGCTCGCCTTTGTCGACATTGCGGGCCTCGTGCGCGGCGCGTCCAAGGGCGAGGGCCTGGGCAACCAGTTCCTCGGCAATATCCGCGAGGTGGACGCGATCGTCCATGTCCTGCGCTGCTTCGAGGACGGCGACGTGACCCATGTCGAGGGCAAGGTCGACCCCATCGCCGATGCCGAGACGGTCGAGACCGAGCTGATGCTCTCCGACCTCGAAAGCCTGGAAAAGCGCGTCCCCGCCTTCATCAAGAAGGGGCAGCAGGGCGACAAGGAGGCCAAGATCGCCGCCTCGGTCCTGGGCCAGACGCTGGAGCTGCTGCGCGACGGCAAGCCCGCGCGGCTGACCGTGCCCAAGGATGAGGAAGAGGCGCGCGTGTTCTCGCAGGCGCAGCTGCTGACCGCCAAGCCCGTCCTCTATGTCTGCAATGTCGAAGAATCGAACGCCGCCAACGGCAATGCCCATTCGGCGCGCGTCTTCGAAAAGGCCGCCGCCGAGGGCGCGCAGGCGGTCGTCGTGTCGGCCGCGATCGAGGCCGACATCGCGACCATGCCCGCGGAGGATCGCGGCGAGTTCCTGTCCGAGCTGGGCCTGTCCGAAACCGGCCTCGCCCGCGTGATCCGCGCCGGTTACGCGCTGCTCGACCTGCTGACCTTCTTCACGGTCGGCCCCAAGGAGGCGCGCGCCTGGACCGTCCATCGCGGCGCCAAGGCGCCCAATGCGGCGGGCGAGATCCACAGCGATTTCGAACGCGGCTTCATCCGCGCCGAAACCATCGCCTTTGCCGACTATATCGCCTTCAAGGGCGAGGCGGGCGCCCGCGATGCGGGCAAGCTGCGCGCCGAGGGCAAGGAATATGTCGTGCAGGACGGCGACGTGATGCTGTTCCGCTTCAACGTCTGACCCATTATGCGCCGGTCGGCTCCGGCCGCCCGGCGCATTGCCGCTTTGCAGCGCGCGCCGGAGGACCTAGAAGCCAATCATGATCCAGGTTAGTTCGTTCCGGCGTATCATCTATAGCAGCCAGGCCGTGGGCGAGGATGGCCGGTCGGATCACCTGGCCATATTGCGCGTCTCGCGCCGCAACAACGGCATGGACGGCATTTCGGGCATCCTCTGGATCGAGCGAGGCCGCTATCTCCAGTTGATCGAGGGCCCCGTCGACAGCGTCGGCGACGCGTTCGAGCGGATCCGGCGCGATCCGCGCCACACCGACATCCAGGTCCTCGACGACCGCCGGACCGACACGCCGACCTTCGGCGACTGGGCGATGGCGGGGCTGCCCGGCGATCATCCCGCCGAAGCCGCCGAACGGCTGCGGGTCCTGCTTCGCCATGCCGGGCCGGAGGTGCGCCACTTCTTCCCACTGGACTGACCGGCCGGGCGAGCGCGGGATCCTGCCGACGGGCCTCGCCAGTGTCACAGGACGACGCTATCGGCTGGCCTGAAAGGATAGCCGCTCCGTGACCCGACTCCCCCTTGCCGCCCTCGCCCTGCCCCTCCTGGCCGGTTGTGCCTACCCCTATACGCCGCCCGCATTGCCCCCGATCGGCGAGAGCGCGGCGAGCGCGGGGGCGGCGACGCCCCGCCCCGCCGCCGATGCGGTCGCGGCGCGCGCGCCGGTCACGATCCTGGTATCGATCGACGGCTTCCGCCCCGATTATCTGACGCGCGGGCTGACCCCGAACCTGTCGCGGTTGGCCGCCGAGGGGGTCAGCGCGTCGATGCGCCCCTCCTTCCCGTCCAAGACCTTCCCCAATCACTGGACGCTGGTCACCGGGCTGGTGCCCGATCGGCACGGGATCGTCGCCAACGGCTTCACCGATCCGGCCCATCCCGACGCGCGCTTCACCATGGCCTCGGACCAGCCCTATTGGTGGAACAGCGCCGAGCCGATCTGGATCACCGCCGAAAAGGCCGGAATTCCCACCGCCACCATGTTCTGGCCGGGATCGAACGTCGCCTGGGGCGGCACCTTCCACCCCGGCGACTATGGCGGCACCGTGACGGGCGGCATGCGTCCGCACGACTGGCAGCAGTTCAACCAGAACGTGACCGACCGCCAGCGGGTCGATTCGATCATCGACTGGCTGCGTCGCCCGGCGGCCAGCCGCCCGCAATTCCTGACGCTGTATTTCGACGAAGTGGACAGCGCGGGCCATGACGCCGGCCCCGACTCGCCACAGGTGAACGCGGCGGTCGGCAAGGTGGACGAGGCGATCGGCCGCCTGCTGGCCGGGCTTGCCGAACTGGGCCAGCCCGCCAATCTGGTCGTCGTCGCAGACCACGGCATGGCCGCGACCTCCAGCGACCGGATCGTGACCGAGGATATGCTGGTCGATCCCGCCGATGCGGTGATGACCGAGGACGGCCCCTATGCGACCTTCCGCGCGGTGCCGGGGCATGAGGCCGCGCTGGAGCGGCGGTTGCTCGGCCATCACGATCATGCCGATTGCTGGCGCAGCCCGGCGATGCCCGCGCGTTTCCATTATGGTCGCAACCCGCGCATCCCGCCCTATTTCTGCCTCGCCCAGACCGGCTGGCTGATCCAGGCCAAGCGGCCCGACGCCCCCTTTGCCAAGGGCACCCATGGCTATGACAATGCCGATCCCGCCATGGCCGCGCTGTTCATCGCGCAGGGCCCCGCATTTCGGTCGGGGGTACGGCTGGCGCCGTTCGACAATGTCGATGTCGCCCCGCTGCTGCGCGATCTGATCGGGCTTCCGGCGGGCCAGGGGCTGGACGGCAACGATGCGCCGTTCCGCCGCGTTTTCAGACGATAAGGAGAGGATGCGATGATCTGGCTGGAGGATGTGGCGGTCGGCGATACCGCGCGGTTCGGAAATCATCGGGTCGAGCGGGACGAGGTGATCGCCTTTGCCACGCGCTACGATCCCCAGCCCTTTCACCTGTCCGACGAGGCCGCCGCCGCCACCCATTTCGGGCGGCTGTCGGCCAGCGGCTGGCACACCGCGTCGATGACCATGGCGATGATCGTCGAGCATTACCGGGCGACCGGCTTTCAGAGCCTGGGATCGCCCGGCATCGACGAGCTTCGCTGGCTGAAGCCGGTCTATCCGGGCGACACGCTGCGCTGCGAGACCGAGGTGCTGGAGGTGCGCCGCTCGGCCAGTCGGCCCGACATGGGGCTGATCGTCAGCCTGCTGACCGTCTATAACCAGGACGATGTGGCGGTGATGCGGTTCCGCCCCACGCTGATGATCCGGGCCCGCTCGGCAGGCTGATCAGCGCGGCCCGCGCGGACCGCCCCGCGCGCCGCCGGGCCGCCCGCCACGCCAGCCGGGATTGCCGCCGCGAGGGCCGCGCCACCCCTCGACCCGTGGGGCCGGTGGGCGGGGCGCGACGCCCAGACCGGGATTGGGACCGGGGCCACGCGGGCCATTGCCCCAGCGGTCGCCGCGCCAGCCGTTGCGACCCCAGCCGCGCCACTGGTCGCGGATCGGGGCCCCGCGCCACGCGCCGCGCCGCCCTTCCCAATAGGCGCGCTGGCCCTCGTTCCAGCGGAACGGCCGACGATAGCGGTCATAGACATAGACGCCCGTGCCCGGATAATAAAAGTCGTCGTACCAGCCATAATAGGACGGCGCATAACCCGCGCCATAATAGCCGGGGGCATAGCCATAGCCGCCATAACCGCCATAGCCCGTGCCCACCGACACGCCGCTATAGCCATAGCCGTCGGCGCAGCCGCCCAGCGCCAACAGCCCGGCGGCCAGCAAGCCGCCCCATCCGATCCTGCCCAAGAGCATCGCCTCTCTCCATGCCCCTGGTCGTTCCTGCGGATGCGACAGGGGCCCGTCATCCGCGTCCGTCATCGGTCAACCCGAACCACGCCACCATGGTTCCTGCGCCCGCCCGACTGCACCCGCCATGAACGCCACCGCAAAGGGGATTGGCAAAGCCCGTCAAGCAAGGCTAACCTGACGCTCCGTTCATCATGGGCGGGCGAGATCGGGCGGCGCATGACCGGGGACAATCCGGCACGACCGCCAGGGCGCGACCGGCGCCACGCGAACGAGGTGGAGGGACAGGACGAATGGCGATGACGGAGAACACCGTACCCCCCGGCGAGTCGCCGGAGCCATTCCACGAAGAGGTCCATGATCCCCGCCGCCGCGACTTCATCAACGTCGCCGCCGTATCCTTCGCGGGTGTGGGGGCGCTGGCCATCGTCCTGCCGCTCATCAACCAGATGAACCCCTCGGCCGACGTGCTGGCGCAGTCGACCACCGAGATCGACCTGTCCAAGATCGCGCCGGGCCAGGCGATCAAGGCCAGTTTCCGCAAGCAACCGCTGTTCGTCCGCAACCTGACGCCCAAGGAAATGGCGGAGGCCGATGCGGTGCCGCTGTCCGAGCTGCGCGATCCCCAGACGCTGGAGGAGCGGACCAAGCCGGGCAAGAAGAACTGGCTGATCACGCTGGGCGTCTGCACCCATCTGGGCTGCGTGCCGCTGGGCGCGGGCGAGGGCGAGAACAAGGGCCCCTATGGCGGCTATTTCTGCCCCTGCCACGGCTCGGCCTATGACACCGCCGCGCGCATCCGAAAGGGTCCGGCACCGAAGAACCTCTTCGTGCCCGATTACAAGTTCGACAGCGACACGACCGTCACGGTCGGCGCGGCCGCTTAAAGGGGGACCCGAGACATGAGCTTTCCCTGGGCCAAGCATTACGAACCGAAACAGCCGGTCATGCGCTGGCTGGACGAGAAGCTGCCGCTGCCGCGCCTCGTCTATAATGCGGTGGGCGCGGGCTATCCGGTGCCGCGCAACCTGAACTATTTCTGGAATTTCGGCGTGCTGGCGGGCGCCGCGCTCGCCATCCAGATCATCACCGGCGTCGTGCTGGCGATGCATTATGCCGCCAATGCGGGCGTCGCCTTCGACTCGGTCGAAAGCATCATGCGCGACGTGAACGCTGGGTGGTTCCTGCGCTATGCCCACGCCAACGGCGCGTCGATGTTCTTCATCGTCGTCTATACGCACATCTTCCGCGGCCTCTATTACGGGTCCTACAAGGCTCCGCGCGAGATGGTGTGGCTGCTCGGCGTCGTCATCTTCCTCCTCATGATGGCCACCGCCTTCATGGGCTATGTCCTTCCCTGGGGGCAGATGAGCTTCTGGGGGGCGCAGGTCATCACCGGCTTCTTCTCGGCGATCCCGCTGGTCGGCGACACCATCCGCGTCTGGCTGCTGGGCGGTTTCGCGCCGGACAATGCCGCGCTCAACCGCTTCTTCTCGCTCCACTATCTGCTGCCCTTCGTGATCGCGGGCGTCATCATCCTGCACATCTGGGCGCTGCACATCCCCGGCTCGAACAACCCGACCGGCGTGGACGTGAAGGGCGAGCAGGATACGGTGCCCTTCCACCCCTATTACACCGCCAAGGATGCGGTGGGGCTGGGCGTGTTCCTGCTGGTGTTCGCGGGGCTGCTGTTCTTCTTCCCCAATTATCTGGGCCATCCGGACAATTACATTCCGGCCAACCCGCTCTCGACCCCTGCGCATATCGTGCCCGAATGGTATTTCTGGCCCTTCTACGCGATCCTGCGCGCCTTCACCGCCGACTTCATCCTGCCTGCCAAGCTGTGGGGCGTGCTGGCGATGTTCGGGTCGATCCTGCTGCTGTTCTTTCTCCCCTGGCTGGACAGCTCGCCGGTGCGGTCGAGCAATTTCCGGCCCAAGGCGCGGATCGCCTTCTGGGTGCTGGTGGTCGACGTGCTGCTGCTCGGCTGGTGCGGGGGGTCGCCCGCGACGCCCTTCTTCATCATCCTCAGCCAGGTCACGGCGGCCTATTATTTCCTCCACTTCCTGGTGATCCTGCCCTGGATCGCACGGACGGAGCGGCCCGCCCCCCTGCCCCATTCGATCACCGAAGCCGTGCTGGCCAAACATGGCGGCACCGCGCCCACCAAGTCGGCCCTAACCCCTTCGGCTTCGGCCTGACACGAACCGAGAGAGGATTTCGAACATGGTTCGTGGCATCGCATTCCTGGTCGGGGCGGCCTTCACCCTGGTCCTCGCCATCGCGCTGTGGGGCAGCGTCTCGGGGCTGGTCTCCGACCCGCCCGCCCCCACCGCCGAGGAGGAGTTCCACCTCCACCCCAAGCCCGCACATCTGGCCTCGGACGGAATATTGGGCCGGTTCGACCGGCGCCAGCTCCAGCGCGGCTTCCAGGTCTATAAGGAGGTCTGCGCGGCCTGCCATTCGCTGCGGCTGGTGGCGTTCCGCGACCTGAAGGACCTAGGCTATAACGAGGCCGAGGTGAAGGCGATCGCCAACCAGTGGGTGATCGAACAGCCGAGCATCAACCCGGAGACGGGCGAGGCGACGACGCGCAAGAACGTGCCCGCCGACCATTTCCCCTCGCCCTTCGCCAACGAGGTCGCGGCGCGCGCGGCGAACAACAACGCGCTGCCGCCCGACCTGTCGCTGATGACCAAGGCGCGGCATGACGGCACCAATTACGTCTATTCGCTGATCGGCCCCGATGCCTATCGCAACCAGCCCGCCGCGCTACTGCGCCAGTTCCCGGATGCCAAGACGCCGACGGGGCTGCACTACAATCCCTATTTCGCGAACCTCAACATCGCGATGCCGCCGCCGCTGACCCAGGACGGGCAGGTCCAATATACCGACGGCACGCTGGCGACCCGCGACCAGATGGCCAGGGACGTCGCCGCCTTCCTGACCTGGACCGCCGAGCCCAAGCTGGAATCGCGCCATGCGGCGGGGATCGGGGCGGTGATCTTCATCCTGATCTTCTGCTTCCTGGCCTGGGGGGCGTATCAGAATGTCTGGCGCGACGTGAAGCATTGAGGCCGTATCGGATCATGTGAGAGCCTGGGGCGGTTTTCCGGAAGGGAGCCGCCCTTTTTTTTCTTGCGGAACCCGCCGCCCCACTCCCGACCTCCGTTCAGGCTGAGCGAAGTCGAAGCCCATGCCCGAACCTTTCCTCCGGCCCCTTTGGCCATGGATTCCCTTGGCCTTCGACTTCGCTCAGGCCGAACGGAGGGTTGGGATTGCCCCCCTTTACCCCCGCCGCCATCAGGCCCATGAGGCGCCGCATGAACGCCAATGACGATCTGAAAGCCCTGATCCGCACGATCCCGGACTTTCCCAAGCCCGGCATCGCGTTCCGCGACATCACCACGCTGCTCCTCGACCCGACGGGTTTCGCGCAGACCATCGAGCGGATGGTCGCCGCGACGCGCGGGCCGGTCGACCTGATCGCGGGGATCGAGGCGCGCGGTTTCCTGTTCGCCGCCGCCCTCGCGGTGCCGCTGAACGCGGGCGTGCTGCTGATCCGCAAGGACGGCAAGCTGCCCGGCGCGACCATCGCCGAGGATTATGCGCTGGAATATGGCCAGGACCGGATCGCGATGCACGAGGATGCGCTGGTCCCCGGCGCGCGCGTCCTGCTGGTCGACGACCTGATCGCCACCGGCGGCACCGCCCGCGCCGCCGTCCGGCTGCTGCGCAAGGCGGGAGGCGTCGTCGAACAGGCGCAGTTCCTGGTCGACCTGCCCGATCTCGGCGGCGCCGACGCATTGCGGGCCGAGGGGCTGGCGGTCGATGCGCTGCTGTCCTTTCCCGGCCACTGATGCGGCTGGCGCTTCATGCGCCCGATATTGCGGGCAATGTCGGCACGCTGATCCGCACCGCGACCTGTTTCGGCGTCGCGGTCGACCTGATCGAGCCGATGGGCTTTCCCTATTCCGACCGGGCGCTGGCGCGATCGGCGATGGACTATGCCGCCATGGCCCAGGTGGTGCGCCATGCCGATTGGGACGCCTTCCGCGCCGCCACCCCGGGACGGATCGTGCTGGCGACGACGCTGGGCGCGCTGCCGCTGCCCGAGATGGTGTTCCGCCCCGACGATGTGATCCTGCTCGGCTCGGAGGGCGCAGGGGTGCCGGAGGCGGTGCACGACGCCGCCGACATCCGGGTGCGCGTGCCGATGCGCAGCGGCGTCCGCTCGCTCAACGTCGCGATCACCGGCGGCATCCTGCTGGCCGAGGCACGGCGGCAGACGGGTTGGGACCAAATGCCGGGTTGACCCCCGCCCCCTCCCCCGCCCAGAGACTCCGGATCATGACCAGCCGCACCCCCGACATCGCGCTCGACGCCGAGCAGGACGCCGCCCGCCTCTGGTTCGAATCGCTGCGCGACCGGATCTGCGCCGCGTTCGAGGCGATCGAGCGCGAGGCGGGGTCGGACGCGGCCTTCACCTATACCGCCTGGGACCGTGCCGATCCCAGCGGCGAGCCCGGCGGCGGCGGGGTGCGCGGCGTGATGAAGGGGCGCGTCTTCGAAAAGGTCGGCGTCAACGTCTCGACCGTTGGCGGCACGTTCGAGGGGCCGTTCGCCCAGACCATCCACGGCGCGGGCGAGGATCCGCGCTTCGTGGCGACGGGGATCAGCCTGGTCGCGCACATGGCCAACCCGCATGTCCCCGCAGTCCATATGAACACCCGCTTCCTGACCACGACGAAGCGCTGGTTCGGCGGCGGCGCGGACCTCAATCCGCCGCTGCCCATCGACGAGGATACCGCCGAATTCCATGCCGCGATGCAGGCGGCGTGCGATGCGCATGACCCGGACCATTATCCCCGGTTCAAGGCCTGGGCCGACGACTATTTCTACATCCCCCACCGCAAGGTGCATCGCGGCGTGGGCGGCATCTTCTACGATCATCTGGAGGGCGATTTCGACGGCAATTTCGCGCTGACCCACGATGTCGGCGAGGCGTTCCTGGACGTCTATCCGCGCATCGTCCGGCGGCGGATGGACCAGCCCTTTACCGAGGCGGATCGCGCGACGATGCTGGCATGGCGCGGGCGCTATGCCGAGTTCAACCTCGTCCATGATCGCGGCACGCTGTTCGGACTGAAGACCGGCGGCAATATCGAGGCGATCCTGATGAGCCTGCCGCCGCTCGCGACCTGGGAATAATCCATGGCGCTGATCCCCGTCGACCCCGTCGAGATCGCCACCATCGTCACCACGCTGGAGATGCGCGAGCGCCCGCGCCCGCGCCCGATGCTCGCCTCGCCGTTGCGGCTGACCGCCTGGGCCCGGCCCGACCCCGCCAAATACCGGGCGCTGTTCGCGCGGGTCGGCGCGCCGTGGCTGTGGTTCTCGCGGCTGGTGATGGACGATGCGATGCTGACCGGGATCATCCACGATCCCGCCGTCTCGGTCTTCGCGGTCATCGACCGGATGGGGATCGAGGTCGGGCTGCTCGAACTCGACCATCGCCAGACGGGCGCGTGCGAGATCGGCTATTTCGGGCTGATCCCCGAACTGGCGGGGCATGGCCATGGCCGTTGGCTGATGGCGCAGGCGATGCTGCGCGCCTGGACGCCGGGGGTGGAGCGGGTCTGGGTGCATACCTGCACGCTCGACCATCCCTCGGCGCTGAGCTTCTACCGCAAGCAGGGCTTCACCCCGATCGGGCGCGCGATCGAGACCTTTCCCGATCCCCGCGCGCTCGGACTGTTGCCCGAGGATGCCGCGCCGCAGATCCCGCGCCTGGGGATCAGCGGCTGACCAGTCGGCGATAGGCGGCGAGCGCGATCAGCGCCTGGGCCACCCCGGACGCCAGCGCCACCGCCGCCGCCCCGGTCTGGAGCAGGGCGATCGCCACCGGATTGCCGCCGCTGCCCTGCACCGTGTCGATCAGCAGGATGAAGGGCTGGCCCAGGATCATCCCGCCCAGATAGGTGCAGGAGGCCAGCGCCGCCATCGGCAGCCCGACGCCCCGCGTCAGCGCGAACGAGCGGGCCAGCGCCGCCAGCGCGGGCATCCGCCGCTCGGCCAGCAGGATCGGCCCGACCAGCAGCAACCGCCCCGCGACATACAGTCCCGGCAGGATGTAGAGCAGCATTCCCGCCCCCACCGGCAACGCCACCAGGATCATCGCGAGCAGGAAGCGCGGCGCGATCCGCAGGCTGACGTTCAGCGCCTGTCCCACCGTCAACCGGCCGCCGCCCAGATGCAGCGCCAGCAGCGCCGCGGTGCCGATCAGCCCGATCGCATAGGTGGCGAAATACCAGCCGCCATATTGCCCCGCCCAGTTGCCCACCGAATCGACCCAGGCCATCGCCCGCGCCGCGCCGTCCGCCGCGTCCTCCTCGGGCAGCGGCGGTGCAGGCACCAGCAGGCCGAGCGCGAACGTCGGCAGGAACAGGAAGGGCGCGGCCAGCCGCAGCGTAAGGTCGGCATTCCGGCGGAACAGGCCCCAGGCGTCCCGCAGCGCAGCCATCATGTCGAACGTCATCACAGCGACGGCGTGCCGTCCTCCGTGGCCGGACCGGCGGGATGCTCGGCCGCCGTCGCGACATAGAGCCGGGCGACGAAGACATAGGCCAGCGTCATGAAGGCGGCGGTGACGATCGACCCCAGCACCCCAACCAGCCCCAGCACGATCCCCGGCCGGTCGGGCCCGAGCGCCAGCCGCAGGACGGCACCGGTCACCCCCTGCACCGCCAGCGTGGTGACGAACAGGACGATCAGGAACAGCAGCGAGACGCCGATCAGCCGCCAGGTCATCCCGCGCGTCAGCACCAGCGACCGGCGATAGGCGCCCAGCCCCCGCCGCTCGTTCAGCACCACCGCATAAAGGGGCATGAACCGCACGCCGATCCATACCGCGACCAGGGCGAGGGCCAGGATGTAGAGCCCCAGCATCACGCCCAGCCCCGAGGGGATGGGCGGCATCAGCGCCGGATTGCCGTTGGCGGCCACCGCCTGCGCGAAGTCGAAGCCCGAGGCCCCCAGCAGGACCATGGGAATGAGGATCGCGACCATGAACGCCAGGCCCAGCACCAATGCCACGCCCAGCGCCGCCGGGAATCGCCGCCACCCGGCACGCGCCGCATCGGCCTGGGTGGTCGCGGGATGGGTGGCCAGCGCCATGATCGCCAGCTGTGCCCAAATGCCCAGCAGCGCGCCCAGGATCGTCGATACCATCATCAGGCCGCCATGCGGCACGCTGCCTGCGGGGACGAGCAGCAACTGGACCAAGACCGGAACCACGAACCCGATCGCGGCGAAGGGGACCAGCATCCCGGCCCTGCCCGCCAGCACCTGTTGCGTGCTGTCCCACACCGATCCGATCCTGACGGTCATCTTGCTTCCCTTTGCCCCGTCATGCGGCCGACCTGTCCGGCGTCATCCGTCATGAACATGACTCCTGCCTAACCGATTGCCGGACGGGATGCCATCGGTCGCGTTGGCCCGCTGCCCCCGTCCCGGCGGAACGCTTGCATCGCCGCCGCCCCGGGCGCAGATAGCGCGCATCGTGACCGATCTTCCCGCCTTTTCCGATATCGAATGGCGCATCAGCGCCGGGCTCACCCCCTATGACCAGTCGCTTGCCGAGATGGAGGCGCGCGCCGCCGCGGTGGCGGCGGGCGAAGCGCGCGAGCTGGTCTGGCTGCTCGAACATCCCCCCGTCTATACGGCGGGGACCAGCGCCGATCCGGCCGAGCTGGTCGATCCGCGCTTTCCGGTGCACCAGACGGGGCGCGGCGGCAAATATACCTATCACGGGCCCGGACAGCGGACCGGCTATCTGGTGCTCGACCTGACCAAGCGCGGCCGCGACGTGCGGCAATTCGTCCATGCGCTGGAGGACTGGCTGATCGCCGCGCTCGCCCGGCTGGGGGTGAATGCCTTCAGCGTGGACGGGCGTGTCGGCATCTGGACCCGCGACGGCGGGCCGGAGGCCAAGATCGGCGCGATCGGGGTGCGCGTGCGCCGCTGGGTCACGCTGCACGGGTTCGCGGTCAATATCGCGCCCGACCTGTCCCATTTCGGTGGCATCGTCCCCTGCGGCCTGCCGGAGTTCCCGGTGACCAGTCTTTTTGCGTTGAATGGCACCAAGTCATTGGAAACCTTTGACGAGGCGCTTGCGTTCAGCTTTCCGGCTTTCCTCAAGACCCTTGATCCGGTCCGACAAAACGAGGCTTGAGGACCAGGCGGTATCCGATTAATGTCCACCCCGATTTGGGTAATAGGGCCAGCAAGCCGTTCCAAATCCTTATTATCAAGGGAGCTTCCAATGCGTGCAATCATCTCCAAGGTCCTGACGGGCTCGATCATCGCCGGCGCGGCGCTCGCGGTTTCGGCTTGCGGCTCGAAGACCGAGAACACCACCGACGCGAACATGACCACCGAAATGAACGCTTCGGAAGGCATGGACACCACCACCGACAACATGACCGCCGTCGACGGCGCCATGAACGGTGGCGTGATGGCCAACGACACCATGTCGAACGACATGATGATGGCCAACGACACGATGACCAACGCGTCGAACGCGATGTAATCATCGCCAGGATCATTCCTGACGACAGGGGCCGTCCGGGCGACCGGGCGGCCCTTTTCATGGGTGCGTCAGCCCGCGTAAATGGGGCGTCGGCGCCACCGCCAACACCGCGATTTCGCTGCCTTTCCGTAACGACCGATCGCATCCGACAATCGACGCGACCCCGTGATTTCCATTTGGGTCGGCCCCCAAAAAGCGTTATGTTTCGGGACGCTCGAAAGCCCTACGGGGGAAGGATCGGAACACAATGAAGTTGGTGCGTACCGCGCTGGTCGCCGGCGTGGCTTTTTGGGGGATGGGTGCCGCGGCACCCGCATCGGCACAATTCTTCCTGCAGCCCTATAATTTCCAGGGAAAGCCCGTTCAGGGCGACGAACCCGGCATCGGCCAGCCGCTGCCCGGCGCGACCCCGGCCGAATTGCGCGCGGGGCTGCTCTGGAACATGCGCGCCGCGCTCAACGTCGCCGCGCTGCAATGCCAGTTCGAGCCGACGCTGGCCACGGTCGCCAATTACAATGCCATCCTGAAGGATCATGAGGGCGAGCTGAAAGGCGCGTTCGACACGCTCGGCGCCTATTTCAAGCGCAAGAACAAGACCGTGAAGGAAGGCCAGAACGCGCTCGACCAGTTCGGCACGCGCACCTATGCCAGCTTCTCCTCGGTGTCGGGCCAGCTGGGCTTCTGCCAGACGGCCAGCTCGATCCTGCATCAGGCGGTCTTCACCCCGCGCGGCCATCTGGGCGAGCTGGCGGTCGACCGGATGCAGGAACTGCGCAACAGCCTGGTCCCTTATGGCGAGCAGCGCTTCCCGCGCTATATCGGCCGCGAGCATGTCGCCGTGACCATGCCGCGCCTCGACGCGCTGTGCTGGAACAAGCGCGCCGAATGGGTCGTCAAGAAGTGCGGGCCGCAGAACTGGCCGCCCGCCGGCGCGACCAACCTCGCCGCGCGCTGAACCTTACACCTCCCCGACACGGGGAGGTCGCAGGCCGAAGGCCTGACGGAGGGGTTTCCCCGGCGGTAAGGCAGAGCCGACCTCGCCAGCCGGGACACCCCTCCACCATGTTTCGCATGGTCCCCCTCCCCTTTCGCGCCGGAATTTGCTACGCGCGCGCCATGCTCAATCTGAATGGCATCACCGTGCGCCTGGGCGGCCGCACGATCCTCGACGGTGCATCCGCCGCGCTCCCCCCCGGCAGCCGGGTCGGCCTGATCGGCCGCAATGGTGCCGGCAAGTCGACGCTCGTCCGCGTGATCGCGGGCCAGCTGGAGGCCGATGACGGCGCGTGCGAAATGCCCAAGGGCGCGCGGCTCGGCTATATCGCGCAGGAAGCGCCCGACGGCACCGCCACCCCGTTCGAGACGGTGCTGGCCGCCGATGTCGAACGCGCCGAGCTGATGGAGCGCAGCGAGACCGAGAGCGATCCCGAAAAGCTGGGCGACATCTACGAACGGCTGATCGCGATCGACGCCTATACCGCGCCCGCGCGCGCCTCCAGCATCCTCCAGGGCCTGGGCTTCGACGAGGCGATGCAGGCGCGCCCGCTGTCCAGCTATTCGGGCGGGTGGAAGATGCGCGTGGCGCTCGCCGCCCTGCTCTTCTCGGCGCCCGACGTGCTGCTGCTCGACGAACCGTCGAACCACCTCGACCTCGAAGCGGTGATGTGGCTGGAAGATTTCCTCAAATCCTATCGCGCGACGATCCTGCTGGTCAGCCATGAGCGCGACTTTTTGAACAATGTCGTCGACCATATCCTGCACCTGCAGGGCGGGAAGGTGACGCTCTACCCCGGCGGTTACGATTCGTTCGAGCGCCAGCGCGCCGAGCGGATGGCGCAGCTCGCCGCGGCCAAGGCGAATCAGGAGGCGCAGCGCGCCAAGCTGCAGGATTACATCGCGCGCAACTCGGCCCGCGCCTCGACCGCCAAACAGGCGCAGAGCCGCGCCAAGATGCTGTCCAAGATGCAGCCGATCGCCGAAATGGCGAACGATCCCTCGCTGTCCTTCGACTTCCCCGATCCCGACCAGCTGCGCCCGCCACTGATCACGCTGGACCTCGCCAGTGTCGGCTATGCGGAGACGCCGATCCTGAAGCGGCTGAACCTGCGCATCGACCCGGACGACCGGATCGCGCTGTTGGGCCGCAACGGCAACGGCAAGACGACGCTGGCCCGCCTGCTCGCCGCGCAGCTGACGCCGATGGAAGGCGACATGAACTCGTCGGGCAAGATGCGCGTCGGCTATTTCACCCAGTATCAGGTCGAGGAGCTCGACACCGACGATACCGCGCTGGAGCACATGACCCGGATCATGCGCGGCGCGACCCCGGCGGCGGTGCGTGCGCAGCTGGGCCGGTTCGGCTTTTCGGGGGACAAGGCGACGACCAAGGTCGGCAAGCTGTCGGGCGGGGAACGCGCCCGGCTCGCGCTGGCGCTCATCACCCGCGACGCGCCGCACATGCTGATCCTCGACGAACCGACCAACCACCTCGACGTCGATGCGCGCGAGGCGCTGGTCCAGGCGCTCAACATGTACAAGGGCACCGTCGTCCTGGTCAGCCATGACCGCCACATGCTGGAGATGACCGCGGACCGGCTGGTGCTGGTCGACAACGGCACCGCGAAGGAATTCGACGGGTCGCTGGACGATTACATCGCCTTCGTCCTGAAGGGCGATGCGGGCCAGGGCGACGCCGCGTCCAAGGCGGACCGCGCGGCCAGCAAGAAGGCCTCGGCCGAGCAGCGCGAACGCTTCAACGCGATGAAGAAGACGCTGCGTGGCATCGAGGACGAGATGGCCAAGCTGACCCGCGAGCGCGACGCGCTGGACAAGGCGATGAACGATCCGGCCTCGGCCGAACCGCGCCATGCCAGGCTGTCGATGGGCGAACTGAACAAGCGCCGCGCCGAAGTGGTCGAGAAACTCGCCGATGCCGAGGCGCGCTGGATGGAAGCGGGCGAGGCCATGGAGGCGGCTTGAGCCCGGCCCTCCGTTCGCGTTGAGTGACGTTGAAATGCGGCAGGGGATTCCCCTGGGCTTCGACTTCGCTCAGCCTGAACGGGGGGTTGGGAGCAGATGGTCCATAACGCAGGCATGTTCCCCGGCGAAGGCCGGGGCCCAGTCACAGCGAAATAGATGGCGCGCTACCCGACAAGTGGGAGGCCACTACACCCCACCCTCGAAGGCAACCGGCCCCCGGCCTTCGCCGGGGTACAGCCGGAAATCAGGCCTCGTCCGAACCCTCGGCGGCGTCTTCGCCAGCGGCCGGGTTCTCGATCCACGCCTCGACCTCGCCGGTCAGCTTCAGGGTCAGCGGGCGGCCATGGCGGTCGACCTTCTTGCCCAACGCGACGCGGATCCAGCCTTCGGAAATGCAATATTCCTCGACGTCGCGGCGTTCGGCGCCCTTGAAGCGGATGCCAACGCCCCGCTGCAGCAGGTCCTGGTCGAAATAGGGGCTGTCCGGGTTGGTGGACAGGCGATCGGGAACGGTATCGGTCATGTCCGCGCCTTAACGCCGAGACGGGCTCGCTGCCAAGAAAAAGCGGCGCCGGAATGATCCGACGCCGCCCTTGGACTTAGTTGCAGACCCGCACCTGGACGTTGCGGCCCCAATAGGGGTCCCAGCGCCAGTCGTTCCAGCAACGCGGCCGATAATCCTGATATTCATAGACCACCGCCGGGGGCGGCGGCGCATAATAGGGATCATAGCCGCGATCGTAATAATAGCCGCGATCGACATAGCGCGGCCGGTTGCTGCTGGCGATCGCAGCCCCGACGCCCAGGCCGAGGATGCCGCCGAGCAACGCGCCCGCCACCGCATCGCCGCCGCGATCCCGGTTGTAATAGCCTCCACCCCAGCCGCGACCCCAACGCTGCGCCTCGGCGGGTGCCGCGGCGGTCAGCGCGGTCGCGGCCAAGGCGACGCCCAACCCCACTTTCTTCAAAACTCCGTTCATACCGAACCTCCGATACTGATACGCCCGGTCCGCTGATGGCAAAACGCGCCGCTGGCGTCGGTGTTGCGTTCCCTGCCATCATCGGGCTGAATGGACATGGAATGCGGCGTTTAGTCGCGGTTCAGGAGCGCGATACGACCATGGCCTATTGGCTGCTGAAATCGGAGGCGGACAGCTATGGCTGGGACGATCTGGTCCGCGACGGCGCGACCGAATGGGACGGCGTACGCAACGCCGCCGCCGCCAAGCATCTGCGCGCCATGACGGTGGGCGACTCGGCGATCTTCTATCACAGCGGCAAGGATAAGGCGGCGGTCGGGATCGTAACCGTCACCCGCGCCGCGCGCCCCGATGGCGAAGATGGACGCTGGGTCTCGGTCCAGGTCGCGCCCGACCGGCCGCTCCCCCGCCCCGTCACGCTGGCGGCGATGAAGGCGGAGGCCAGGCTGGCCGACCTGCCGATGCTGCGCCAGTCCCGCCTCTCCGTCTCGCCGGTGGGCGAAGCCGAATGGGCGGTGCTGACGGCGATGGGCGGAATCTAGGGCGGATCGACGCTCAGCGATGCCTTTCCCTCCCTCGCCCCTCGCAGAGGGGAGAGGGTTGCGCAGACTTGGCCTTTGCGTAGCAAAGGCTTAGTCGGAGCTGGGTGAGGGTGGGCGCTCGCGAAGCGAGCGCGCGAGCCTTTGGGCTCGCGCAACCCCTCACCCAAGCTGCGCTAGCCAGCAAGCTGGCAAGCTTCGCTAACCCTCTCCCCTGTCCAGGGGAGAGGGGAAGAAAACACAATACTGAATGTCGATCGGCCCTAGCCCAGGCTGCGGGCATAGGCGGCCGCTTCGGCCACCTGGTCTGGGGTGGGGCGCAGGCCGGTATAGAGGACGAACTGTTCCAGCGCCTGGATGGTCGCGACCTCGGTGCCGGTGACGATTCGCTTGCCCAGCGCCCGGGCGGCCTTCAGGAACCGCGTCTCGGGCGGATATTGCACCACGTCGAAGACGATGTCCGCATCGGCGATCATCGCCTCGGGAAAGGCCAGGTCATCCTCATTACCGCCGGTCATGCCGATCGGCGTGACGTTGATGAGCAGCGGCGCCCCCTCGCCCAATTCGCTCGCCCAGCCGAAGCCGTAAAGCTCGGCCAGTCCCCGCCCCGCGGCTTCGTTGCGCGCGACGATGGTGCCGTGCGTGAAGCCCGAATCGCGCAGCGCAGCGGCCACCGCCTTGGCCATGCCGCCCGATCCGCGCAGCACGAACGGCGTCGCGCGATCGATATCGGCGACCAGCTCGACGACGGCGGCATAGTCGGTATTATATCCGGTCAGCCGCCCGCCATCGTTGACGATGGTGTTGACGCTGTCGATCGCCGCCGCCGACCCGGCCAGCGCGTCGAGCATCGGGATCACCGCTTCCTTGAACGGCATCGAGATCGCACAGCCCCGAATGTCCAGCGCACGAATCCCCCCGACCGCCGCCGCCAGATCGGTGGTGCTGAACGACTTGTAGACATAGTCGAGCCCGGTCAGCTCATAGAGCCGGTTGTGGAAGCGCGATCCGAAATTGCCGGGCCGCGCCGACAGCGACATGCACAGCCGCGTATCGCGACCGATGGGGGGCTTGGTGGTCATCGCGATGGTGTAGCGGGCTGCGGCGCGGGTGGCACCCCCTTGTTGTTTTCTCGGGCGATTTCCGTGGCCTTCGACTTCGCTCCGTTCGGGGCCCCGCTCGGGGCTCCCTCCCTTACTTGAGCAGCCTGGGATCGATCACGACATGCCGGATATGCTGCCGGTTCCAGGTATAGGTCACATGGACCAGCCCGTCGCGCGTCTGGATCACCGCCGGATAGGCATAGCCATCGGGCATCGGCTTGCTCTCCAGCGTCAGCGCGTTGTGCCAGCGCAACCCGTCATCGGACAGCCCGATATTGATCGGCCAGCGCGGCCCGTCGCCCGGCGTATCGGGGGCGTGCGCGCTGTGGTTATAGACGATCAGCTGGCGCCCGTCGGCCAGCGTCACCGCATCGGTGCCCGCATTGGGATTGGGCAGGTCGATGGCCGCGATCGGCGACCAGGTGACGCCATTGTCGCGCGACCAGCTCTGCGCCAGCGCCCCCTGCCGCGTCCGCGCGATCAGCTCCAGGCGACCGTCCGGGTGGAAGAGGATGCTGGGCTGGATCGCCTCGATATGCATGGGGCTGGCGATGCGCGGGCCCACCGTCCAGCTCTTGCCCTGGTCGGTGCTGCGCTCGATTCGCAGCGACCAGATATTGGCCTCGGCATTGCCCTCCTCGCGGCTGGACGGGGCGATCCAGCTGCCATCGGCGGCGATCACCGGCTTGTTCTTGATCGGCCCCAGCACGCCGTCGGGCAGCCGCTCGGGGCGGGTCCAGGTGCGGCCGCCATCGGTCGAGCGAATCACCATGCCCCACCATTCGCGCGGGTTCGGACCCACCTTGTAGAACAGCTGGAGCGCGCCGCCCGGCGGCTGGAACAGCACCGGGTTCCAGGTCGGATAGCGTTTGCCGTCCGGGCTGACGCCATCGGCGACGGGCACCGGGGCTGCCCAGCCCTTTGCCCCCCGGCGCGCGAACCAGATGCGGACATCGGGGCGGCTCTCGCCCGACCCGGCGAACCAGGCGGCGGCCAGCGTGCCGTCGGGAAGCTGGACGATCGTGGAGGCATGCGCCTGCGGATAGGGGGCGGCGGCATCGACAAACTCGGACAGCAGGATCGGCGAGCGGCTCTCCGCTGCGGGCAGGGGCGCGGCCGCGACCAGCGCGGGGGCCGCCATCCAAAGCGCGATTCTCACAAACTGTCCCTTTCCGATCACCTGCAATCGTCGGCGCGGATAGACGCTATCGCCGCATCTCGCCAGCGATCGTGCGGACCAGCGTGCCTGCTGGCAGGGCGCGGGCCAGCGGAGCCCCCTGCCCGGCCCATTGCGCGCCATAGCCATGCTCGCCCTTCGCGCGGGCAGCGGCGTTCAGCGCCTTTCCGGCGTCATAGGCTCGCGGATAATCGGGCGGCGCGACCGACAAGGTCTGGCCCAGCGCGGTGAAGCGATTGGGCAGGCAGCGCGCAGGCCGCCCGGATATGGCGCGGGTCATGACGCTATGCGCCGCTCCGGGGCCGCTCAGCGCTGCGCGATAGGCGTCGTCCGCCGCGCTTTCCGGACAGGCGATGAAGGCGGTGCCCAGCTGCGCCGCCACCGCCCCCAGCGCCAGCGCCGCCGACACGCCCGCCCCGTCCATGATCCCGCCCGCCGCGATGACCGGCAGGCGCGTCCGCACCACCAGCAACCGGGTCAGCGCCAGCGTCCCCAGCCGGTCGTCGGGCGCATCCGGGTCGAAGACGCCGCGATGCCCGCCCGCTTCATACCCTTGAGCGACCAGCGCATCGATGCCCGCACGCTCGGCGGCCTCCGCCTCCGCCAGCGAGGTGACGCTCGCCAGCAACCGGCAGCCGACGCGTTTCAGCGCCGCGATCCGATCGGCGCCGGGCAGCCCGAAATGGAAGCTGACCACCGAGGGGCGCGTCGCGACCAGCAGGGCCAGCATCGCGTCATCCTCGGCAAAGCTGGCATAGATGGTGCGCAGAGCCAGCGGCGGGGCGGCGTCCTGTTCGGCGAAGGCGGGCCGCAACGCCTCGCGCCAAGCCGTCTCCCGCTCGCGATCGGGGCGAGGCGGCGCATGGACGAAGAGATTGACGTTGACGGGGCGCGGCGTTCGGCCCCGCGTCTCGGCGATCGTCGCGGCGGCACCAGCGGCATCGCTGGCCCCCAGGGCGACCGCGCCGAGGCCGCCCGCCTCCCCGACCGCCGCCGCCATGGCGGGCGTCGACACTCCCGCCATCGGCGCTTGCAGGATCGGCGGATCGAGGCTCAGGCCGGGCAGCATTCCCCGGTCAGCGCGGCGCCTTGGCCCCCTCCACCGCCGCCTGCGGATCGACCGAGGGCGCACCCCGCGCGGGCGTGCCGGTATTGGCGATCGACCCGGTATCGCCGCGCGGATCCTCCTCGACCCGGTTGACCGCCGCATCGGCGCCGTTGGCGGGGGCGTCGCCGGCCGCCGGTTCCTTGGCGGCCGGCGCGGCGGGCAGCGGCAGGTTCGATCCCTGCTGGTTGAGATAGCGGATCACGTTCGCGCGGTCCTGCGGATTGGACAGCCCGGCAAAGGTCATCTTGGTGCCGGGCGCGAATTTGCGCGGGGACGTCAGCCACGCGTTCATCTTGTCCCAGTCCCATGTGCCGCCGACCGCCTTCAGCGCGTCGGAGAAGGCGAAGCCCGCCTTGCCCTGCGCGATAGCCTCTCCCATGGTGGCATAGAGGTTGGGACCGATCCCGTTCGCGCCGCCCTGGTTGATCGTGTGGCAGGCGGCGCATTTCTTGAAGACTTCGGCGCCCTTGGCCGCATCGGCGGTCGGCAGCAGCGAGGCGATCGGCACCTCGGCGGCGCCGCCGCCCGATCCCTCGGCCTCGACGCCCTCGATCGCATAGCCCATTTTCTCGGGGCGCTCGTCGTGGAAGATCATGCCGCCGACGATCGAAAGGCCCAATGCGACGCCTGCCGCGCCCAGCACCCATCCCGCGATCGTATTGGTCTTTAGGTCCATCGCTTTTCGCTGCCCCGCCAATATCTCTCCTGAACGCAGACCTTAGGTGCGGCTTTCGCGGACGGCAAGTTTTGCTTCCCTTGATCGCATGGCGCCCGCGCTTTAGGCCGCTGGCCCATGGAAAATTATGCCGCCCCCGCCCGCCCGATCGTCGCGGCGATGACCGAGGCCGCGCTGGCCGAACCCGCGCGCGCGGTCGCCTTTCAAGGTGCGCCGGGCGCGAACAGCCATGTCGCGGCGGTGGAGGCCTTTCCGGACGGCCTGCCGCTGCCCTGTTTCGACTTTGCCGACGCGCTGGATGCGGTGAAGAGCGGCAAGGCCGACCGCGCGATCATCCCGATCGAGAATTCGCTGCACGGGCGCGTCGCCGACATCCATTTCCTGCTGCCCGAATCCGGGCTGGCGATCGTCGGCGAGCATTTCCTGTCGATCCGCCACGCGCTGATGGCGACGGGCGGCCGCGACGGGCTGGTCGAGGCGATGAGCCATCCGCAGGCGCTGGGCCAGTGCCGCCACTGGCTGCGCGCGCATGGGATTCGCCCGATCGCCTATGCCGATACGGCGGGCGCGGCGGCGCGGGTGGCGGAGATGGGCGACGCCAGCATCGCCGCGCTCGCCCCGCCGCGCGCCGCCGAGCTGTACGGCCTGAACCTGCTGGCCGAGGATGTTTCGGACGGCGACCGCAACATGACCCGCTTCGTGGTGCTGGCGCGCGGCGGCCAGCCGCCGGTGGGCGACGGTCCGTGGATGACCAGCCTGATCTTCGAGGTGAAGAACATCCCCGCCGCGCTCTACAAGGCGATGGGCGGCTTTGCGACCAACGGCGTCAACATGACCAAGCTGGAAAGCTATCAGCGCGGCGGCAGCTTCGCGGCGACCGAATTCTATTGCGACGTGGTCGGCAAGCCGGGCGACCCCGCCTTCGACCGCGCGATCGAGGAACTGGGCTTCCACAGCAAATGGATGCGGGTGCTGGGCACCTACGCCCAGGCACGCCAGCGCGGCTGAAATCCTCCCCGTACCGGGGAGGATTATCGGGCCCACGCCTCCAACAGCGTATGCGCGATGGCATAAGTGGGCGGCACGCCGAACCTGGACGCATCCCCTGCCAGCGCGGCGCGCACCTCGTCCCGCGACACCCAGATCGCGTCCTCCAGCTCGGTCGTGTCGATCGCCAGCCGGTCGTCCAGCGCCGTCGCGACACAGGCGATCATCAGCGACGAAGGGAAGGGCCAGGGCTGGCTGGCGATATAGCGCACGTCGCGCACCCGCACGCCCGCTTCCTCGAACAGCTCGCGCGCGACCGCTTCCTCGATCGATTCGCCGGGTTCCAGAAACCCCGCCAGCGCCGAGTAGCGCCCCGGCGGAAAGGCGGGCTGGCGGCCGAGCAGCGCGCGCCCGTCATGCTCGGCGATCATGATGACCACCGGGTCGACTCGCGGGAAATGCTCGGTGCCGCACGCCGGACAGCGCCGCCCCCAGCCCGCGCGGAACGGCGCGGTCGCCGCGCCGCAGCGCGCGCAAAAGCCATGCCGGGCATGCCAGTCGAGCACCGAGCGCGCCGCCGCATAGGTCGCCGCCTCGCCCGCCGCCAGCGCGTGGAGCGCCGCGATCATCTCGACCGAGCGCCCAGCGGCCGGTTCCGCCACCAGCCGCGCGAAATGCGGCGCGCCGTCCTCGATGCCCAGCAGGACATGATCCTCCGGCCGGGCGTCGGGGGCGATGGCGGTCCAACCCAGGCGCCCCTCGGCCATGACCGGCTGATATTCGTTCAGGATCAGCAGCCGTGCCGCCGGATCGGCCAGCGCCGCCGCGAAACCCGGTTCGTCATGACGCAGCGGATCGGCGCGGTCGAGTCGCCCGCCGGTAAAGCCGAGGCCGTTCATCGACGCGGTGCCCCCAGATCCTGGTACAGCGCCGCCGCCAGATCGCGCCGCAGCGGATAGCGGTCCGCCGGGAAGTAATTGACCATGACGGTCCCGCGCATGTGGCGGCTGGGGTCGACAAAGGCGATGGTGCCCGCCGCGCCGCCCCAGCCATAGGTGCCCTTGCCCGGACCGCCCGGCGTATCGGCCAGCGTCACCGACCCGCCCGCGCCGAAGCCGGTCGGCACCTCGCCCGCGCTGCCCCCGGTCGTGCCTGAAACCGAGCCATAGGTGACGCCCGACGGCAGCAGGTTCGACATGGCCAGCTTGACCGTTTCCGCCTTCATCACGCGGACGCCGTCCACCTCCCCGCCATTCTGGAGCATCTGGAGGAACCGGTCATAGTCGCGCGCCGACATGACCAGCCCCGCCCCGCCATAGGGAAAGCTGGGCGGCTGGCGAAAGACCGAGCCCGCCGCCGGATCGAGCGGCACCAACTGGTCGCCGATGAAGGTGTAATTGGTCGCCAGCCGGTTCGCCGCCGAGGCCGGAACCTGCCAATAGCTGGACGTCATCTTGAGCGGGGCGAACAGCCGCGTCTGGACGAACCGCTCGAAAGGCATGCCCGACACCTTCTCGACCACGGCCGCCAGCACGTCGAGGCCGATCGAATAGCTCCATTTGGTCCCCGGCTCGGCGATCAGCGGCAGGGTCGCGACGCGCTCGGCGAATTGCTGGAGGCTGTCGGGGCGGGTCGGCCGCACCTTGGCCTCGACCTGCGCATTGGCCGCGAAGGGCACGATACCGAGCCGCTCATAGTCCTGAAGCAGCGGACCCTTCGTGACGATGCTGTATCCCAGCCCCGCCGTATGGGTCATCAGGTTGCGAATGGTGATCGGCCGGGTCGCAGGCCGGGTTTCCAGCGAATGGTCGGGGTCGGTCAGCACCCGCATCCGCGCATAGGCCGGATAGATGTCGGACAGCGGCTGGTCGAGCTTCAGCCGCCCCTCCTCGATCAGCATCATCGCGGCCATCGCGGTGATCGGCTTGGTCATCGAATAGACCCGCCACAGCGTATCCGGCCCGGCGGCAGGCGCGTTCGGCTCCAGGCCGGTCCGCCCCGCCGAGACGAAGACGGTCGGCTGTCCCTGCATCCCCAGCGCGGCGACGATGCCGGGCATCTTGCCGGTTCGGACATAGCTGTCGAACAGGGCCTGGGTCGCGGGCAGCCGGGTCGCCGCCGCCACCGACGCGCGCGGCGGTGCCGCCAGCTGGGCCGGGGCGGCGGTCGCCAGCAGGGTCATCGCCACCCCGCCCGTCATCATCATTCGGCGCATCATCGGCATCAGGTCCTTTTCAACAGATCGGCCGCCCGCGCGAACAGCGTGGGGAGCCCGGCGGTTCCCAGATCGGCGACCGGCCACCATTCCCCCGCCGCCGCGTCCTCGGGCCGCCCTTCGCTCCGGGCGAGCGCGAGTTCCAGCTCGAAATGGGTGAAGCCATGCACGACCGTCTCGTTCAGCATCGTCCATGGCCCCCTGCCCGGTGCCTCGGCCAGCCCCGGCCGTTCGTCGCTCCATGGCCCGGTCGGCAGCGCGCGCATGCCGCCCAGCATCCCCTTGTCCGGGCGGCGGACCAGCCAGACCCGCCCTTCCTGCTCGATCCAGAAGACGGTGCCGTGACGATAGGGACGTTTTTTCTTGGGCGCCTTGGCTGGGAGCGTCTCGGCAATCCCCTGCGCCCGGGCATCGCAATCGACGGCCAGGGGGCAGAGCAGGCATTGCGGCTTCTTCACCGTGCAGATCGCGGAGCCCAGGTCCATCATCGCCTGCGCGAAGTCGCCAGCGCGGGCGTCGGGGGTGATTCGGTCGGTCGCGGCACGGATCGCGGGCCGCGCGGCGGGCAACGGCGTTTCGATCGCGAACAGCCGGGCGACGACGCGCTCGACATTGGCGTCGACCACCACCGCGCGCTCGCCGAACGCGATCGCCGCCACCGCCGCCGCCGTATAGGCCCCGAGTCCCGGCAGGTCGCGCAGCGCCGCCTCCGTCGCCGGAAAGCGCCCGCCATGCTCCGCCACGACCGCCCGCGCGGCCTTCACCAGATTGCGCGCGCGGGCATAATAGCCCAGCCCCGCCCAGGCGGCCATGATGTCCTCATCTGGCGCGGCGGCCAGGCTGGCGACGTCGGGCCAGCGTTCGACCCAGGCGGTGAAGCGCGGCGCGACCGCCGCCACCGTCGTCTGTTGCAGCATCACCTCAGACAGCCAGACCCGGTACGGATCGGGCGTCTCCCCCGGCTTGCTGCGCCAGGGCAGGTCGCGGGCATGACGGTCGTACCAGGCGAGCAGCCGGGCGGCAGGATTGTCGGGCGATGATGAAGGCTTGGCGTCCACCGGCCCGCTATGGCATGGAGCGCGACATGAGCAAGCGCGTCCGCGCCCCCCAGGAGCCGCCCCCCCGTTCCAACCGCCCCCGCGCGGTGTCCGAACTGCTGCCCGCCATCGGCGGCGCGGCCTTTCGTCGTTTCGGCTTCGTGCAGAGCGCGATCGTCAGCCGCTGGCCCGATATCGTCGGCCCGCGCCTGTCGACCGCCAGCGCGCCCGAATCGATCCGCTTTCCGCAGGGCGAGAAGCAGAATGGCGTGCTGACCCTGGTCGTGCGCGGGGCCCATGCCCCGATGATGCAGCATATCGCGCCCGAGATCATCGAGCGGGTGAATCGCTTCTTCGGCTATCCGGCGGTCGCGCGGTTGCAGATCCGGCAGGGCGATCTCCCGATGGGCGCGCCCCGCCGCCCCGCCCGCCCCAAGCCCCAGCCGGTGCCGCCGGAAATGGGCGACGGCCTGCGCCAGATCGCCGACCCAGAGCTTCGCGCGGTGCTCGAATCGCTGGCCGCGGGCGTCGCGGCGACGCGCGGCATTCCCAAGGTATCGTGATGCGCCTTTTCCTGTCGCTGGCCGCGCTCGGCCTTTCGCTTTCCGCCACCAGCGCCGTCGAGGCGGCCCAGGCGCAGCGCAAGACCGACTGGACGACCCATATCACCCAGACGCCGACGGGCGCCTATGTCATCGGCAATCCGGCGGCGCGGGTGAAGCTGGTCGAATATGTCAGCTATACCTGCCCGCATTGCGCCGCCTTCATCAACAGCTCGGGCGCGGTGCTGAAGGGGCAGATGGTCCGGTCGGGCTCGACCAGCATCGAGCTGCGCCATTACATCTTCAACCGGATCGACCTGGCGGCCGCGCTGATCGCGCGGTGCGGCGGCGCGGCGAAATTCGCCGGGCTGACCGACACGCTGTTCGCGCAGCAAAAGACGTGGCTGGCGCGCGGCATGGAGTTCGAACAGGCCAATGGCCAGCGGATCGGCATGTATCCGGCGGCGGCGCAGATGCGCGCGATCGCCGATGGCGCGGGGCTGACCGAGATTGGCCGGAGCGCCGGGCTGACCGATGCGCAGATCACCGCCTGCCTGTCGGATCGCGCCGCCACCGACCGGATCGTCGCGATGACCAGCTCTGCCCCCAAGACCCTGGAGGGCACGCCCGGCTTCTTCATCAACGGTCGCCAGGCGACGGGTGTCTTCACCTGGGAACGCCTGTTGCCGCTGTTGCGCGCGGCCGGCGCCCGCTGATCCCCCTTTTCTCTCGGAGCATTTGTCGATGAAGTCTCGTCTCCTCCTTCTCGCCCTGCCTCTCGCGCTGGCCGCCTGCGGTGGCGGCGGCGACGCCAACAGCAGCGCTCCCGCCGCCTCGCCGGTCGCGGCGGTCCCCGCGCCTGCGGGCAAGGACTGGACCCAGGTCGTCAGCAAGACCGGCGAAGGCTTCGTGATGGGCAACCCCAATGCCCCGATCAAGCTGGTCGAATATGGCTCGCGCCTGTGCCCCGCCTGCGGCGCCTTCGCGCGGGAAGGCTATGAGCCGCTGACGAACGATTACGTCAAGTCGGGCAAGGTCAGCTGGGAATTCCGCGAATTCCTGATCCACGGCGCGCCCGACCTGCCGCCCGCGCTGCTCGGCATCTGCGCGGGCGAGGCGACCTTCTTCCCGATCCTGGAACAGATGTACCAGTCGCAGCAGGGCTTCAACGACAAGCTCCAGGCGATGAGCCCCGAGCAGCAAAAGGCGTTGCAGAATGCCAAGCCGGTCGACGTGATCAAGGCGCTGGCCGACCAGATGGACCTGATCAACTTCGTCAAGCAGCGCGGCATCCCCGAAGCCAAGGCGCGCGCCTGCCTCAGCAACATGCTGGAGATCGACCGCCTGACCAAGCAGACCCAGGATCGCGGGGCCGACGGCACGGTGACGGGCACCCCGACCTTCATCCTGAACGGCAAGCCGCTTCAGGGCGCGATCACTTGGAAGGACGTCCAGGCGGCGCTGAAGAACGCGGGCGCGTAAGCGCGGCATTCGCGGTTCGTGAAGGGCGGTCGGGCGAAGGCTCGGCCGCCCTTTTTCATGCCTCTTCCGTTCCCCGGCGAAGGCCGGGGCCCAGTCGCCCCATCGTCGCTGGCGCGCGGACGGCTTCATGGGAGGCGTTTGCGCCGCGCCGGTTTGAGCCTCCCACGCGACGCCTGGAGCCATCTCGATCGCATCGTAACTGGGCCCCGGCCTTCGCCGGGGAACGGGGCCTTTCAATGGCTCTCCCCCACACCCCGTTCGCACTGAGCGAAATCGAAGTGCACGTACCGCCATCTCCGCGAGGGGATCCCGTGGCCTTCGACTACGCTCAGGCTGAACGGAGAGCAGACTGTGGGATCGCGCCGACACTCCCCACGCCCGTTCGCACTGAGCGAAGTCGAAGTGCACGCCCCGCCATCTCCGCGAAGGCATTCCCGTGGCCTTCGACTGCGCTCAGGCCGAACGGAGTTCGGACCATGAAGCAGACACAAAAAAGGGCCTCGGGATCGCTCCCCGGGCCCTTTCTGTTGGCTGTGCCGCAAGGACAGGCCGGTCCGGTTCCCGGCGAGGCGCAAGCCCCGCCGGTCGCCGATATCCGACTTAGAAGTCCATGCCGCCCATGCCACCCATGCCACCACCGGCGGGCATGGCGGGCTTGTCTTCGGGCAGCTCGGCCACGGTGGCTTCCGTGGTGATCAGCAGGCCCGCGACCGACGCCGCGTTCTGGAGCGCGGTGCGCACGACCTTGGTCGGGTCGATGACGCCGGCGGCGACCAGGTTCTCGTACGTGTCGGTCGACGCGTTGAAGCCGAACGAGGTGTCGTTCTGGTCGAGCAGCTTGCCCGACACGACCGCACCGTCATGACCGGCGTTCTGAGCGATCTGGCGAACCAGCGCGGTCAGCGACTTGCGAACGATGTCGATGCCGCGGGTCTGGTCGTCGTTGACGCCCTTGACGCCGTCCAGCGCCTTGGTCGCGTACAGCAGCGCCGTACCACCGCCGGGGACGATGCCCTCTTCGACGGCCGCGCGGGTCGCGTGCAGCGCGTCGTCGACGCGGTCCTTGCGCTCCTTCACCTCGACCTCGGTCGCACCGCCGACCTTGATGACGGCCACGCCGCCAGCGAGCTTGGCCAGACGCTCCTGGAGCTTCTCGCGGTCGTAATCGCTGGTGGTGTTCTCGATCTGCGCACGGATCGCCTCGGTGCGGCCCTTGATCGCGTCGGCATCACCCGCACCATCGACGATGGTGGTGTTGTCCTTGTCGATCGTGACGCGCTTGGCGGTGCCCAGCATGCCGACGGTGACGGTCTCGAGCTTGATGCCCAGGTCTTCCGAGATCAGCTCGCCCGCGGTCAGGATGGCGATGTCTTCCAGCATCGCCTTGCGACGATCGCCGAAGCCCGGTGCCTTGACCGCTGCAACCTTCAGACCGCCGCGCAGCTTGTTGACGACCAGGGTCGCCAGCGCTTCGCCTTCGATGTCCTCGGCGATGATCAGGAGCGGACGGCCCGACTGAACGACGGCTTCCAGGATCGGGAGCATCGCCTGCAGGTTCGACAGCTTCTTCTCGTGGATCAGGATGTACGGGTCGTTGAGTTCGACCGTCATCTTTTCCGGGTTGGTGATGAAGTAGGGCGACAGGTAACCACGGTCGAACTGCATGCCCTCGACGACGTCGAGTTCGAATTCGAGGCCCTTGGCCTCCTCGACGGTGATGACGCCTTCCTTGCCGACCTTTTCCATGGCCTCGGCGATCTTCTCGCCGACTTCACGGTCGCCGTTCGCCGAGATGATGCCGACCTGGGCAACTTCCTGGCTGCCCGAGACGGGCTTCGAGCGCGACTTGATGTCCTCGGTCACCTTGGCGACGGCGATGTCGATGCCGCGCTTCAGGTCCATCGGGTTCATGCCGGCCGCAACCGACTTCATGCCCTCGCGGACGATCGCCTGAGCGAGGACGGTCGCGGTGGTGGTGCCGTCACCGGCGATGTCGTTGGTCTTCGACGCCACTTCGCGCACCATCTGGGCGCCCATATTCTCGAACTTGTCCTTGAGTTCGATTTCCTTGGCGACCGAGACGCCGTCCTTGGTGATGCGGGGCGCACCGAACGACTTGTCGATCACGACGTTGCGGCCCTTCGGGCCCAGCGTGACCTTGACGGCATCGGCGAGGATGTCGACGCCCTTCAGAATGCGCTCACGCGCGTCGCGCGAAAACTTGACTTCCTTGGCTGCCATGGTGGCTACCCTTTCAGATTGGGATGTTGAGGATCAGGAATCTTTTGATCTGGGCCCCGGCCTTCGCCGGGGTTGGGGATCATCGGCTCAGCCGATGATCCCCAAGATGTCCGATTCCTTCATGATCAGCAGGTCTTCACCGTTCACCTTGACCTCGGTGCCCGACCACTTGCCGAACAGGATGCGGTCGCCCGCCTTCACGTCCAGCGGGGTCAGCTTGCCGTCTTCGGCCTTCGCGCCCGAACCGGCGGCGACAACCTCGCCCTCCTGGGGCTTTTCCTTGGCGGTGTCGGGGATGATGATCCCACCGGCCGTCTTTTCCTCGGCCTCGACGCGACGGACGAGAACGCGGTCGTGCAACGGACGAAAGTTCATTGCCATGTCCCTTTATCTGGCATGTTACACTTTTCTGGCACTCGAGCCATGCGAGTGCCAACGCCACCGGATATGTGAACGCCGGTTCAGGCCGTCAACGACCCCGATCAAAAAATTTCGACCGGCCGCCCCGAAAGCGGGAACAAAATCGCGGTGCGGCGGCGTCCGTATTGGCTGGCTAATACGGACCATTGCCGCGCCTTCGCGGCTGGGGTAGCGATGGGGAATGACCGACGCTCGCGCAGACGCTCTTCCGCCCGCCTCTCCCCTCGACCAGGATTTCAGCCGACCGGGACGCAAGCCGGGCAAGCGTAGCGGCTGGCGCATCCTGAAGGCGGCGTGGCGGCTGCTGGTCGGGATCAAGGATTTCCTGGTCCTGGCGGCGATGCTGCTGTTCTTCGGCCTGATCTTCGCCGCGCTCAACGCACGGCCGGGGACCAAGGCGATCACCGACGGCGCCCTCCTCCTCAAGCTGGACGGCCCGATCGTCGAGCAGCCCGAGACGATCGCGCCGCTCGCCATGCTGTCGGGGCGCAGCGTCCCGCACGAATATCGCCTGCGCGATCTGGTCCGCGCGATCGATGCCGCCAAGGATGACGGCCGGGTCAAGGTGCTGGTCCTCGACCTGGATGCGTTCGGCGGGGCTTATCCTGCGACCTTGCAGGAGGTCGGCGACGCGATCCAGCGCTTCCGCAAGGGCGGCAAGCCGGTGCTGGCCTATGCCACCGCCTATACCGACGGCGCCTATCGCCTGGCCGCGAACGCCAGCGAGATCTGGGTCAACCCGCTGGGCGGCACGCTGTTCGCGGGGCCGGGCGGCAACCAGCTCTATTACAAGGGGCTGATCGACAAGCTGGGCGTCAACGCGCATGTCTACCGCGTCGGCAAGTTCAAGTCCTTCGTCGAACCCTATATCCGCGCCGACCAGAGCCCCGAGGCGCGCGCGGCGTCGCAGGCGCTGTACGGCACGCTGTTCGCCCAGTGGCGCGAGGGCGTCGCCAAGGCGCGGCCCAAGGCGCAGATCGACAGTTTCCTGGCCCAGCCGGACCGCGCGGTGCTGGCCGCGAACGGCAGCATCGCGGACGCCAATCTGAAGGCCGGGCTGGTCGACAGGCTGGGTGACAAGCTGGCCTTCGGCAAGCGGGTCGCCGAGATTGCGGGCGCCGATGCGAGCAAGCCTGCGGGCAGCTTCCGGACCATCTCCTACGCCTCCTGGGTGCGTGCCCATCCCCTGCCGACGCAGGGCGACGCGATCGGCGTGCTGACCATCGCGGGCAATATCGTCGATGGCGAGGCGGGCCCCGGCACCGCGGCGGGCGATACGATCGCCAAGGCGCTGCTCGACGGGCTGGCCAAGAAGAAACTGAAGGCGCTGGTCGTCCGCGTCGCCTCGCCCGGCGGCTCGGTGCTGGCCTCCGAACAGATCCGCCAGGCGATCCTGGAGGCCAAGCGGCAGAAGCTGCCCGTCATCGTGTCGATGGGCGGCCTGGCCGCGTCGGGCGGCTATTGGGTCTCGACCCCCGCCGACCTGATCTTCGCCGAGCCGGGCACGATCACCGGGTCGATCGGCATTTTCGGGCTGATCCCCTCGTTCGAGAACACGATGGCCAAGATCGGCATCACCACCGACGGGGTGAAGACCACGCCGCTGACCGGCCAGCCCGATGTGCTGGGCGGCTTCACCCCGATGCTCGACACCATCCTCCAGGCGGGGATCGAGAATGGCTATCGCCAGTTCCTGACCCGCGTCGCCGAGTCGCGCCACATGTCGGTGGAAAAGGTCGACACCATCGCGCAGGGACGCGTGTGGGACGGCGGCACCGCGCGGCAGATCGGGCTGGTCGACCGGTTCGGCACCCTGTCCGACGCGATCGCCGAGGCCGCGCGCCGCGCCAGGCTGGACCCCGCCAAGGTCTATGCCGAATATCTGGAGAAGAAGCCGGGCTTCGCCGCGACGCTGGCCGAAGGGTTCGACAGCGACGATGACGACACGCAGCAGGGCGGCGACGTGTTCGCCATCGCGGCGGCGGAGCGTCGCGCGGTCGCGGCCCGCGCGCTGGGCGATGTCGCGCGACTGGCGCGCGGCGGGTCGGTGCAGGCGCGCTGCCTGGAATGCGGCGGCCTGGGTCCGGTGGGCTCGGTCAGCGACGAGCGGCTGCTCGATCTGCTGATCGCAAAGCTGGGGTTGTGAGCTGATCCGCCACCTCCGTTCAGCCTGAGCGAAGTCGAAGGCCAGGGGAAACCCTTTGCCCCGATGTGGGGCGTGCACTTCGAGTTCGCTCGGTGCGAACGGGGCTCGGGATTGGGGCCTTCCCCAAACGGCGCGCGGGAATCGGGGCTTTCCGAACGGCGCGTCCGCGCGCTAGGCAGGCCCATCGTTTCAGGAGACGCACGCCCCATGATCGCCATTCGCGCCGCCCGCCCCGATGACGCCGCCGCCATCGCCGCCATCTATGCGCCGCATGTGCTGGCGGGCGTGGTGTCCTTCGAGACGCAGGCGCCCGATGCCGATGCGATGCGCGCGCGGATGGAGGGCGCGGACGGGCTGTATCCATGGATCGTCGCCACGCTGAGCGACGAGGCGGGCCGCGAGGATGCGGTGATCGGCTATGCCTATGCCGCGCGCTTCCGCGAGCGCGAGGCGTATCGCTGGGTGGTGGAGACGACCATCTATGTCGCCGACGTGTCGCAACGCGCGGGCGTCGGACGGCTGCTCTACGAGGCGCTGGTCGACACGCTGACCGCGCAGGGCTTCACCCAGGCGATGGGCGTGATCGCGCTGCCCAATGACGGATCGATCAAGCTGCACGAGGCGGTCGGCTTCCGCCGCGCGGGCGTCTTCCGCGAGGTCGGCCACAAGCATGGCCGCTGGATCGATGTCGGCTATTGGCAGCGCGAACTGGCCCAGCCCGTACCCCAGCCCGCCGAGCCCCGGCGCTTCGCCGATGTCGGCGTGGTGCGCGACCCGGTGGCGGTGAAGCACCGCTGACCGATCCGCCGCAAGTCGCCCGCCCGTGGCGATTTCGCGTACCAGCCTGATCCACCATACCAATCTAGGGCTTGGCTTTGCGCACCCGCATTGTCTAACGCCGTGGATGAAGCCCTTTGGGGCAGGTCAAGGAAGGAACAGGCATCATGGCTGCCGACTGGTCGACGATCGAATCGCTCCCGCAGACTCCGCTTCTCGATCTTTTCGCGAATGATCCCAACCGGCTGGCCTCGCTCAGCCTGGACGTGGCGGGCATCCATTTCGACTGGTCCAAGACGCATCTGACGCCAGAGGCCGTCGCCGCCTTCGCCGAACTGGCCAAGACCAAGGGACTGGCTGCCAAGCGCGACGCGCTGTTCGGCGGCGAGGTGGTCAACGTCACCGAAGGCCGTGCGGTCGAGCACACCGCCGAGCGTGGCGAAGGCAATCCCGAAAGCGTCGCCACCGCCCGCGCCTCGCACGCCCGGATGCGCGCGCTGATCGACGCGATCGAGGCCGAGGCGCTGGGCCCCATCCGCCATGTCCTGCACATCGGCATCGGCGGATCGGCGCTGGGCCCCGACCTGCTGGTCGATGCGCTGGGCCGCGACAGCGACCGCTATGACGTCGCGATCGTCTCCAATGTCGACGGCGTCGCGCTGGAGGAGGTGTTCAAGCGTTTCGACCCCGCCGCCACCTTGCTGGTCGTCGCGTCCAAGACCTTCACCACCACCGAGACGATGCTCAACGCCACCTCGGCGCTCCAGTGGATGACCGAGCACGGCGTAGAAGACCCCTATGGCCGGGTCATCGCACTGACCGCCAACCCCGCCAAGGCGGTCGAATGGGGCGTGGACGAGACGCGCATCCTGTCCTTCGCCGAGTCGGTCGGCGGCCGCTATTCGCTCTGGTCGACGATCGGCTTCCCCGCCGCGCTGGGCCTGGGCTGGGACGCGTTCGAGGAACTGCTCGAAGGCGCGGCCGAGATGGACCGCCATTTCCGCCTGACCGACCTGTCGCAGAACGCCCCCGCGCTCGCCGCCTTTGCCGACCTCTATTATACCCAGGTCCGCCATGCCGAGACGCGCGCGCCCTTCGCCTATGACGAGCGGCTGCGCCTCCTGCCCTCCTATCTCCAGCAGCTGGAGATGGAATCGAACGGCAAGGGCGTGACCGTCGATGGCCAGCCCGTCGGCCGTCCCACCGCCGCGATCACCTGGGGCGGGGTCGGCACCGATGCGCAGCATGCGGTGTTCCAGCTTCTCCACCAGGGCACCCACCTCGTCCCCGTCGAGTTCATCGCGGTGGTCGAGCCGGGCGATGTGCTGAGCGACGAGCATCACCGCCAGCTGCTGCTCAACGCCTTCGCGCAGGGCGCCGCGCTGATGAAGGGCAAGAAGACCGACGATCCCGCGCGCAGCTATTCCGGCGATCGTCCGTCCTCGACCATCCTGCTCGAGACGCTCGACCCGCGCACGCTGGGCGCGCTGATCGCCTTTTACGAGCACCGCGTGTTCGTGAACGGCGTGATCCTGGGCATCAACAGCTTCGACCAGTTCGGCGTCGAGCTGGGCAAGGAAATGGCCAAGGCCGCCGAACAGGGCGGGCAGGATTTCGATCCCTCGACCGAGGACCTGATCAAGCGCGCCTTTGGGTGATCCGATCCTCCCCCTGCCAGGGGAGGGGGACCGGCGAAGCTGGTGGAAGGGTGTCCCCCTCTCGATAGCGCCCCCCCTTCCGTCACGCGACGCGTGCCACCTCCCCTGGCAGGGGAGGAATTTGAATTTCCGATCACTGTCAGGGGGACGCTGAACTTGGCTCGGCGTCCCCCGTTATGCTTTTAGGCGGGCCTGTCGCCCCCATTCCCCGGAGAAACCGATCCCATGGCTGAGTATGACTATGACCTGTTCGTCATCGGCGCAGGCTCGGGGGGAACGCGGGCGTCGCGGGTCGCGGCGGCGCATGGCGCGCGCGTGGCGGTGGCCGAGGAGTATCGCGTCGGCGGCACCTGCGTCATCCGTGGCTGCGTGCCGAAGAAGCTGCTCGTATACGGCGCGCATTTCGCCGAGGACCTGAAGGACGCCCGCCGCTTTGGCTGGCAGGTGCCCAGCGAGTGCGAATTTTCGTGGAAGACGCTGCGCGACAATGTCCTGTCGGAGGTCGACCGGCTGAACGGCGCCTATACCAACACGCTGGAGAGCCATAAGGTCGAGATCATCCAGCAGCGCGCGGTCGTCACCGGCCCGCACAGCGTGCGCCTGGCCGACGGGACCGAGAAGACCGCCGACAAGATCCTGATCGCGGTCGGCGCGCATCCCGCCGTCCCCTCCTGCCCCGGCCATGAGCACGGCATCACCTCCAACGAGGCGTTCCATCTCGATGCGATCCCCAGCCGCGTGCTGATCGCGGGCGCGGGCTATATCGCCAACGAATTTGCGGGCGTCTTCCACCAGTTCGGCGCGCACGTCACGCTGATCAACCGCAGCAAGGACATTCTTCGCGGATACGACCTGACGATCCGCGACCGGCTGCTCCAGATTTCGATGATGAAGGGGATCGAGTTCCGCTTCGACGCGACGTTCGAGGGGATCGAGAAGCAGGCGGACGGGTCGCTGCTGGTCTCCATGTCGAACCATGCGCCGATCGAGGTCGACCTGGTCATGTTCGCGACCGGCCGCCTGCCCAACACCCATGGGCTGGGGCTGGAATCGGCGGGCGTCGAGCTGGACGAGCATGGCGCGATCAAGGTGGACGAGGATAATCGTTCGACCTGCGACAGCATCTACGCGGTCGGCGACGTGACCAACCGCGTCCAGCTGACCCCGGTGGCGATCCGTGAGGGACAGGCCTTTGCCGACACGATCTTCGGCAACAAGCCGACCCGCGTCGATTATGACTGCATCCCCGCCGCCGTGTTCAGCCACCCGCCCATGGCGGGGGTCGGCATGACCGAGGCGCAGGCCAAGCAGAAGCTGGGCTCGGTCCGCGTCTATACCTCCGACTTCCGCCCGATGAAGAATGTGCTGGCGGGGCGCGACGAACGTGCGCTCTACAAGATGGTCTGCGACGGCGACACCGACCGGGTGGTCGGGCTGCACATGATCGGCCCCGACGTGCCCGAGATCATCCAGGCGGCGGCGGTCGCGGTGAAGGCGGGGCTCACCAAGGCGCAGTTCGATGCCACTGTCGCGTTGCACCCGACCATGGCCGAGGAACTGGTCCTGATGCGCTGACCCACGCGCACCCTGCCCCCGAGTGTCCCGCTCGGGGGCAGATGGTCACTTGGCCACGGATATTCGTTATCGCGAAAAAAGTTATCGAAGCTTAAGCCTTGCGCGTTATGCGATTGCACGGCCGTCACGCGATGGTCCGAAACCCGTTGCCCTGGAAACCGCGATGTCCGCTCCTGCCCCGACCCTCGATCAAATCATCGCGCTGGCCCAGGCCGCGCTGGAGGGCGCCGATGCGCTGAACCAGCCGCTGGCGGGCAATCATTTCGCCGCAGGGCTCGACATGCTGCGCGCCGCCCAGCAGGCGCAGCGCGCATTTCCGGTACTCGCCTGACCCGCCGGGGCGGAGTCAGGCCACCCCTTCCTCAACCCTTTCGTCGTCCAGCGCCGTGGCGCGCGCATGGGCGGGGCGATCGCTCAACCGGCCGATATAGGCCATGACCGGCTCGGTCTTGGGCAGCAGTCCGAACTGGGTGAACCACATCAGCTGCGACCCCAGATAGACATCGGCGGCGGTGAAGCGATCGCCCGCGATATAGGGATGGCGCGCCACCGCATCGCCGATCACCGCCACCGCCCGGTCGAAATCGCCATAGCCCGCCATGCGCTGCTGCTCGACCGTCGGGGTCACGCCCATCGCGCGGTTGGTGATCGCCGCCTCCAGCGGGCCCGCCGCGAAGAACAGCCAGCGATAATAATCGGCACGCTCCGCCGGCAATGGCGCCAGCCCGGCATCCGGAAAGGCGTCGGCCAGATAGGCGCAGATCGCGGCGGTTTCGGTCACCACCTGTCCGCGATGGACGATGGCGGGCACCTTCATCATCGGGTTGATCGCGCGATAGGCGGGCGCGACCATCGTCGTCCCATAGTCGAGCACCACCGTGTCGTAACCGTACCCGATCGAGCCTAGCCCCGGTCCCCGCACCCGACTAAGCTCCTCATCCGGATCGCAAAATCACCGGCGCCGATGCCGGACCCGCGGTCAGGAGTGGAGGATGCCCGCATGACCGATATCCCCCCGACCGATTCGCTGCATGACCGGGCCGTCCGGATCTATGACGCCTTCACCCATGAGCATCACGACCGCCGCAACCTGTTGCGCCAGATGACCGCGCTGGCTGGGTCGGCTGCGGCGGCCGAGGTGCTGATCCTGGGCATCGCCGCGAGCCCGGCGGCGGCCACGGTCGTAGATCCGCATGACGCCCGGCTGCGCATTGATCGGCGCGAGGGGATGGAGGCTGGGGCCCGCTCCGCCGCCTATGTCGCGGTGCCCAGAGCGGCGCGGAAGCGCTTGGGCACGGTCCTGCTCATCCATGAGAATCGCGGCCTGACCCCGCATATCGAGGATGTCGCGCGGCGGCTGGCGCTGGTCGGATTCCACGCGATCGCGCCCGACCTGCTCGCCCCCCAGGGGGGCACGCCGCCCGACGAGGACAAGGCGCGCACCCTGATCGGTACGCTCGACTATGATCTGGCGCTGGCCCAGGCGCGGGCGATGATCGACCATGGGCGGGCGGACCGCACGGGGACGGGCAAGGTCGGCGCGGTCGGCTTTTGCTGGGGCGGGGCGTTCGTCAACCGGCTGGCGGTGGCGGCGGGACCGGCCCTGGCGGCGGGGGTCGCCTATTACGGGCCCGCCCCCGACCCGGCCGAGGCGGCGAAGGTCCGCACGCCGCTGATGCTCCATTATGCGGGCAAGGATGCGCGCGTGAACGCGACCGGCACGCTTTGGGTCGCGGCGCTCAAGGCGGCGGGGCGGCCGGTCGAGGCCTTCACCTATCCCGGCGTCGATCATGCGTTCAACAATGACAGCTCGGCGGCGCGCTATGACGCGGCGGCGGCCGCGCAGGCATGGGAGCGGACGACGCGCTTCCTGCATCGCCATCTCGACCGGGTCTGACCGGTCCGGCACGTATCGAGGAGACATGCGATGACCGGCGATCTGACGCTCTACACCAACCCCCGCTCGCGCGGCCGCATCGCGCGCTGGATGCTGGTGGAAAGCGGGGCCTCTTGGGACATGGCCTTCGACTTCGCCCAGGCCAGGGCCGATCGACATCCAGCGATGCCTTCCCTTCCCTCGCCCCTCGCAGAGGGGAGAGGGTTGCGCAGACTTGGCCTTTGCGAGAGCAAAGGCTTAGTCGGAGCTGGGTGAGGGGTGGCGCTCGCTCCGCGAGCGCGCGAGCCTTTGGGCTCGCTCAACCCCTCACCCAAGCTGCGCTAGCCAGCAAGCTGGCAAGCTTCGCTAACCCTCTCCCCTGGCCAGGGGAGAGGGAAGAAGGCGCAATGCTGAATGTCGATACGACTTAAGCCAGGCGGGGGGGTACGCCCCCACCCTTAACGCATGAGCCCCACCCGAAACCGCCGTTCACGCTGAGCGAAGTCGAAGCCCACGGGAGGGCGCGCGCCTCCAAACAAAAAGGCCACCCCCTTTCGGGGATGGCCCTTGTGTCAGCTTGGCTGGAAGATCACGCCCCCAGCGGGCTCGGCGATCCGAACGGTCCGGGGCCGCGCCGCGTCTTCGGGATCGAGGTTCCCGCCTTGGCGATCGGCACCGCCTTCGCCTTGGGATCGTCGCGACCGATATCGTCGCCCGCGATCAGCTTCTTGATCTCGTCGCCCGACAGCGTCTCATATTCCAGCAGCGCACCGGCCAGCAGATGGAGCTGGTCGACATGCTCGGTCAGGACGTGCTTGGCACGGTGCAGGCCGCCCTCGACGATCGACTTGATCTCGTCGTCGATCAGCTGCGCAGTCTGGTTGGACATGCGCACCGGCTGGCTGGACGAATAACCCAGGAAGCTCTCGCCCTCGGGCTGGGCATATTCCACCGGGCCGACCTTGTCCGACATGCCCCATTTGGTGACCATGTCACGCGCCAGACCCGTGGCATATTGGATGTCGCCGCTCGCGCCGCTCGACACCTTGTCGTAACCGAAGATGATCTCCTCGGCGACACGACCGCCCATGGCGACCGCCAGGTTCGCGTACATCTTGTCGCGGTGATAGCTGTACGAGTCGCGCTCCGGCAGGCGCATCACCATGCCCAGCGCGCGACCGCGCGGGATGATCGTCGCCTTGTGGATCGGGTCCGAAGCCGGTTCGTGAAGCGCGATGATCGCATGGCCCGCCTCGTGATAGGCGGTCATCCGCTTCTCGTCCTCGGTCATGACCATCGAGCGACGCTCCGCGCCCATCATGACCTTGTCCTTGGCTTCCTCGAACTCGGCATTGGCGACCAGGCGTTTGCCCTTGCGCGCGGCCATCAGCGCGGCTTCGTTGACCAGATTGGCCAGGTCCGCACCCGAGAAGCCCGGCGTGCCGCGCGCGATGACGCGGGCATCGACGTCGGGTGCCAGCGGCACCTTCTTCATATGGACTTCGAGGATCTTCACGCGGCCATCGATATCCGGACGCGGCACCACGACCTGGCGGTCGAAGCGGCCGGGACGCAGCAACGCGGGGTCGAGCACGTCGGGACGGTTGGTCGCGGCGATGATGATGATGCCCTCATTGGCCTCGAAACCATCCATCTCGACCAGCAGCTGGTTCAGCGTCTGCTCGCGCTCGTCATTGCCGTTGCCCAGGCCCGCACCGCGATGGCGGCCGACCGCGTCGATTTCGTCGATGAAGACGATGCAAGGCGCGCTCTTCTTGGCCTGTTCGAACATGTCGCGCACGCGGCTGGCGCCGACGCCGACGAACATCTCGACGAAGTCCGAACCCGAAATGGTGAAGAAGGGCACGCCCGCCTCCCCCGCGATCGCGCGCGCCAGCAGCGTCTTGCCGGTGCCGGGCGAGCCGACCAGCAGTGCGCCCTTCGGGATCTTGCCGCCCAGACGGGCGAACTTCGACGGGTCCTTCAGGAATTCGACGATTTCCTGCAACTCTTCGCGCGCTTCATCGATGCCGGCCACATCGTCGAAGGTCACCTTGCCTTCCTTCTGGGTCAGCATCCGCGCGCGGCTCTTGCCAAAGCCCATCGCGCCGCTGGCCCCGCCGCCCTTCTGCATCTGGCGCAGAACGAAGAAGGCGATGCCGATGAACAGCAGGAACGGCAGCGAGTTGTACAGCATCAGCATCCAGATCGACGGGCCTTCCTCGGCCTTGGCCGTGAAGGTCACGCCCTTGTCGCGCAGACGCGGGATCAGCTGCGAATCGGGGACCGGGCTGGTGCGGAACTTCTCGCCCGAGGACAGCGTGCCGGTGATCGAATCGCGCGAGATGACGGCGGTCTTCACCGTCCCCTCGTCCACCTTGTCGAGGAAGGTGGAATATTCGATCTGGTTGCCGCTCTGCGCCGACGATCCCGCGCCGGACAGGCTGACGAACAGGGCGAGCGCCATCAGGATGCCCACCCAGATCAACAGGCTCTTCATCCAGGGGTTGCCGCCCCCATTGGGATCGGGGCTCTGTTGCTTGTCGTTGTCGTTCATCGGTGCCGGATACCTTTCAGCCCTCAAGATAGGCACAGCGAGGTTAATGGCAATGGAACAACGCCGATCAAAGTGATCGAGCGCCCCCTCCGACGTCGATCACGCGCCCGAGTCGGCCCCCGGCTCAGCCGGTGCGGCGGGGCGGCGCGGGACGGAAGCGCCAGATACCCGACCGCACGCTGGCGATCACGCCCGCCTGGGTCGCGCGGCTGCCTTGCGCCAGCGCGTCGAGCAGCTTCTCGATATTGCCGCCCTCGTTCCAGGCGGGAGCCTCGATCGCGGCGGCGGCGCGGACGGTGCCGATCGCGCGCCGCGCCAGCCGACGCCCCAGCTCGCGCGGCAGGTCGGCGGCGGCGATGCGGACATTGTCCGCGTCGATCTGCGCCCGCTCCTGCCACAGCCAGTCGACCGTCGCGCGCAGATCGGTGTCCGCCTCGGCCAGTTGCGCCGCCGCCCGCGCGAGCTGCGCCACGCCCAGCCATTCATGCCCGTCGAGCAGCTGGCGGAACCGGGTGCGGTCGTGCCGGGGATCATGATTGGCGGGATCGTCGACAAAGGGCGCCTCGGCGCGGCGGACGATCCGGCGCAGCTCGGCGCGGCGCCAGTCGAGCAGCGGGCGCAGCACCGTCACCCCCGCGATGACCGTCCGGGCCCGGACCCCCGACAGCCCCGACAGCCCGGCCCCACGCGCGGCGCGCATCAGGAAGGTCTCGGCCTGGTCGTCGGCATGATGCGCGGTCAGGATCGCCGCCGCGCCGATCGCCCGCGCCTGCTCGGCGAGCAGCGCATAGCGGACCTCGCGCGCCTGTGCCTGGATGCTGGCCCCGGCGATCGCCTCGCCGGGCCTGAGGGCGTGATGCGGCACGCCCAGCGTGGCGCAATGTGCCGCGACCATCCGCACCTCGTCGGCGGCCTCGGGGCGCAGACCGTGATCGACCGTCGCCACCGCGATCCGCCCCGGAAAGGCCGAAGCCGCCAGCATCAGCATCGCCATGCTGTCGGGGCCGCCCGACACGCCCAGCAACAGCGGCGCCGTATCGGAGGACAAATCGTGAAGGATCGTCAGATCCGCCGCGAAACGCGCGATCTGATCGACGGCCGTGGCATCGGTGGCCATGATGCTCTCGAAACTGGTGAGGGATGCGCCCGCTCTGGCCCTTCCGCCGCCCGCGCGCAAGGGGTTTCGGCCCCCTGCCCGCCGCCGGTTTCGAGCGGATCAGCCGCTTACTGGCACTTGGCCGCCGAACGTCCCGCCGCGACCTGCCCCTTCATCGCGCCCGACAGCTTGGCGCCATAGACATCGCTCAGCTCGTCATAGACCTTGCAGGCATCGGCGGCCTTGTTGAGCTTGGTCAGCGCCTGGCCCAGATACATCAGGCTTTCGGGCGCGCGCTCGCCATCGGGGAATTTCTTGTAATTCTCATAAAAGGCCATCGAGGCGAGGCTGGGCTTGCCCGAGTCGAGATAGGTACGGCCCAGCAGATTCTGCGCATAGCTGGCGCGGCGGCTCTTGGGATAGTCCGCGACGACCTTCTTCAACTGCGCCTCGGCCTCGGGGTAGCGCTTGGCCGCCCACAGGCGATAGCCATAGAGATAGGCGTCCTCGGCCGCATCGCCGGTCGATGGCTTTTCCACCGCCGCGCCGCCGGCCGCCGCCGGGGCCGCCGTATCGCCGCTGGCGACGACCGCCGCCGGGGTCTTGGTCGGACGGGTCGAGGCCGTCGGCGCGGGCGTTCCGGTGTCGAGCGGCGCGCTCTGCCCGGCCGGGGCGATCGGGGCAGGCCCGGCCTCCAGCGCCTTCAACCGCGCCTCGGTGCCGCGCCTATAGGCGTCGAACTGCTCCTGAAGCTGGCGGGTGCGAAAGCCGTTCTGCTCGATCTGGCCGGTCAGATTGGCCATCTGCTCCTCCAGCGAGGTAACGCGCGAGGTCAGGTCGGCCAGCGCGCTCGTCGCGGGCACGCCGGGGGCCTGCGCCTGGGTCTGGGGCGCGGTGATCTCGGGCTGGACATAGCCGCCCGCGCCGTTCGGAAACACCTTGCGCTGGACCGCGCGCATCTCGCTTTCCAGCTTGCCGACCCGGCCCTCGACATTGGACTGGGCTTGCGCGGCGGTCGGCAGGATCATCACGGCCGCGACCCCGGCCAACAACAGGTTACGCATCGGTCTCACCCCCCGGTGGGCTGGTTGTTGAACGGACGCGGCACCCTATGCCCCGTCCCGGCTGTCTCCAGCCTTAAAGATCCGCCGGTGCCGTGGCGGCGGGCGTCGGCGACGGCGCGGGGGCGGGCGGTGCCGCCACCCCTGCATCGTTGCCGGTCGTCGTCGGGCGCCGCCGCTCCTCGCGCACGCGCGGCGCGGCGACAGGGGTCGGCGAAGTGCTGGCGGCGGGCTGGGGCGCGCCGGACAGACGCGCCGCGATCGAGGCGGGGTCGAGCCGCACGTCCTTGATCGCGCGCGATCCGTCGCCCAGCGGCGGGATGGCCGCGCCGTTCAGCGTCACCGCCAGCTTGTCGGGACGGCCGACATTCAACAGCGGCCCCTGCGCATTGGCGGGCACCTCATATTGCTCGCCGGGCTTCAGCGTGCCCATCTTCAGCGTGACGTTGTTGGCGTCATAGACGCGCAGCCAGACATCGCCCTTGGCGGTCAGCACGACCTTGCCGCCCGTCACCGGGGTCGGGCTGGGTGCGGGCGTCGGGGCCGGGGCGGCGGCGTTCGCGTTGGCGAGCGGGGTCGCGGCGGGCACCTCCTGCGCGGTGTGGTCGCGGCGGAACAGGTCGGTGCCGTACCACAGCCCGGCGATGATCAGCAGCGCCAGCGCCAGCCCGACGCCGAGGATCGCCAGCCCGCGCGACGGCACGCGGGCGGGATCGGCGATATCCTGGGGCACATATTCGGTGATGCGGCGGCCCAGCCGGTCGACATCGGCGCGCACCGCCTGCGCGATCGCCACCTCGTCCGCGCCCACGGCACGGGCATAGGCCTTGGCGAAGCCGACCGCATAGGTGGCCGATGGCAGGCTCTGATAATCGGATGCCTCGATCGCCGCGAGATGGCGGCTGGGGATACGCGTCCGCGCACCGATATCGCCGAGCGAAAGCCCCTGCGCCTCGCGCGCCGTGCGCAGGACGTCACCGGCGCGGGCAGGTGCCGCCGGTGCGGCATCGTGGCCGGGATTAACCTCGTCCATTCTCAACTCCGAAGTGACCATGGCCCACCCCATGATCGCGGTCGTTCTTTCAGACGGCTGGGATCAAGTCAACGCGGAGCCCCGCCCCGCGTCAGGCCAATTCCACACCATTCGTCGCAGCCCAGGCACCAAGCGCCCCGCGCATGTCGCGGACCGGATTGGCGAGCAGCCGCGCCATCTCGGCGGTGATCGCGGCGCGGTCGAGCGAGCGGATCATCGCCTTGACCGGCCCGACCGCCGCCGGGGTGATCGACAGCCGGTCGAGCCCCAGCCCGATCAGCGCCATCGCCTCCAGCGGCCGCCCGCCCATCTCGCCGCACACGCCGACGCGCACCCCCGCCGCGCGCGCGGGCTCGACCACCCGGCGCAGGAAGCGCAGGATCGAGGGGCTGAGCCAGTCATAGCGCTCGGCCAGCTTCGGGTTGGCCCGGTCGGCGGCGAACAGGAACTGGGTCAGGTCGTTGGTGCCGATCGACAGGAAGTCGACATTGGGCAGGATCAGGTCGAGCTGTTCGGCCAGCGCGGGCACCTCCAGCATCGCGCCATAGCGCACCTCGATCGGCAGGCGGCGTCCGCGCGCGTCCAGCCAGGCGCGCTGCGCCTCGAACAGCGCCTTGGCCTCGTCGAACTCCCACGCCTCCGACACCATCGGGAACATGACGTGGAGGGTGCGCCCCGCCCCCGCCTCGATCAGCGCGCGCGCCTGCGCCTTCATCAGCCCGTCGCGCTCCAGCGCCAGGCGCAGCGCGCGCCAGCCCATCGCCGGATTCTCCTCGTCCCCGGCGGGCGTGTTCAGATAGGGTAGCGCCTTGTCGCCGCCGATGTCGATGGTGCGGAAAACGACCGGCCGGTCGCCCGCCGCCTCCATCACGTCGCGGTACAGACGCTGCTGCCGCTCGCGCTGCGGCAGGGTGGCGGAGACGAGGAACTGGAATTCGGTGCGGAACAACCCGATCCCGTCCGCCCCCGTGGTGTCGAGCGCGGCGGCATCGTCGCGCAGCCCGGCATTGACCATCAGCGTGACGCGGTGCCCGTCCTTCGTCACCGGCGGCACGTCGCGCAGGGCCGCGAACGCCGCGCGCCGCTTCTGGCGCAGCGCCAGCTTGGCCTCGAACGCCTCCTCCATCGCCGAGGTCGGACGGACCAGCACGCTGCCCTCGGTCACGTCGAGGAGCAGCTGGTCGCCCTCCGCGATCTGGCGCCGCACATCGCTGACCCGGCCCAGCACGGGCACGCCCATCGCACGCGCCACGATGATGACATGCGCGGTCAGCGACCCTTCCTCCAGGATCACGCCCTTCAGCCGCCGCCGGTCATATTCCAGCAGCTCGGCCGGACCCAGGTTGCGCGCGATCAGGATCGTGTCCTGGCGCAGGCCCAGCTGCGCCGCCGTGCCCATCTGGCCCGACACGATGCGCAACAGCCGGTTGGACAGGTCCTCCAGATCGTGCATCCGGTCGGCGAGCAGCGGATCGTCGATCTGGCGCATCCGCTGGCGCGTGCGCTGCTGCACCCGCTCGATCGCGGCCTCGGCGGTCAGGCCGCTGTCGATCGCCTCGTTGATCCGGCGCGCCCAGCCCTCGTCATAGGCGAACATCTTATAGGTCTCGATGACCTCGACATGCTCGCCCGCCACGCCGAACTCGGCCTCGCGCGCCATGCGGTCGATCTGTTCGCGCATCTTGTCGAACGCGGCATAGACCCGGCGGCGCTCGGCATCGATGTCCTCGGCGACCGTATGCTCGATGACGATGCGCGGCTGGTGGTAGACGGCAAAGCCGCTGCCCATGCCGTCGACCAGCTTCTGCCCGCCCAGCCGGACCGATGCGGTCATCTGCGGCCGCGCCCCCGCCGCGCCCGTCGCGTCGATCAGCCCGGCATTGGCGATCAGTTCGGACAGGACCATTGCGACGGTCTGCAGCGCCTCGATCTCGACATCGGCATATTTGCGCGGCTCGCTATGCTGCACCGCCAGCACGCCCACCGCCCGTTCGCGCCGGATGATCGGCACGCCCGCAAAGCTGTGGAACCGGTCCTCGCCCGTCTCGGGCTTATAGGCGAAATCGGGATGGCTCGCGGCTTCGTCCAGGTTCAGCACCTCGACATCCTCGGCGATCGTGCCAACCAGCCCCTCGCCCAGCGCCAGCTTGGTGACGTGGACCGCCTCCTCGGCCAGCCCGCGCGTCGCGAACAGCTCCAGCACCCCTTCGCGCAGCAGATAGATGGAGCATACCTCGCTGCCGATCGCCTCGCCGATGATCTGGACCACCTGGTTCAGCTTGGCTTGGGCGGGCGCGCGCGACGCCATTACGTCGTGGAGGCGGACGAGGATCTCGCGGGCGGATGCGGCGGCCGAAACGGGCATGGCGACAGGGCTAACAGACGGCAGGCGGCGGTGTCATGCCCTAATATCGCAGCGCCGTGCCTTTTCCCGGTGGACGCGCCTCTCCCATATCGCCCAAGTGACTGATCCGCGTTATATTTCCGATGCTTATACCGAACAGCGCGATGATCGGCCGGTTGCGATCCCGCATCCATCGCACGGGAGATCATCATGCCCAAGGCCCTTCGCATCGCGCCTGCCCTTCGCCTCGCGCTCGGCATCGCCGCCGCCCCCATCTCCGGCATGGCGCAGACCCCCGATTATGTGAAGGCGGCGGGCATGAGCGATCTGTACGAGATCACCTCCAGCAAGCTCGCGCTACAAAAGTCGCGCAATGCCGAAGTCCGGCGATTCGCGCAGATGATGATCGACCATCACCAGCAGACGACCGCCGCCACCGTGCACGCGGCGCGACAGGACGGCCTGAGGCCGACACCGCCCCGGCTGGGCGGGGCACAGGCTTCGATCGGCGAGCTGAACCGCGCTTCGGGCGACGCTTTCGACCGGCTCTATATCGGGCAGCAGATCCCCGCGCATCAGGCCGCGCTCGAACTGCACCAGGGCTATGCGGCGAACGGCGACAAGCCCGCGCTGAAGGCCAGCGCGCAAAGCGCCGTCCCGATCGTGCAGCAGCATATCCAGATGCTGCAACAGATGCCGCGCTAGAGCAAATTCCGATCAGTCTGCATCGTAACCGGCTGCGGCGAAGTAGTTGGCGCATTCGGCAGGCGTGAAGGTGTCGATGGCGGCACCG
>NZ_JBEPKL010000028.1:0-54532 GCF_040544655.1 Sphingomonas sp. 1185
CTGACCGGCCTCCTGTCGCCGGTGACGATCTTGAATCAGACTTCAAGCCGCTTGGGAATCCCCCATCGATTCAAGACGCTCGGAATTTGCTCTAGAGGCTAGAGCGGGGTTCTATCAGAATCCCTTCTTCAGCGTCACGAACCACTGGCGCGGCGCGCCGGCGAGCAGCGTCTGGTTGTCGCCGCTGGCGGTGAAGCCGTTGGTGCCGATAGTCGAGATATAGCGCTTGTCGGTCAGGTTGGTCACGCTGCCCTCGATCGATAAGCCGCCCCAGGCCTCGGGGAAGCGATAACCGATGCTGGCATCGACCAGCACGCGACCCGCCACCGACTGGTCGTTCAGATAGGTGAAGTAACGCTTCGACATATAATCCGCGCCGACCCGGCCGAAGAACCGGCTGTCGTCATAGACCAGCTCGCCCTTGACCATGTTCTGCGGCGTGTCGACGACATAGCGGCCCTTTTCGGCCAGCAGGTTGCCCGAACCGTCGCGCACCGTCTGCTGATAGGTCGCATGATTGTACGAATAGCTGGCCAGCGCCGAGAAGGCCGGGGTCAGGCGGTAGAAGGCCGAAACCTCCGCGCCATAGCTTTCCACGCCGCCGACATTGTTCAGCGTCGGCGGAATGCCCTGGATCGCGGTGCCGACCGAATAGGTCAGCAGGCGATCGGAGAAGTCGATATAATAGCCGACCGCCGACAGTTGCAGCCCGCCGGTGCGATAACGGAGGCCACCCTCGGCCGTCTTGGACTTTTCGGGGCGCACCGTGTTGGCGACCGCATTGAACGCCGCCTGGCTGATCGAGAAGGGCGGCGCGGTCGCGGCGGCGACGAAGGCGCGCATATTCTCGGTATAGCTGGCGAAGACCTCCGCCTGGTTGCCCAGGTGCAGCACCGCGCCGATCTGCGGCAGGAACCAGTCCTGGCTCTTGATCCGGCCGCGCGCCAGCGTACCCGCCAGCACATTGGCCTGGTTGCGCACGCGCATCCCCTTCCAGCCGCCATTGATGGTCAGCTGGCCGATGTCGAGTGTGTCGCCGACCGAATATTGCAGCGTCTCGGTGTCGTACTTGCCGTTCCACGCGGTCGACATCGGATTGCTCTGATAGTCCAGCGCGTTGCGGTTCGGCGTTGCGGTATCGGTCATGCCATAGAGGCGACGCGCCTGGTGCAGCGTGTTGCTCTCATACCAGCCGGTCAGCGCCAGCGTGTTGGCGCCGGTGGCCAGCGCCAGCTTGGCGATGGTCCCTGCACGGTCGAGGCTGTACTGGGTCGTGCGGAAGGACAGCGGCGCGGGGTTGGTGATCGGCGTGCCGTCGGCATTGGGCGCGCCCAGCGTGGTCGGGCTGTAGGGCGTGATCCACGACCCCTGCCCCTTGTTATGATGATAATAGCTGGTCGAGGTCAGCGACAGGCTGTCGGTCAGCTTCGCGTCGAAGGTCACGCCGCCCAGATAGTCGCGACGCAGACCCGCCGCGTCATAATAGCCGTCGTCCAGCGTGATGCCGCTCGGCAGGCCGATCCCGACCCCGGCATAGGGCGCGGAAAAGCCGTTCAGCGATCCGTTCGCCTTCTGATAGGCCGCCGCCGCCGCGCCGTTGGTCGCCTGCTTGGCATAGAGAATGGCCAGCGGATAGTTGTTGCTGATATTGTCGTTGAAATAGCCGCGACGCTTGATGATATCGAGGCTCAGGTCCTGATAGTCGTTCTCGCGACGGTCGGAGAAGTTGAAGAAGCCGGTGATCGAGCCGCGATCGCCGAAATCCTTGACGATCTTGGCGTTGGCCTGATGCTGACGCTGGCTGCCATAGCCCTTCCACTTGTCGGTGGTCAGATAGGCATAGCTCAGATAGCCCTTCAAGCCGCCGCCCAGGTCGCCGCTGTCGACACGGATGAAGGCGCGCGCGGTATCGTTGCTGCCATAGGTGCCCGACGCGGCGATCCCGGCGGTGTCCGACGGGGTGCGGCTGGTGAACTGGATGGTGCCGCCCAGATTGCTGGTCGAGGCGGTGCCCAGCGCGCCCGCGCCCTGCGCGACGCTGGTCGAGGCGATATTCTCCGAGATGATCGCGCGGCTGATATGCAGGCCGTTGGTCGGGCCATAGCTCATATCGCCCAGCGGCACGCCGTCGAGGGTGAAGCCCAGCTGGTTCTGGTTGAACCCGCGCAGCGAGATCTTGGTCGACCATTCATAGGCGCCGAAGGGATCGGCCGACTGGAAGTTCACGCCCGGCAGCTTGGAGATCGCCTTGAGCGGCGACGTGCCGGGGGTCAACCGATCGAGGTCGGCGGCGGTGACGGTCTGGACCTGGCGGCTCTGGCCGAAGCCCAGCACCACGACATCGCCCGAGGCGGCGGTCTGGTCGTCGGCCGGGGTGGTGGAATTGGCGGCGACGGGATCGCTGGCCGCGCCGGTGACGACGGCCTGTGCGGGCAGGGTCTGCGCGGATACCGCAGGCGCGATCAGGGCGATCGGCGCGACGCTCGCCAGCAACTTCAACATATATTCTTGCCCCCAATGGCATTGTTAACCGATGGGGCGGGCGCATGGGGCCGGGGCGTGACAGTGTAACGACAGCGTAATGACCGGAATGTGACGGCCTGCCGTTGTGGCTTTGCAGTCACGTACTTTTCCTCCCCTGCAAGGGGAGGGGGACCAGCGAAGCTGGTGGAGGGGTGTCACCACTTGCGAGGATGGCGGAACCTCGCACAGCGGGACACCCCTCCGTCAGGGCTTCGCCCTGCCACCTCCCCTTGCAGGGGAGGAAAAAAGGGGGCCGGACAACCCGCGTTGCCCAGCCCCCCTTTCCTGCCCTCAAGCCGAAGCGAAGATCAGCGCGCGATGCCGCCCGCCGCCAGCACCGCCAGCGTGACCAGGTCACCTGCGGTCGAGGTCATCGGCGCGATCTGCACCGGCTTTTCCATGCCGATCAGCATCGGGCCGATCATGCTGTCGCCGCCCAGTTCGCGCAGCAGCTTGGCCGAGATATTGGCCGATTGCAGACCCGGCATGATGAGGACGTTCGCCGGGCCCGAGAGGCGCGAGAAGGGGAAGTTCGCCATCTGCTTGGGATTCAGCGCGACGTCGGGGGCCATGTCGCCTTCATATTCGAAACCGACCTGCCGCTTGTCGAGCTCCGCCACGCCGTCGCGGATATTGTCGATCCACTGGCCCTCGGGATTGCCGAAGGTCGAATAGGACAGGAAGGCCACGCGCGGCTCATGCCCCATGCGGCGCGCCACCGCCGCAGTGCGCTCGGCGATGTCGGCCAGTTCCTCGGCGGAGGGGCGTTCGTTGACCGTGGTGTCGGCGATGAAGACGGTGTGGCTCTGTCCGACGAGCAGGTGGATGCCGAACGGCACCTTGCCGTCGACCGGATCGATGACCCGGCGGATCTCGCGGAAGCTCTGCGCATAGGTGCGGGTGATGCCGGTGATCATCGCATCCGCCATGCCCAGTTGCAGCATGACCGAACCGAAGATGTTGCGGTCCTGGTTGATCAACCGCTCGGCATCGCGCTTCAGGTAACCGCGCCGCTGGAGCCGCTCATAGAGGAAGTCGACCATCTGCGGCACCATCTCCGAGGTGCGGCTGTTATGGACTTCATATTCCTTGGGGTTGGTGACGCCCAGCGCGGCCAGACGGTCATAGACGTCGTCGCGCCCGACCAGCACCGGAATGCCGTAGCCACCCTCCTTGAACGCGATGGCGGCGCGCAGCACGACTTCCTCTTCGCCCTCGGCGAACAGCACGCGCTTGGGGTGCGCCTTGGCACCCTCATAGGCCAGCGTCAGGACCGAGGTGGTCGGGTTGAGACGCGCGCGCAGCTTCTGGCGATAGGCGTCCATGTCGAGGATCGGCCGCGTCGCCACGCCCGAATCCATCGCCGCCTTGGCCACTGCCGAGGGGACCAGCTCCATCAGGCGCGGATCGAACGGCGCGGGGATGATATATTCGGGGCCGAAGCTGTGCTGCGTGCCATAGGCCAGCGCCACTTCCTCCGGCACGCGCTGCCGCGCCAGTTCGGCGATGGCGTTGGCGGCGGCGATCTTCATCTCGTCATTGATGCCGGTCGCGCGCACGTCGAGCGCGCCGCGGAAGATGAAGGGGAAGCCGATGACGTTGTTGACCTGGTTCGGATAGTCCGACCGCCCGGTCGCCACGATCGCGTCGGGACGCGCGGCCTTGGCGAGTTCGGGGCGGATTTCCGGCTCCGGATTGGCCATCGCGAAGATGATCGGCGAGGGCGCCATGTCCTTGACCATCTCGGGCTTGAGCGCACCCGCCGCCGACAGCCCCAGGAACACGTCGGCACCGTGCAGCGCTTCGGTCAGGGTGCGGCGGTCGGTGACGGCGGCGTGCGCCGACTGCCACTGGTTGATGTCGTCGCGGCCCTGATAGATGACGCCGGTGCGGTCGCACATGATGACATTGTCGTGGCGGACGCCCATCGCCTTCATCAGCTCGGTACAGGCGATCGCCGCCGCGCCCGCGCCGTTGACCACGACCTTGATCTCGTCCAGCCGCCGCTTGGTCAGCAGGCAGGCGTTGATCAGCCCCGCCGCGCAGATGATCGCGGTGCCGTGCTGGTCATCATGGAAGACCGGGATGTTCATCCGCTCGCGCAGCGTCTGCTCGATGATGAAGCATTCGGGCGCCTTGATGTCTTCCAGGTTGATGCCGCCGAAGCTCGGCTCCATCAACTCGATCGCGTCGATGATCCGGTCGACATCCTCGGTCTTCAGCTCGATATCGATCGAGTCGACATCGGCGAAGCGTTTGAAGAGCACCGCCTTGCCCTCCATCACCGGCTTGGAGGCCAGGGCACCCAGATTGCCGAGGCCCAGGATCGCGGTGCCGTTGGAGATGACCGCGACCAGATTGCCCTTGGCGGTATAGTCGTACGCCGTGGCGGGATCGTCGGCGATGGCCAGCACCGGCACCGCGACGCCGGGCGAATAGGCCAGCGCCAGGTCGCGCTGCGTCGCCATCGGCTTGGACGCGATGATCTCGATCTTGCCGGGCCGCCCCTCGGAATGGAACAGCAGGGCCTCGCGCTCGGAGAACTGATCGGTGGGTTCGTCGGTCATGCGCGCGGCCTTCGATGCTGTGGATACTAAGGACGCTACGGCTCTTGAAGGTTTCGGACACGGCTGACAACCCTGTCACGCAGCCCTTTCGCCGCCCTAGGCAAGTCCGGGCATCAGCCTTATACGTTCATCCATGGAGCATGAGCCGGGCATTTTCGAGCAGCGTGACGAGGCGGCGGAAGCGCTGTCGCTGGAACGCGCTCGGGCGGATTACGCCGCCGGGCGCTATCATGACCACGCCACCGTTTCCGCCTGGCTCCGCACCTGGGGAACCCCGAACCGCAAATCGTTTCGCGAATGGCTCAAGTCGTCTGGCTGAACGAGGCCCTCGACCAGCTCGATCTCATCGTCGCCTATCTGGAAGCCTTTGATCCCGAGGCCGCCGCTCGAATCGCGCAGCGACTCGTGGATCTCGGCGAAAGCCTGCGAGACTTTCCTCGCCGTGGCCGTCCCGCGGCGGATGGCACCCGCGAGCTGGTGACGGTTCCCCCTTACATTCTCAGCTATGACGTGAACGGCGACATCGTATCGATCGTCGGCATCCGCCATGGTGCACGCAATCTGGATTCTCGCCCCCAATGACCACCCCCACCCCGATGATGGCCCAGTATCTGACGCTGAAGGCCGAGGCCGAGGATTGCCTGCTCTTCTATCGCATGGGCGATTTTTTCGAGCTGTTCTTCGACGATGCGCGGATCGCCTCGGGCGTGCTCGACATCGCGCTGACGTCGCGCGGGGAGCATGGCGGTGAGAAGATCCCGATGTGCGGCGTGCCGGTCCATGCCGCGACCGCCTATCTGCAACGGCTGATCAAGGCCGGGCACCGCGTCGCCATCGCCGAGCAGACCGAGACCCCCGCCGAGGCCAAGGCGCGCGGCGGGTCCAAGGCGCTGGTCGCGCGCGGCATCGTGCGCGTCGTCACGGCGGGCACGCTGACCGAGGAAGCGCTGCTCGACGCCAAGTGCGACAATTGGTGCGTCGCGATCGGCGAGGCGGGCGGCGCGGTGGCGCTGGCCGCCGCCGACATCTCGACCGGGCGGTTCGTGGTGATCGACGTGAAGGCGGATGCGCTGGGCGCCGAACTCGCCCGGCTGGCCGCCGCCGAGGTGGTCGCGGCCGAGAATGCGACCCATGCCGAGGCTGCCACCACGCTACGCCCTTCCGCCACGTTCGACAGCGGCCAGGGCGAGGATCGGCTCAAGCGGCTCTACGGCGTCGCGACTCTGGACGGGTTCGGGCAGTTCAGCCGCGCGGGGCTGTCGGCGGCGGGCGGGCTGGTCGCCTATCTCGACCACACCGCCAAGGGCGCGCTGCCCTTCCTGCGCCCGCCGGTACTGATGCAGGCGGCCGGGGCGATGGCGATCGATGCGGCGACGCGCGAGAGCCTGGAGCTGACCCAGACCGCGAACGGCCAGCGCAAGGGCTCGCTGCTCGACGCGGTGGACCGGACGGTGACGGGCGCAGGCGCTCGCGCGCTGGCCGGCGATATCGGCGCGCCGCTGATGGACCGCGACGCGATCGAGGCCCGGCTCGACCTCGTGCAGCATTTCCATGACGATGCCGCGCTTCGCGAGCGGCTGCGCGCGGCGCTGCGGGCGCTGCCCGATATCGGTCGTGCGATCGGGCGGATCGCGGCGGGGCGCGGCTCTCCGCGCGATCTGGGGCAGTTGCGCGACGGACTCGACGGGGCCTGGGCATTGTCCGAACAGTTGAGCGACGGCCCTCCCCTGTTGCGCGAGACGACGCCGCGCCTGCGCGGGCATGGCGAATTGATCGACCTGCTGCGCCGCGCGCTCGTCCCCTCGCCCCCCATCGAGGCCAGCGAAGGGGGCTATATCGCGGCGGGTTATGACGTCGCGCTCGACGATCTGCGCGACGCGGGGGCAGGCGGCCGCCGCGCCATCGCCGCGCTGGAGGCGGAGTTCCGCCAGAAGACCGGCATCACCGCGCTCAAGATCCGCCATAACGGCGTGCTCGGCTATCATGTCGAGGTGCCCGCGCGGTCGGCCGATGCGCTGATGAAGCCGGATTCGGGCTTCACCCACCGCCAGACGCTGGCGGGCGTGGTCCGCTTCAACACGCCCGAGCTGCACGAGGTCGCCAGCAAGGTCGCGCAGGCCGGTGCTCATGCGCTGGCCGCCGAGGCCGCGCATCTGGAGGAGCTGACCGCCGCCGCGCTGGCCTCGCGCGAAGCCATCGCCGCGACGGCGGACGCACTCGCCCGGCTCGACGTGGCGAGCGGGCTGGCCGAACGCGCGGTCGAGGGCGGCTGGGTGCGGCCCGAACTGGTCGACCATAGCTGCTTCGACGTGACGGGCGGCCGCCATCCGGTGGTCGAGGCGGCGGTGGCGCGCTCGGGCGAGCGGTTCGTGGCCAATGACTGTTCACTGTCGGAGGCTTCGCGGCTCTGGCTGGTGACGGGCCCGAACATGGGCGGCAAGTCGACCTTCCTGCGCCAGAACGCATTGATCGCGGTGCTGGCGCAGGCCGGCTCCTATGTCCCGGCCACCCAGGCGAAGATCGGGCTGGTCGACCGGCTGTTCAGCCGGGTCGGCGCGTCGGACAATCTCGCGCGCGGACGCTCCACCTTCATGGTCGAGATGGTCGAGACCGCCGCGATCCTGGCGCAGGCGACCCCGCGCAGCTTCGTCATCCTGGACGAGGTCGGGCGCGGCACCTCCACCTATGACGGCCTCGCCATCGCCTGGGCGGTGGTGGAGGCGATCCACGAGGATAATCGCTGCCGGTGCCTGTTCGCGACCCATTATCACGAATTGACCCGGCTGGCCGAACGCTGCGAGGCGCTGTCGCTGCACCATGTCCGCGCGCGCGAGTGGAAGGGCGAGCTGGTCCTGCTGCACGAGGTGTCCGAAGGCCCGGCGGATCGCTCCTATGGCTTGGCCGTCGCACGCCTTGCGGGCATGCCGCCGATGACGGTCGCGCGGGCGAAGGCGGTGCTTGCCAAGCTGGAGGCGGGCCGCGCCAAGACCGGCGGGCTGGCGGCGGGGCTGGACGACCTCCCCCTCTTCGCCGCCGCCGCGCAGGCCGAAGAGGAACAATGCGACGCGATCCGGGCCGAGGTGGAGAAGCTGGACGTCGACAGCCTGTCGCCGCGCGAGGCGCTGGATGCGCTGTACAAGTTGAAGGCCCTGGCGCGGGAGGGGTAAGCCTTCTTCCCGTGCCCCGGCGGAGGCCGGGGCCCAGTTGCGGTGCATTTCCGAAGGCGCAAATGGGTCTGCCTCCCCCGCACCGTCTGGCGCACCATCGACTGGGTGGAACCTGGGCCCCGGCCTCCGCCGGGGTGCGGGAATGGAGGCATTCCCACCCCCGTTCAGCCTGAGCGAAGTCGAAGGCCACGCCCCATCGCCTCACCGCGAGCGTCGCCCGTGCACTTCGACTTCGCTCAGTGCGAACGGACGTTGGGAGGGCAGCCGACCAGCAAGCATCCACCCGCCGCCTACCCCAAGGCCCAGGAAGATTCGGCTCACCCGAAAATTCGGAAAGTGGGGAGCTTCTGTTGCCCGGTGCTCCCCGTACCGCTGGAATCCGATTCTGTTGCCCGGTTCGGTCCAACCGCGCTATTTTGGAGTAATCTCAGGCCGTGAGGCCCTCAATTACGCCGCAATCGCGAGTGCTTCGTTATCGTTGGCACTTGTGTGTATGGGCCGTTGCGGTGGTCCCATTCCGAACGAAAACAGCGCTTTTCAACACACGTCGATCCTGGTTCGGCCCCGTCAGAAACGGTGTCCAAGTACACCACCTTTTATGGTGGAGCCGCCGGGTACTGCCCCCGGGTCCGCTGCGTCTATTACTCGCCGCAGTTTATCGTCATAGCCGGGTGAAACCCGGCACGAAGAGATATAGTTAGCCATGCGCGTTTACGCAAATGCCTTTCGCTCGCCCCATTTTGGGTCCATGGAAGCGCCATGTTGACCCAGCGGTCCCGTTATGCGTTGCGCGCGATGCTGTTCCTTGCGGAAATGCCCGTCGAAGGGCCGCCGACCTCGATGACGCGCATCGCGGCCGAGGCGAATGTGCCGCGCAAGTTCCTGGAACTGATCCTCGCCGATCTGAAGGGCGCGAACCTGCTCGACAGCCAGCGGGGCAAGATGGGCGGATACCGCCTTGCGCGCCCGGCGCATCTGATCTCGCTGGGCGACATCATCCGCACGATCGAGGGCCCGCTGGCGCTGGTCCCCTGCGTCAGCCGGACCGCCTATCGCCCCTGCAACGACTGCAAGAGCGAGGCGGACTGCGCCATCCGCCATGCTATGATGCGCGTGCGCGACGAGACGGCGCGGATTCTCGACGGTACCAGCCTGGCGGATGCCACCGCCAGGAAGCTGGCGGCGGCGTAAGGCCCCCTAACCGCGCCACCCCGGCGAAGGCCGGGGTCCAGTTGCGGTAGAAATCGCGACGATGGGACGCCTTTGCCTCCCATGCAACGGCGTCCCGCACCACGAACGTGGTGGCACCTGGGCCCCGGCCTTCGCCGGGGTGAGGTGGTAGATCAGGAACGCCGCGCGCGCAGTTCGTCGCGGATCTCGCGCAGCAGCGCGATATCGGTCGGCTCGGCCTTGGGCTCTTCGGCCGCCTTGGCCTTTTCCTTCTCGAAGAGCGTCGTCGCGCGGTTCACCGTGCGGACCAGCAGGAAGATGATGAAGGCGACGATGACGAAATTGACCGCCTGGGTCACGAACGCGCCGTAACCGAGCAGCGGCACCCCCGCCTTCTTCAGCGCGGCATAATCGGTCAGCGAGCCCGTATAGCTGGCGGGGATCGGCCCCATGCGCAGGAAATAGCTGGAGAAATCCAGCCCTCCGAAAATCTTGCCGATCACCGGCATCAGCACGTCGTCGGTCAGCGAGGTCACGATCTTGCTGAACGCCGCCCCGATGATGACCGCCACCGCCAGGTCGAGGACATTGCCCCGCGCGATGAAGGCGCGAAATTCTTTTAGCATCGCCAACTCCCTCCGTTCGATGAGCGTTACGCCTATCGTCGCTTTTCCCCTTCGCCAAGCGGGGTCGGCGTCTTATATGGATCGGACAGTTGACGGAGGAATATTCGAATGCGTCGTCCCGTTCTTGCCCTGACCCCGGTCGTGATGGCCGTCGCCCTGTCCGGCTGCGGCATGAACAGCGTGCCCACGGCGGAGGAAAATGCGAAGGCGAAATGGGCCGACGTCCAGGCCGCCTATCAGCGCCGCGCCAACCTGATCCCCAACCTCGAAGCGACCGTGAAGGGCGCCGCCGCGTCCGAAAAGGCGATCCTGACCGATGTGGTCAACGCCCGCGCCAAGGCGACCTCGGTCCAGGTCAGCGCCGACGACCTGTCCGACCCCGCCAAGATGCAGCAGTTCGCACAGGCCCAGGGCCAGCTCAGCGGTTCGCTCGGCCGGCTGCTCGCCAATGTCGAGGCCTATCCGAACCTGAAGAGCCAGGACAATTTCCAGACCTTCATGAGCCAGCTCGAGGGCACCGAGAACCGCATCAACATCGCGATCCGCGACTATAACGGCGCGGTGCAGGAATATAACACCCGCATCCGCACCTTCCCCGACGCGATCGGCGCGAAGGTCTTCTACGGCGCCAAGCCGATCACCCCCTATCAGGCGACGACGCCGGGGGCGGAGAATGCGCCCAAGGTGAATTTCGGCAGCTGATCGGGCACTCATGACCCGGTTCACCCGGTTGCTTCGCCCGGTCCTCGGGCTCTGGCTGATCCTCTGCGCCGTCCCCGTGATGGCGCAGAGCTTTCCCAAGTTGGACGGCCTGGTCGTCGATGCGGCGAACAAGATCGACCCCACCACCAAGGCGCAGCTCGAACAGAAGCTGGAGGCGCTGCAAAAGGATACCGGCCGCCAGCTGGTGGTCGCCACCATCCCCGATCTTCAGGGTTATCCGCTCGAGGATTATGGCTATCGGCTGGGCCGGGCCTGGGGCGTCGGGCTGAAGGATGCGGACAATGGCGCGATCCTGTTCGTCGCGCCCAATGAGGGCAAGGGCCAGCGCGGCCCCCGGCTGGAGGTCGGACGCGGGCTGGAGCCGATCCTGACCGACGCCTGGTCGTCGCAGATGATCCGCACCCTGATGATCCCGCGCCTACGCGAGTCGAGCGACATATCGGGCGCGCTGAATGCGGGCGCGGACGCGGTGATCGCGCAGCTTCGCGCCTCGCCCGAGGAAGCCCAGGCCAAGGTGGCCGAGGCGGCGAAGCAATTCGACCGCCAGCACCGACGCGGCGGCGGCGATTCCAACGGCTTTCCGATCCTGATCGTCCTGGTCATCTTCATCGGTGGCTTCGTCCTGCTGTCCATCCTGCGCCGCAAGCAGGGCCAGCGTTTCCACGATGACGATGACGACGATCGTGGCGGCGGCGGCGGACGACGCGGTGGAGGCGGCTGGCCGATCATTCTCTGGGGTCCCGGCTGGGGCAGCGGTGGCGGATCGGGCGGCGGCTGGAGCTCGGGCGGATCGTCGGGCGGCGGCAGCGACGGATCGTGGTTCGGCGGCGGCTTTACCGGCGGCGGCGGCGGGGATTTCGGCGGCGGCGGCGCTTCGGGGGATTGGTGAGATGTTGAGCGAAGCCGATAGCGATCTGGTCACCGCCGCCGTGGCGCGCGCCGAGGCCGCGACCGATGCGGAGATCGTGACCATCGTCGCCCCCCGATCGGACGAGTATCGCGACGTGGCGCTGTGGTTCGCCGCCGCCGCGATGCTGCTGGTGCCGCTGTTCGCCGCGCTGTTTCCGGGCCTGGGCCTGAAACTGCTCGCGCTGGTGCATGACGGATGGAGCGAAGCGGGCGAAGATCTGGTCCTGGGCGTGCTGATGATCGCGCAGATCCTGGTCTTCGCGGTCGTCGTCGCGGCGCTGGGGCCGGTGAAGCGCCGGATCGCGCTGGTCCCGAAAGGCATCCGCCATGCCCGCGTCCGGGCCCGCGCCGTCCTGCTCTTCCGCGTCTCGGCCGAGCGGCGGACCGACAGCCGCTACGGCGTGCTGCTCTATCTTTCCGAAGACGAGCATATGGCGGAGATCGTCGCCGACTCCGGCCTGACCGGCAAGGTGGGACCGGAAACCTGGGGCCGCGCCATGGCGGTGATGCTGCCCCATGTCGCGAAGGGCCATGTCGGTGAGGGGCTGGGCGCGGCGGTCGAGCGGATCGGGCTTGTGCTCGCCGAGCATTTCCCCAAGACGGCGGCCGATACCAACGAATTGCCGGACAGACCGATTTCGCTATGACCGATCCCCGTATGGACGCCCCCCTCGAAACCATGGCCGAGGGACGGTTCCTGGCGCTGCGCAAGCGCGGCACATGGGAATATGCCGACCGCCCCCGCGACATCCGCGCCGCCGTCATCCTCGCGATCGACGGCGACCATATCCTGCTGGTCGAACAGTTCCGCGTGCCCCTGGGCGCGCCCTGCCTGGAAATGCCCGCCGGGCTGATCGGTGACGAAACCGAAGGCGAGGCGGTGCTGGACGGTGCGGCGCGCGAGCTGGAAGAGGAAACCGGCTATCGCCCTTCGCGGATCGAGGCGCTGGGCGAATTCTGCTCTTCCCCCGGCATGACGTCGGAACGCTTCACCCTGGTCCGCGCGAGCGGCTTGGTGAAGGTCGGCGAAGGTGGCGGCGATTCGGACGAGCAAATCGTCGTCCACCGGGTAAAGCTGTCGGAGGTTCCGGCCTTCATCGCCGAACGCCGTGCGGCGGGCGTGGTGATGGATGCCAAGCTGCTCTTGCTGCTGGGGGGCGGCATCCTGGGTTTTTGATTTCACGCGAAGCCGCGAAGGCGCGAAGAGAAGAAGGTTGGTTCGCGCGGAGACGCGGGGATGTCGTATTCGCGGCAGCGAAATATCTCTTCAACCAGCCGTTTGTGGTGCGCATCCGATGCCGCCGGACACGTCACCTCCGCGCTCTCTGCGCCTCTGCGCGAACCCATTCCGACAATCTTCGCGTCATCGCGGCTTCGCGAGAACTCATCGCGACACGCCGCAACGGACGGGAAGGCGCCAAGAAATTTGTTCGCGCAGAGGCGCGGAGGGCGCAGAGAGGGATTGCTCGCGGAAGCGACACGCCGCTCCAACAGATCGGTCGTGATGCGATCCCGATGCCGCCGGGCGCAACACCTCCGCGTCTCCGCGCGAACCAACCTTCTCAAGCGCTGCGCGCGAAAGAAAAGCGCCCCGGCCTTGACCGGAGCGCTCGAACCTCAACGGAAATTGTCGGCGTAGCTTTGGAGCTTCAGCGTCTTTTGCGGCGTCGGCACGACATGATGGTCGAGCCCCTCGCGCTGGCAATAGGCGATCGCCTCTTCCAGCGTCGCGAAGGTCAGGCGAACCTGCTCCCGCGTATCGCCGCTTCCGGCCCAGCCGGTCAGGGGATCGGGCTTTTTCGCCTCGGTGGATTCGAATTCGAGTTGCCAGCGATCGGTCCGGTACTTGCCGGATTGCATCGCGTTCTTGGGGCGCTGGAAGATGCGAGCAGTGGCCATAATCCACGTCCCTTATCGCGAACCGGCGGCTCTTGCATCCGCCTTTTTCGTGCGCAGCGTCGCGGAGGCCGCTGCGGGGTCATCGGGCCAGGGATGGCGGGGGTAGCGGCCGCGCATTTCCTTGGCCACCGCGCTCCAGCTTCCCGCCCAGAAACCGGGCAGGTCGCGCGTCGTCTGGATCGGGCGACCGGCGGGCGAGGTCAGGCTGAGGACCAGCGGCACCCGCTCGGTGCCGATCACCGGATGCTCGGCCAGGCCGAACAACGCCTGGACGCGCAGCTCCACCCTGGGGCCACCTTCCGCCGCATAATCAATCGCATGGCTGCTGCCCGCCGGGCTGGTGAACTGGGCGGGCGCCATCGAATCGATCCGCCGCTGGTCGTTCCAGTCGATCAGGTTGCGGATCGCCTCGGTCAGCGCGCCGGGGGCGACCGCATCCAGCCGCCTCTTGCCCGCCACCAGCGCGGGCAGCCAGTCGTCCAGCCGCGCGATCAGCGTCGCATCGTCCAGCGCCACCCCGGCATAGGCCGCCCGCGCGCGGTAAGCCCCCGCCCCGTCGCTCCACGGCAACAGCGACAGGCCGTGCGTCCGCACCCCCTCGACCAGCGCCTCGGCGATCGCCTCGGGGGAAGCGCCCGAATCAGGTCCGCTCGACAGGCGAAGCCCGCCCAGCCGCCGTTCGCGCAACGCCTCGACGCCGCCGGTCGCGGGGTTGAAGGTGACGGTGCGCCGGGTCTCGATCCGATCGGCGAACAGCGCCTCGACGGTGGCGAGATCGAGCGGCGCGGCGGACAGGATACGCGCGCCCGACGCCGCGCCCTGCGTCTCGCCGACCGCTAGCCATTCCGAACTCGCCAGCCCCGAGGCAGGATCGAGCCGAAAGCCCCTGCCCCCGACGCTCGCCCAATTCTCGCCGGTCGAGTCGCGCCGCCGCGCGACCCGGTCGGGATAAGCCAGCGCCAGACAGACGCCCGCAGGATGGTCCCACGCCTCGCGCTCGACCGGGCTGGGGGCCAGGCTGGTCCAGCGCTTCGCCATCTGGCGCGCCGCCTCCGCCTTGGGACCGCGTTCGGTCCGCCAGCGGCGCAGGCGTTGTTCGACATCGACATCCTGCCCCCCGATGCCCCGCTCGCCCAGCAGCACCGCGACCTCGGCGGCGACGGAGGCCAGCCCGCGTTCGCCGCTGCGGATCAGCATATGCGCCAGGCGCGGCGGCATCGGCAGCGCGGCGATCGCCTTGCCATGCGCGGTCGGGCGGCCGGTATCGTCCAGCGCCTCCAGCACGGTCAGCCGTGCGCGCGCCTCGGCGACGGCGGCCTCGGGCGGCGGGTCGAGCCAGGGGAGCGCGCGCGGGTCGCCCACCCCCCAGAGCGCGGTGCCGAGCAGCAGCGCCGACAGGTCCGCCTCCAGGATTTCGGGCGGGTCGAAGCGCGGCAGCCCCGCCGTGGCCGCCTCTTCCCACAGGCGATAGGCGACGCCGGGCGACTGGCGCGCGGCGCGGCCCGCACGCTGGGTGACGGCGGCCTGGCTGGCGCGCTCGGTGACCAGCCGGGTCATCCCCGCCGCGCGGTCGTAGCGCGGGCGGCGCGCCAGCCCTGAATCGACCACGATCCGTACCCCGTCGAGCGTCAGGCTGGTCTCGGCGATCGAGGTGGCGAGGACGATGCGCCGCCGCCCCTCCGGATCGCGCCGGATCGCCGCACGCTGCGCCGCCGGGTCGAGCGAGCCGTGGAGTTCATGGACCGCGATTCCGGCGGGCAGGCTCGCCAGCCGCTCGGCGGTGCGCGCGATCTCGGCGGTGCCGGGCAGGAAGGCCAGGATGTCGCCCTCCGCCTCATCCGCCAGCGCGCGGCGGATGGCGGCGGCGACCGAATCCTCGATCCGCGCCTCCGCCGCCCGGCCGAGATGGCGAAGCGTCAGCGGATGGCTTCGTCCGTCACTCTCGATGACGGGCGCGTCGCCCATCAGGCTGGAGAAGCGGCGGCCATCGAGCGTCGCCGACATCGCGACCAGCCGCAGGTCGGGACGCAGGCCCGCTTGCGCATCCAGCGCCAGCGCCAAGCCGAAATCACCGTCGAGGCTGCGTTCGTGGACCTCGTCGAACAGCACCGCCGAGACGCCCGCCAGCTCGGGATCGGCCTGGATGCGCGCGACGAAGATGCCCTCGGTCACCACGGTCACGCGGGTCGCGGCGCTGACCCTAGTATCCATGCGGGTGGCATAGCCGAAGGTGCGGCCGACCGGCTCCCCGGCCAGCGCGGCCATGCGTTCGGCGGCGGCACGGGCGGCAAGGCGGCGGGGGGAGAGGAGCAGGACCTCCCCGGTGCACCAGGGCTGGTCGAGGAGAGCGGGCGCGACGGCGGTGGTCTTGCCCGCGCCCGGCGGCGCGACGAGGACGGCGTTGGGAGCGGCCGCAAGCGCGGTCAGCAGGTCGGGCAGGACGGCGGTGACGGGTAAGGTCATGGCGGTCGCGATACGGGGTTTGGAGGGCGGGGTGAAGGACTTCGACCCTTCTAGCCCCACCTTCCGTTCAGGCTGAGCGAAGTCGAAGCCCATGCCTGGGCATTTGCCTAGCGGACAGGCTTTCCCTTGGCCTTCGACTACGCTCAGGCTGAACGGGGGGTGGGATGCCTTATCCGCAAAGCCGTTCCCCGGCGAAGGCCGGGGCCCAGGCTCCACCAAGCCGGAGGCGCGCCACGCAACGCGGGGGAGGCAAACCGCCCCGCGCCCTTAGGAATCCACCGCGACTGGGCCCCGGCCTCCGCCGGGGAACGGCCTCAATATGCCCGCGCGACCGCGAACTCGACCGCTTCGATCATCGCCGCCTTGGCGGGGCTATCGGCAAAGCCCTTGATCGCCTCGATCGCCAGCCCGCCATAATGGCGCGCGCGCGCCATCGTGTCGTCGACCGCACGGCTCTTGCGGACCAGCGCGATGGCATGGGCGAAGTCCTCGTCCGAGGTGCGCCGCCCCTCGACCGCGTCCTTCCAGAACTGGCGCTCCTCGTCATTGGCGCGGGCATAGGCCAGGATCACCGGCAGGGTCATCTTGCCCTCGCGGAAATCGTCGCCCGCATCCTTGCCCATGGTTCCGGCGTCGGAGACATAGTCGATCGCATCGTCGATCAGCTGGAACGCGATGCCCAGATTGCGGCCATAGGCCTCCAGCGCCAGCTCCTCCGCCTCGGGCCGCTCGGCGACGACCGCCGCGATGCGGCAGGCGGCGGCGAACAGCGCGGCGGTCTTGGCATCGATGATCGAGAGGTAACGCTCTTCGGGCAGGCCCACCTGCCGCACCGCGGTCAGCTGGTTCACCTCGCCCTCGGCGATCACCGCGGAGGCGCCCGACAGGATGTTCAGCACCTTCAGGCTGCCCGCATCGACCATCAGCTGGAAGGAGCGGCTGAACAGGAAGTCGCCGACCAGCACGCTCGCCGGATTGCCCCAGATGATGTTGGCCGTCCGCCGCCCGCGCCGCAGGTCGGAGCCGTCGACCACGTCGTCGTGCAGCAGCGTCGCGGTGTGGATGAACTCCACCGCCGCGGCCAGCACATGGTGGCTGGTCCCCTGATAGCCGAGCAGCTGCGCGCTCGCGAGCGTCAGCATCGGGCGCATCCGCTTGCCCCCGCCCGCGATCAGATGACCGGCCAGTTGCGGGATCAGCGGAATCTCCGACCGCATCCGGTCGATGATCACCTGATTGACCTGATTCATGTCGTCGGCCACCAGCCGGATCATCGTGTCCAGCGAGGGCGCGGGCTTGGCGAGGCGGGTGGCGGTTACGGTCATGGGCAGGTAAGAGCCTCTGGCGACAACGCTTGCCGAACGCAAGCCTAAGCGCGAAAGGACGCGCGCGAAATTGCGCGAGCCCACGCGCCAGAGGGAGACACGTCCACCATGTCCGACACCGTGCTGACCGGCTATCGCCAGTCGATCGACAATATCGATGCCGCGCTCGTCTTCATGCTGGCCGAACGGTTCAAGGTGACTCAGGCGGTCGGCGAATATAAGGCGAAGAACGGCCTGCCCCCCGCCGATCCCGGTCGCGAGGAAGCGCAGATCGCCCGGCTTCGGCAACTGGCGATCGATGCGCAGCTGGACCCTGAATTTTCCGAGAAATTCCTGCGCTTCATCATCGACGAGGTGATCCGCCACCACGAACGCCTGCGCGGCTGACATGGCCTTTCTCCTGGCGATCGAAGGGGCCGATGGCGCCGGCAAGGCGACCGCGACGGCGGCCGTCACCGAGCGGCTGAACGCGGCGGGCCTGTCGGCGGCGGCGCTGTCCTTTCCGCGTTACGGCGACACGATCGGCGGCTGGGCGCTGGGCGAATATCTGGCAGGGCGCCTGCCCCATGCCGCCGCCCCCGAGACGGCGGCGACGCTCTATGCGCTCGACCGATTCGAATCGCGCCCGCACCTGATCGCACTGGCCGAGCGCCACGACGTCATCGTCTTCGACCGCTATATCGCGTCCAACATGGCCTATCAGGCGGCGCAGGTGCCCCCCGAACAGGCCGAGGCGCTGTTGCAATGGATCGAACGGCTGGAAACGGTGCAGTTCCGCCTGCCCGCGCCGCATCTGTCGGTCTATCTCGACACGCCGCTGACCGTCGCGCGCGACCTGATCGCCCGCAAGCGCAAGCGCAGCTACACCGACGAGACCTATGATGCCTATGAGGCCGATCTGGGGCTCCAGGCGCGGGTCCGGGCCAACTATGCCGCGATGGCGGACGGCGCGATGCTGGGCGAATGGGCGACGGTGTCGACCGTGGCGCATGGGAATTTGCGCGATCCGGCGGAGATCGCCGACGAGATTACCGCGCTGGTGACGGGACGGCTGGGGTAAGCTCTCATTGCGCGCGAAGGCGCGAGGAGAAAGAGGAGGGTTCGCGCGGAGGCGCAGAGAACGCGGAGATGTCGTACGCTTCGGGTGACGCAGCCCTTCTTCCTCATATGATCGAAAAGAGGATTGCGCGCGGGCGCACGCGATCGATCTATCTCGGCGTCCTCCGCGCCTCCGCGCGAAATCAAAATCTTTGCGGCTTCGCGTGACCAAAATTTGTGTGCGCTAGCGCCCCTCAATTCGACGCGCGAATCGTCCCTGCCAGCGGTGCGAAGCGAGCGACCTGCTGGCCGACCAACCGCAATTGCCCCTCCACCGAGGCATCGTTGATCCGGCCCTCCTCATCGAACCGCGTCTGTTGCGAATTCACCGCCGCCGCAAAGGGCGTCGGCCAGCCGCGCAGCGCATGGACGATCGAGCGCAGCGCCGCGATGGTCGAACCCGTCGCCTGCCAGCCATAGGCGGTCGCGATCAGCCCGACCGGCAGATCGGCCAGATAGGGGCGTTCGTCCTTCGCCGTCTCTTCGAGCAGGTCGAGCGCGTTCTTCACCAGCCCCGAGATGCTGCCATGATAGCCCGGACTGGCGATGATGATCGCCGAGGCCTGGCGCACCGTCTCGACAAACACCTGCTCCGCCTCGGTCCGCTCCGCCGCGCGCGGATTGTAGAGCGGCAGGCGCGCCAGGTCCTCGCCGCCGAAGACATGGGTGCGGAACCCCTCGTCGGCGGCGGCCGTCATCGCGATGCGAAGCGCACGCTCGGTCGAGGAGACGCTGCCGATCGTGCCGCCGATGCCGACGACGAGCGGGGAGGAGGAAGGACTGACCATGTCCGCCTTTCACCCCGGACCGGGCGGCTGGGCAAGGGGTAAGTTTGACCACGCCTTGCCGATCGCGATGGGCGAGGTGTCGCCCTATCCCGAGCGACCGGGGACAGAGCATCGCGATCGGCTCCGTCCCCGGGCTCAACCTCGCCTGGCATAGATCGCACGGGAGGGCACTGTCGCCTTTCCAAAATGCGGGGGAATTACGGCGAAACGCTTTTCGCTTCGATGCGCGAAAGGATCGGGGGAACGCGATTTGCCGCGACGGCTGGCGCGCCGGGCCGCGCATGACCCCATTTACCGGCCTGGGGCGACTGGGCGGATTCGCCCGTGATCTACGAACGGGAACGGTGGACGCGGGCGGCGCTGGACCTGGGTTAGGGCTTCCGCTTTAGGTTCTGAACCGGAACGGCGGGCGGCGAGGCGGTGACGGGGCCGAGCCAGTAGACACCGTCATAGTCCGGGTCCGGCTGCTCCCCCGGCAAAGCGCCCAGCGCAACGAAGGGTTTGCGCTTTAGATCGGCGTCGGCCCCAACAGAATGAGCGGCACATTCGGAGTCCTCGGCATTGTTTCCGTTCGCCCGCAGTTCGCATGTCCAGGTCGTCCCACCGGCCACTTTCATATTCAGCGTGAGGAGGGGAACCGACCTGCCCAGCCGCATTGCCATGGGTTCGTAGGCGGGGGATGAATAGGTGACGGGTTGTTTACGGGCATGGATGTTGCCTGCCAAAACCAAGACATGGTCGTAGGGGTGGCGGGCTGCGGCTTCACGGATATTCTCCGCCTGCGAAGCATCGTGTTGTCCCTGCAGACTGGGCAGATTCGCCAGTTTGCGGGCTTGCGCCTTATCCTTCACACCGCTGAACGCCACGATATCGATCTTGCGGCCCGCCTGAGACAGGCTGTGAAGCTGCACGAGCATGGCCAGCATCGCTTCGCTAGCGACACCGTCCTCCCGCCCGGCCCATCCCGATTTGGTCAGCGCCGGGACAAAGGCCGTATCGGGCAAATCCCAGGCCTTTTGATAGTCGCCATCCACGAGCGAGAAATGCTCGACCGCGACCAGAATCCGTTCACCCTTTGCCGCCAGCGCGCAGGCCAGACTGCCGACGAAGGCAGGCGACTCGCGCGTGCCGTGCACCTCGCCGAACACCACGATCCGTGCGCCCCGCGCCGCCACTTGGTCCCATCCCGGTGGCAATTGGCAAGAAGTGGCGTCGGGGGCGGAACGCGTCTGCCCCGGCGTCCATGCCGCCAGCGCGACTCCCAGCCCCAGCATCATGACCGCCTTGCGCATCATCCCTCCCCCGGTCGGTGCATGGCGAATGTGGCACGATGCAGCACAAGCCACAATCAGCCTTGGCCGCGAACTTTTTCAGGGGTGGCGCCCCCATGCCAGCCGGTTAGAAGGGAATTAAAATCATAAAGAGGATCGGACAGGGCATGACGAAACACCTCCCCTGGATCGCGCTGGCGATCGTCGGAGCGGGCGCGCTGGGCGTGGTGGCGACGGTGCGCGGCGAGCCGATCAACGCGCTGTGGATCGTCGCGGCGGCGGTGTCGGTCTATCTGATCGCCTATCGTTATTATGCGCTGTTCATCGCGCGGGTGATCGGCATCGACCCCAGCCGCCCCACCCCCGCCATTCGCCGCGCCGACGGGCTGGACTATGTCGCGACCGACCGGACGGTGCTGTTCGGCCACCACTTCGCCGCGATCGCGGGCGCGGGACCACTGGTGGGGCCGGTGCTGGCGGCGCAGATGGGCTATCTGCCGGGCACGCTGTGGATTCTCGCGGGCGTCGTGCTGGCCGGGGCGGTGCAGGATTTCCTCGTGCTGTTCCTGTCGATGCGGCGCGACGGGCGCTCGCTGGGCGAGCTGATCCGCATGGAGATGGGGCCGGTCGCGGGCACCATCGCGCTGTTCGGCGCCTTCATGATCATGGTCATCATCCTGGCCGTGCTGGCGCTGATCGTCGTGCGTGCGCTGGCGGAAAGTCCCTGGGGGCTGTTCACCGTGGCGGCGACCGTGCCGCTGGCGATGCTGATGGGCGGCTATACCCGCTGGGTGCGGCCGGGGAAGATCGGCGAGGTGTCGATCATCGGCTTCATCGGCCTGATCCTCGCCATCGTCTATGGCCAGTCGATCGCCGAGTCGGCCGTCCTCGCGCCGCTGTTCACCTTCACGCCGGTCCAGCTCTGCTTCCTGCTGATCGGCTATGGCGCGGTCGCCTCGATCCTGCCGGTGTGGCTGCTGCTGGCGCCGCGCGATTACCTCTCGACCTTCCTCAAGATCGGCGCGATCGTGGCGCTGGCCATCGGCATCGTCATCATGGCGCCGCCGCTGAAGATGCCTGCCCTCACCAAGTTCATCGACGGCAGCGGGCCGGTCTGGGCGGGGCCGCTCTTCCCCTTCCTGTTCATCACCATCGCGTGCGGCGCGGTGTCGGGCTTCCACGCGCTGATCGCCAGCGGCACCACCCCCAAGCTGATCGCCAGCGAGAAGGACGCGCCGTTCATCGGCTATGGCGCGATGCTGATGGAGAGCGCGGTGGCGATCATGGCCTTGGTCGCCGCCTCGATCCTCGATCCGGGCGTCTATTTCGCGATGAACGCGCCTGCCGCCGTGCTGGGCACCGACCCGGCCAGCGCCGCCGCCGCCGTGACCGCGATGGGCTTCCCAATCTCGGCCGATACGCTGGCGCAGGTCGCGCGTGACGTGGGCGAGCATACGATCATTTCCCGCGCAGGGGGAGCACCGACCCTGGCCGTGGCGATGGCGGAAATCTTCAGCCACCTGTTCGGCGGACAGGCGATGAAGGCCTTCTGGTATCACTTCGCCATTTTGTTCGAGGCGCTGTTCATCCTGACCGCCGTCGACGCAGGGACCCGCGCCGGGCGGTTCATGCTCCAGGACCTGATCGGGCTGGCCGTCCCCAGCTTCCGGGGATCGAGCAAGGTCGCGCCGGGCCTGATCGCGACGGCCCTGTGCGTCGCGGCCTGGGGCTTCTTCCTCTATCAGGGCGTCACCGATCCGCTGGGCGGGGTGAACACGCTGTGGCCGCTGTTCGGCATCTCCAACCAGATGCTCGCCGCCGTGGCGCTGATGCTGGCGACGGTCGTGCTGTTCCGCATGAAGAAGGACCGTTACGCCTGGATCACGGTGGTGCCGACCGTCTGGCTGCTCGCCTGCACGTTGACCGCCGGGTGGCTGAAGATCTTCTCCGCCGACCCGCGCGTCGGCTTCCTGGCGCATGCCGACAAGTTCGCGAGTGCGGCAGCGGAGGGCAAGGTCCTGCCCCCCGCCAAGACCATGGCGGAGATGGGGCGGATCGTCTTCAACGACCGGATCGACGCGGGGCTGTGCGCGATCTTTCTGGGCGTGGTGCTGGCGATCCTGGTCTATGCGATCCGCACCTGCCTGATCGCGCGGCGGATCGACCGGCCGAGCATCAGCGAAATCCCGCCCGAAATGGCGGCGGCCGAATGAGCTGGCTCGCCCGCCTGCGCGAGATCGGCAATGCCATGGTCGGGATGCCTAGCTATGAGGCCTATCGGGCGCATATGGCGGCCAGGCATCCCGACCGCGAGCCGATGGACGAGGTGACGTTCTTCCGCGAGCGGCAACAGGCGCGCTACGGCGGCAAGAATGGTGGGCGGTGTTGCTGATTCACGCGAAGGCGCGACGGCGCGAAGAGGAAAGAAGGTTGGTTCGCGCGGAGGCGCGGAGACGCGGAGAGAAAGAGTGGGGCATTCCCCCCCTCCGTTCAGCCTGAGCGTAGTCGAAGGCCATGGGATGATGCCCGTCACGCGGGCGGAACGCGCCAGCGTTCGTTGAGCCTGCGGCTCGAAGTCCTTAGGCGTATCCTTCCCTTGGCCTTCGACTACGCTCAGGCCGAACGGAGGTTCGAGAGAGAGGTAACAAGAGCCTGCCGCTGCCCCCTCTGCACCTCCACGCCTCTGCGCGAACCACAAAAATCTCCGCGTCTCCGCGTCTCCGCGCGAACAAGAAACCCTCGCGCCATCGCGGCTTCGCGTGAACCCGAAAGCCCCGATCCGCCGCTACCCTTGCCTTTTGACCAAGCCACGGCTACATCGCGTTCCCATCCGAACAGCGCGGACGGACCTTTCGTCGCAGGCCCCTTGGGTCAGCGACGGCGGCCCCATGCCTCGCTGACAGTATTTCAACGCAGGTGCGGGAACGGCACGAGTGGCGAAGACGACCCCCATCGAATTCTTCAACCAGGTCAAGACCGAGACCAAGAAGGTCGTCTGGCCGACGCGGCGCGAGACGGTGATGACCGGCGTGATGGTGGTCGTGATGACCACGATCCTGGCCATCTTCTTCCTGGCGGTCGACTCGTTCTTCGAGACGCTGGTCCGCACCCTGCTGTCGCTCGCGAAGTAAAAGGGTTCCCATGGCGCGCTGGTACATCATCCACGCTTATTCCGGTTTCGAGGGCAAGGTCCGCGATTCGATCATGGCCGAGGCGACCCGTCTGGGCCTCGACCATCTCGTCGCGCAGATCGAGGTGCCGACCGAGACCGTGACCGAGGCCCGTCGCGGCAAGAAGATCGCGGTCGAGCGCAAGTTCATGCCTGGTTACGTGCTGGCCAAGCTCGACATGAACGACCAGGTCTATCACTTGGTCAAGAACACGCCGAAGGTGACCGGCTTCCTGGGCGCGATGGGCAAGCCGCAGGCGATCAGCGAAAGCGAAGCCACGCGGATGCTGAACTCCAAGGAAGAAGCCGCCGCCGCCCCGAAGCACAAGGTCAAGGTCGATTACGAGATCGGCGACGCGGTCAAGGTGCTGGAAGGCCCCTTCGCCAGCTTCAACGGCGTGGTCGAGGAACTGGATTTCGACAAGTCCAAGGTCAAGGTGTCGGTGTCGATCTTCGGTCGCGCGACCCCGGTGGAACTGGATTTCGAGCAGGTCGAACGCTCGAAGTAAGTTCGGACCATCCGACGAAAACGGGGCCGGGGCGGCGACGCCACCGGCCCTTTTCGTATCCGGGCCCCCATTCCCCGCCCCTCCCAAACCGCCGTTCAGGCTGAGCGAAGTCGAAGCCCACGCACAGCCCTTTCGGCAGGCGGAGTCCCGTGCACTTCGACTTCGCTCAGTGCGAACGGAGGGTGGGACAGAGTCGCCTTGCCTTTTCTACCACTTTTCCCTATGAACCCGCGCTTCCCTAGCATCATGCGACGGAACCCTTGCGGGAGGGTGCGCTGGCGTACGCCACGTGCCCGTCACGACCGCTAGACTCGAAAAGAGAGTGACATGGCAAAGAAGATTACCGGCTATATCAAGCTGCAGGTCCCTGCAGGCGCCGCCAACCCCTCGCCGCCGATCGGCCCGGCGCTGGGTCAGCGCGGTGTGAACATCATGGAATTCTGCAAGGCGTTCAACGCGCAGACCGGCGAAGTCGAGAAGGGCACCCCGCTGCCCACCGTCATCACCGTCTATGCCGACCGTTCGTTCTCGTTCGAGACGAAGACCGCGCCTGCGACCTACCTCATCAAGAAGGCGGCCAACCTGAAGTCGGGCTCGAAGGAGCCGGGCAAGGTGTCGGCGGGCAAGATCGCGCGCTCGAAGCTCGCAGAAATCGCCCAGGTCAAGATGAAGGACCTGAACGCCAACGATATCGAGGCTGCGACCAAGATCATCGAAGGCTCCGCCCGCGCGATGGGCCTCGAAGTGGTGGAGGGCTAAGATCATGGCGAAGCTGACCAAGAAGCAGAAGGCCGTCCAGATCGACTCCGAGAAGCTGCACGGCATCGACGAAGCGATCACGCTGGCTCGTACCAACGCGACCTCGAAGTTCGACGAGACGATCGAAGTCGCCGTCAACCTGGGCGTTGACCCGCGTCACGCCGACCAGATGGTGCGCGGCGTCGTCACCCTGCCCAAGGGCACCGGCAAGACCGTTCGCGTCGGCGTGTTCGCCAAGGGCGCGAAGGCCGACGAAGCGCGCGCCGCTGGCGCCGACGTCGTGGGCGCCGAGGACCTGATGGAAACCATCCAGGGCGGCACCATCGACTTCGACCGCTGCATCGCGACCCCGGACATGATGGGCGTCGTCGGCCGCCTCGGTAAGGTGCTGGGCCCCAAGGGCCTGATGCCGAACCCGAAGCTGGGCACCGTGACCATGAACGTCGCCGAAGCCGTCAAGGCGGCCAAGGGCGGCCAGGTCGAGTACCGCGTCGAAAAGGCCGGCATCATCCACTCGGGTATCGGCAAGGCGTCGTTCCCGGCGGAGGACCTGCGCGCCAACTTCGACGCGCTGGTCGACGCTCTCATCAAGGCCAAGCCGTCGGGCGCGAAGGGCAAGTATGTCCGCAAGATCGCCGTCTCGTCGACGATGGGCCGCGGCATCAAGGTGAACGTCTCGGAAGTTCCGGGCGCGTAATCCTCGCCGCAGCCGTCAGGCTGACGGATCAGGGGGTCGGGACTTCGGTTCCGGCCCCTTTTCGTTGGATCGGCAACCACTTGTGCGGAACCCACACCGCCGGCTTGCAGCGGGCGGTCAGGCCGCATAGGCTTGGCCATGGCAAAAAAGCCCGACAATGGCCGCTTGTACGAGCGGATCGCGCGCGAGATCGGCGCGCAAATCACGGCCGGCGACTATGCGGTGGGCCAGCGCCTGCCGTCCGAGCGCGACCTGGCGCAGGCGCATGCGGTGTCCCGCCCGACGGTGCGGGAGGCGATCATCGCGCTCGAACTCGACGGGCTGGTCGAGGTGCGGATGGGATCGGGCGTCTATGTGACCGCCGCCACCCCGCATGGCGGCGAACCGGGCCAGACCGATATCGGCCCCTTCGAGCTGCTGGAGGCGCGCCGCACGATCGAGAGCGAGGTCTGCGCGCTGGCGGCCACCCGCATCGACGATGCGACGCTGGCCGAATTGCGCACGCTGACCGACGCGCTGCACGATCCCGATCTGGAGCGCGCCGAGCTGGCCGACCGGCGGTTCCACGAAACGATCGCCCGCGCGACGCAGAACAGCGCGATGGTGGCGATGGTCGAGCTGCTGTGGAACGCCCGCGAACGCTCGCCGCAATATCGGCTGCTCAGCGACAAGGCGCATGGTGCGGGCGTCGTCCCCCGGCTGGAGGACCATGTCGCGATCCTCGATGCGCTGATCGCGCGCGATCCGGACGCCGCGCGGGCGGCGATGCGCCAGCATCTGACCAATGTGCTCGACGCGATCCTGGCTGCGACCGAAGTGCACGAGATGGAACAGGCCCGCGCCCGCATCGCCGCGCACCGGGAACGCTACGCAGTCTGATTCCTGATCGCCGCCCCAGCGCAGGCTGGGGCCTTTGGCGCGGGAAGGGAATGCGCCGCCAGAGATCCCAGCCTGCGCTGGGATGACGGAGGGATGGCCGCTATTTGGCACGCGCCACCCCCGACCAGGGCCGACCAGCCCGAAGGCGTCAGCCCGGCATGTCGGCATCGCGCGGCGGGATCGCGCCGGGGCGCATCACCGTCCATCCCGCCAGCCGGTGCCCGCGCAGCGCCGCCTCGGCCGGGTCCAGCCCGTCGAGCCGCGCCGCCAGATACCCGGCATTGAACGCATCGCCCGCGCCGCTGGTATCGCGCGGCGACAGCCGTTCGGGCGGCGGCACCAGTCCGCTCGCCAGCAGGCACCCCTCGGCCCCCAGCTTGACCACGACCTCGCGCGCGCCCAGCCCCTGCCAGCGCGCCTGCACCGCCTCGGCCGAGGTCGTGCCCTCCAGCATCGTCTCGTCCTCCAGCGTCGGCAGGCCGATGTCGCACACCGCGACCGCGCGGCGGCACGCGGCTTGCGCAGTCGGCTGGTCGGGGAACAGCCGGGGGCGGTAATTGCCGTCGAAGGCCACCCGGCCACCCCGCGCGCGCACCCGCTCGGCCAGCGCGATCAGCCGGTCCTGCCCCTCGGGCTCCAGGATCGCCATGGTGATGAGCGAAAAGAGCAGCAGGTCCGCTCCTTCCGCCTCGGCCAGCACCTGGTCGCTGCCGGGCAGCGACAAGGTACGCCGCGCCGCGCTCTGCCCGCGCCAATAGGCGAAGCTCCGCTCGCCCGCCGCGTCGGTGGTGATCGCATACAGGCCCGGCATCCGCGTCGGATCGCTCTGGATCAGCGAAGTGTCGATCCCCTCGCCCGCCCAGTCGTGGCGCAGCGTCGCGCTGAACGGATCGTCGCCCAGCGCGGTGACGTACCGCACGTCGCGCCCCATGCGCGCCAGATGGATCGCGGTGTTCAGCGTGTCGCCGCCATGGCCCAGCCGCCAGTCCTGCGCACCGGCCCGCGACAGCTCGATCATTCCTTCCCCGACCACGACGATCCGCATGAAGCTTCCTCTCCTCTTTTATGCCCTACCGGTCTTGAAAGACTGGCAAGGCCAATTCTACAAAACTGGTCTATCAGAATCATTGCTGCTACCGCATCACCCAAAGCAGCTTGATGTCCGCTGGAGAGGATGGCGACATGTTCATGACCCAGACAATGCGGTGGTTCGGCCCGGCCGACCCCGTACCCTTGTCCCATATCCGCCAGGCGGGCGCCACCGAAGTGGTAACCGCGCTGCACGAAATCCCCAATGGAGAGGTCTGGCCGCGCGCCGCCATCGCTGAGCGGCGGCACATGATCGAGGCCGCCGGACTGGGCTGGACCGTGGTCGAGAGCCTGCCGGTCCACGACGCGATCAAGCGCGGCGAGATGACCGATGCGCTGATCCAGGCTTATGGCGACAGCCTGCGCCATCTGGCGGCGGAGGGGGTGCGTACCGTCACCTATAATTTCATGCCGCTGCTCGACTGGACCCGGACCGATCTCGACTGGCGGTTGCCCGATGGCGCGACTGCCTTGCGCTTCGAATGGGCGGCGGTGGCGGCCTATGACATCCATATGCTGCGCCGACCGGGGGCAGAGGCCGATTACGCGCCCCAGGTCCGCGCCGCCGCCGCCGCGCGGTTCGAGGGCATGAGCGCGGAGGAGCGCCACCGGCTCGAGCGCACGATCATCGCCGGATTGCCGGGCAGCGAGGAAAGCTTCGACTCGCCTGCCTTCCTGCGCGCGATCGACAGCTATGCCGGGATCGACGCCGAACAGCTGCGTGCCAATCATGTCGCCTTTCTGCGCGCGGTCTGCCCGATCGCCGAGGAGGTCGGCATCACCCTGGTCGTCCATCCCGACGATCCCCCCTTCCCCATTTTCGGCCTGCCGCGCGTGGTCAGCACCGCGGACGACCTCGCCCGGCTGTTCGCCGCCGTTCCCTCGCCCGCCAACGGCCTGTGCTTCTGTACGGGGTCGTTCGGCGCGCGGCCCGACAACGACCTGCCCGCCATGGTCCGCCGCTTCGGCGAGCGGATCGACTTCCTCCATCTGCGCGCGGTCGCCTGGGAAGAGGGCGAGCGCAATTTCCACGAGGCCGAGCATCTGGGCGGCGATGCGCGCATGATCGAAGTCGTGCGCGCAGTGGTCGAGCTGTCGCACGACCAGGGCCGCGCCATCGCGATGCGCCCCGATCACGGCCACCGGATGATGGATGACCTTCATCGCCAGGCCAATCCGGGCTATTCGTTGCTGGGCCGGATGCGCGGACTGGCGGAGCTGCGCGGGGCGGAGAGAGGAATTGCCGCGATGCTGGGCCTGACCCGAGACTCCGTGCAGGAGATGGCGGCATGACCCGCCCGCTGCATCTTCATCCCGACCGGCTGTTCCCCGCCGACCCGACCATTCGCGGCATCGCGCGCACCCTGTACGCCGAGGTCGCCGACCTGCCGATCGTCAGCCCGCATGGTCATACCGATCCGCGCTGGTTCGCGACCGATGCACCCTGGCGCGATGCGACCGAGCTGTTGCTGGCGCCCGATCACTATATCTTCCGGATGCTCTACAGCCAGGGGATCGCGCTCGACGATCTGGCCATCCCCAGCAAGGCGGGCCGCCCCGCCACCGATCCGCGCGCGGCCTGGGCGCTGTTCGCCAGCCATTACCATCTGTTCCGCGGCACGCCGTCGCGCATGTGGCTCGACCATGTCTTTGCCGAGGTGTTCGGCATGCCGGTCGCGCTGGAGGCGGCGACGGCCGACCTGTATTTCGACGCGATCGGAGAGACGCTGGCGACCGATGCCTTCCGCCCGCGCGCGCTGTTCGAGCGGTTCCGGATCGACTGCCTCGCCACCACCGAAGGGGCTGACGATGCGCTGCCGCACCACCGCGCGATCCGCGAATCGGGATGGCAGGGGCGGGTCATCACCACCTATCGCCCCGACAGCGTGATCGATGTCGAACATGAGCAGTTCGCGGGCGCGATGCAACGTTTCGCCGAGCTGACCGGCGAGGACGTGCATAGCTGGTCGGGCTATCTGGCCGCCCATGCCAAGCGCCGCGCGGCGTTCCGCGACATGGGCGCAACCGCGACCGATCATGGCCATCCGACCGCCGCGACCGCCAATCTCTCGAGGGCGGCGTGCGAGGCGCTGTTCGCACGGATCGTCGGCGGCACCTGGACCCCGGCCGATGCCGAGCTGTTCCGCGCGCAGATGCTGACCGAGATGGCGAAGATGAGCGTCGCCGACGGCATGGTGATGCAGATCCATCCCGGCTCGTTCCGCAACCACAATGCCGCGCTGTTCGCCAGCCATGGTCGCGACAAGGGCGCCGACCTGCCGATGCGCACCGATTATGTCCATGCGCTCAAGCCCATGCTCGACGTGGTCGGCAACGAACGCGACCTGACCATCATCCTCTTCACGCTGGACGAAAGTGTCTATGCGCGCGAGCTGGCGCCGCTGGCGGGCCATTATCCCTGCCTGAAGCTGGGCCCCGCCTGGTGGTTCCACGACAGCCCCGAGGGGATGCGCCGCTTCCGCGAGATGACGACCGAGACGGCGGGTTTCTACAACACGGTCGGGTTCAACGACGACACCCGTGCCTTCCTGTCGATCCCGGCGCGGCACGACGTCGCGCGGCGCGTCGATTGCGGCTTCCTGGCGCGGCTGGTCGCCGAACACCGGCTGGAAGAGGATGAAGCGGTGGAACTGGCCCATGCGCTGACCAGCGGTCTCGTGCGATCGGCGTACCGGCTGTGAGCGCGCCCCGGTTGAATGCCGCGCAGGTCGCGGCCTTGCCCCAGGCGGTCGCCCGCCCCCACTATGACCGCGATACGCAGCGGATCGGCATCGTCCATCTGGGGCTGGGCGCGTTCCACCGCGCGCATCAGGCGGTCTATACCGACGATGCCATGGCGGCGGGGGATCGCGACTGGGCGATCGCCAGCGCCTCGCTGCGCTCCTCGGGGGTATGCGATGCGCTCGCCCCGCAGGACGGGCTCTATACCGTCACCGATCGCTCGGCGGAGGGCGAGGCCGTCCGCCTGATCGGGGCGGTGCGGGAGGTCAGCGCGGTCGCGAAGGCGCCCACCCGGCTGGCCGCGCTGCTAGCCGCCGCCGATACGCGGGTGGTGACGCTGACCGTGACCGAAAAGGGCTATTGGCGGCGGCCCGGCGGCGGCACCGACCTGTCGGGCATCGCGGCCGACGGCAACAGCATCTACAACCATCTGGCCCGCGCGGTGACGGCGCGGCGCGCGGGCGGACTGGGCCCGCTGACGCTGGTCAGTTGCGACAATCTGCCCGACAATGGCCGGGTGCTGCATGGCGGCGTGGCGGCCTTTCTCGATCATCAGGGACTGGCGGCCGAGCGCGACTGGTTCGAGCGCGAATGGCGCGCGCCCAACACCATGGTCGACCGCATCGTCCCCGCCGTGACCGACGGCGATCTCGACCGGGTCGAGGCGATGCTGGGCCTGCGCGACGCGGCGGCCGTTGTCACCGAACCCTATCGCCAATGGGTGATCGAGGATGATTTCGCCACCGACCGGCCGCGCTGGGACGCGGGCGGTGCGACCTTCGTCGCGGATGTCGCGCCCTATGAGACCGCCAAGCTGCGGATGCTCAACGGCGCGCATTCGGCGCTGGCCTATCTCGGGCTGGAGCGGGGGCATGACTATGTCCATCAGGCGATCGCCGATCCCGTCATCCGCCCGCTGGTCGAGACGCTGATGCGGGCCGAGGCGGCGACCGGCTTCACCCCGGCCCGGGGGCAGGATCTGGATGCCTATGCCGATGCGCTGCTGGCGCGCTTCGCCAATCCGTCGCTGGCGCATCGCCTGTCGCAGATCGCGAGCGACGGGTCGCAAAAGGTCGGGCCGCGCTGGCTCGGCTCGCTGGCGGATCATGCGCGGCGCGGCACCGACATGCCCGCGACGCTCGCCGCGCTGGGGGCGTGGCTGCGCTTCATCCGGCGCGAGCATCCCGCCTCCCCCGATCCGCGCTCGGGTGAACTGGCCGCACTGTGGCAGCGCGCGGGCGAGGCGGGGCTGATCGACGCGCTGTTCGGCGAGCGCGGCCTGCTGGCGAGCGACTGGCATCCGTCCGCGTCGCAGCGGGCGGTGCTGGCGCGTCACATCGGCGCGACCGCGCTGAGCGGCGAGACGCCATTCTCGTTGAACGCCTCGACCGCGACATAATAAGGCTGGCCGCCGGTCAGCGCACGCAAGGGGAGCGTGGCGGCCTTGCCGCCCGCGACCCGGTCCGCGAACAGCTGATAGCTCAGATACAGCCGGTCGGGCCGGATGCCCCAGCGGACATTATAGCCGACCGCACCCGGCACCCGCCGCCAGCGGATCGTCGCATTGCGGCTGTCCGCCTCGCGCCTGGCCTCGACCAGCATGGGCGCGGCGGGGGCCGGACCGTCGGCGTGGCCGAATACCCGCAGGTCGCTGATCGCCAGATGCGCGCCGCCGATATGGCCGTGGACATAGCGGACATAGCGGGTGCGCACGGCCGCAGGGAGCGCGAAATAGGCGTTCGGCCGGTCGCGGCGCGGCGCCTCGGTCCGGGCGAGCGGGTGCCAATGGCGGCCCTCGCGCGAATGCTCCAGCCGGAATTCGGTATAGATGTCGGGCGCATCGCCGAAGCGCCCCGCCTGGTAATCGGCGAAATTGACCTGCACCGCGCGCACCGTCTTCACCGCGCCCAGATCGACGGTCAGCGTCGCGCCCGCCGCCTTGCTGGGTGACAGCCAGAAGCTGCGGGGATTCTCGTCGGTCGCGTCCCCGGCGGGATGGCCCGCCACAGTCCCGCTCGCCACCACGGGCTTGCGATAGGACAGCAGCATCCAGCCGGTGAACAGCGCCTCGGGATCGGTAACGCGGCCGCGCGGCACATAATGCGGGAAGTCGCCGAAGCGGGTCGAGACATGCATCTGGCCATCGGCCTCGAACGCGGCGGGCCATAGCCCGATGCGCCGCTCGAACGTCCAGTTATAGCCGAGCCACGGCGTGCCGGTGTTCCACCAATTGCCATGCGCGTCCTGGAAGCTGTTGCCATGCCCCGCCCCCTGGACGAAGCCGCCGGGCTTGTACCCGACCGGGTTGTAGGGCGCATAGGTGAACGGCCCCATCGGCGACGTCCCGACATAGGTGCCGGTGGCATAGCTGTTATACTCCGTCCCCGGCGCGCCATATTGCAGATAATATCGCCCGCCCGTCCGGGTCATCCACGCGCCTTCCATATAGGGGGTGATCGGCGTGCCGTCGGGCAGCGTCCCGCTATGGTCCTGGCCGAACCGCTCCCAGCCATGATGCGCGGGGTCGAGCCGGATGAAGGCACGACGCGGCGTGCCATAGACCATCTTCCCATCGGCGAAGCGCACCGGCGCGCCATAGATCGGAAAGACGTTGGAGGAGTTCCAATAGAGATACCAACGCCTGTCCTCGTCCTGGAACAGGTCGGGGTCCCAGGGGCCGGGGGGCACCTGCCCCGGCTTGATGCCATCCTCGAACCCCGATCGCACTGCGCCGGGCAGCGGCGGCATGCGACGGACGAAATAGTCGAGCCTGCCGCTCGCCGGATCGCTGGTCGCATAGATCGCGCCCTGGCCGGTCATCGAGGGCATGATGAGCAACCGCTCCCCGTCCGACCGCACGGCGGGCGCGACGATCCCCTCGGCGGGCCAGCGGCTGGGGGTGACGAAGCGCCAATGGATCAGGTCGGTCGACCGCCAATAGCCATCGGCCAACGTCAGGAAGAGATAATAGGCCCCCTTGAACCGCACGATCACCGGATCGGCCCCGGTACGGTAGGAGACGCCCTCGTTCACCTGCTCGAAATTATACCGGTAATCGATGTCGACCGGGTTGGCATATGTCTGGCCGGGGGACTGGATCGCGGCGGCGAGCGCGAGCGACAGGATCATGGTCGCGCCTGCACGAACATATTGGCGGTCAGGCGGCCGATACGCGGATCGGCGCTGAGCGGCATGTCGGGCGGGATAATCCCCGAATGCAGCAGGCTGCCCTGATAGATGACGACGCGGTCGACCCTGGCCTCGACCATGCCGATCCGCTCATAGGCGGTATCGCTGCCTGCGATATAGCCGGTCCGTGCTGCCCCGGCACGACGCGCGGTGGTCAGGAAATCGTCGCGATTGGCCGCGTCCACCCGCTCGATATTCGTCGCGCGCTGGCGGTAGAAGGCGGTGCCGCTGCCCGCCGTGTCGGACAGATAATGGAGCACCGCCAGATAGCCCGGATCGGTCGAATCGAAATGCGGCATACGCTGCGCCGGAGACAGGGCATGGGGCGCAGCGGTGACCATCGAGAAACTGGCCTCGATCCAGTCGAACCGGTCCACCGCGAACGCGCCGCCGATAAAGGGCGCCACCGCTTCGAGCAGCGCGGTGGCATAGCCATGGCCTGCGCCATCGGCCGGTGTCAGGACGCGCCGGACACCGGGATAACCATTGCCCGATGCTGGCGGAAACGGTGCCAGCGCCGCCGCCATGGCGACGATTGCCGGGACATCACCCATCACGTCGTCGACCACCACGACCGGGCTTTGCGACGCGCCGATGCGGAGGAGGCGGGGCGTCATGACGATACCGCCTCCCTGTGCGTCGGTCAGAACTTGTACCGCGCGCCGACCTGGAAGGAGCGCGGCACGCCGATCGTGTCGTTCTCCCGCTTGGTCGGGTTCACGCCCGATCCGGCACCCCAGGCGGTGTAGGTCCGGTTGACCGAGTCGAACAGGTTGAACGCCGCGAAGTTGACTTCCAGGTCATGCCCCCAGGGCATGTGGAAATTCTTCGAGATGCGCGCATCGACCGAGGCATAGCCGACGATCTGGTCGGGCCAGAACACGCCGCCGAAATTGCCATAGGCGTTCGCATTTTCCGGCGGATTGGCCGGGAAGATCACCTGGCCGAAGGACGGGCCCGAGCTGAAGGTGCCGGTCAGCGAGATCTTGGTGTCCCACGGCCCCTTGGCGATGCCGGTGCCGACGAAGCGCCACTTCTCGACGCCCGCGACATAGTTCCAGCCATAGGCATCGACGCGCGGGCCGTTGTAGAATTCGTCGCCCTGCAATTCCTGCGCGACGTTGCTCTTGGCCTGCTGCACCGTCAGTGTCGCGGTGAAGCCCCATTTGGAGCCCGTCACGAACGGCTTTTCGGCGGTGAAGTAGATGGCGTTATATTCCGCCTTGCCCGCATTCGACCCGATGTTCAGCTTGCCGCTATAGCCGGGCAGGATGCCCGAGGCGGGGAAGAGATCCTCGATCCACTGATCGCCCTGGCTGGTATATTGGCCGCTGGGCAGGCGGTTGCCGCGCACATATTTGAAGATGTTGTGGCTGCGGATGTGGCTGAACGTGACCGAGGTCTGGACGACGCCCAGCCGCTTGCGGAAGCCGAAGTTGAACTGGTCCGAATAGGGCAGCCGGGTGTTGTTGTTGAGCAGCCAGACATCGCCCCCCACCCCGGTCGCGGTCGCCGCCGCGCGCAGCGTATCGACATTCTTGTAGCCGCTGTTCCAGGCCAGCGTCGCGGGCGGCAGCGCGCCGCCATTGCCCGCGCGGATGCTGGCGCAGGTCGGCTGGCCGGGACCGTCGCAGAAGCTGAGCGTGACCGTCTGCTGATAGAGCGCCTTCACCGTCTCGATGCCCGAGGCGATGAACAGCGGCCGGTCGTAATAGCGCCCCGCGCCCGCGAAGAAGATGGTGTCGCGGTCGCCGTTCACGTCATAGGAAATGCCCAGGCGCGGCTGGAACGCCTTCCAATAGGGTTTCCGGTTGCTGCCCGTGGAGATGTAATCCTCCGGGTTGATCCCCGCCGCCTGCCAGGGCTGGTAATTGCGCAGCGCATTGGCGATTTCGGCGGGGGTGACGAACTTGTCGTTCTTGGCGTTGGTCTCATAGTCCCAGCGCAGGCCCGCATTGATGGTGATATGGTCGTTGACCGTCCAGTCGTCCTGGATGAACAGGCCGATCTGCGTGTCCTTGGCGGTGGCGGGACGCACCGGCACGACCGAGATGGCCGCCTGTTGCGGGGTCGAATTCTCGAACGAGGTGAAGGTCGACGGCGTGAAATAATAGGCGCCGTTGCCCAGATTGTCCTCGGAGCGCGACAGGTCGTTCAGCGACACCTTGACGCCCGCCTTCACGACATGGCGATCGCCGAAGAAGGTCACATTGTCCTTGAACGTCCAGGTCTTCTGGTTGTCGATCTGCTCGAACCCGTTGGTGCCGAGCTGCGCCACGGCGGCGCCGGGCTTGCCCAGCACGATCTCGGGGCCGGTGCCGGTGCGCGGCGTGCCGTTGAAGACGCTGTTATAGGCGATCGTCGCCTCGTTCAGCCAATGGTCGCCGCGATGATTCCATTCGAGCTGGTAGAGATCGATCTTCGACTCGAGCAGATGGCCATGCGAAGGCACCGCGATGCCGCCAAAGTCCGCCAGATTGCTCTCGCGGCGGAAGAAGCCGCTGAAATTGACGGTGTCGGCATTGGACAGGAACGCGGTCAGCTTGCCGAAATAGAGGCGCTGGCTGAAGTCCTGCGGATAGCTGCCATTATACTGGCTGGCGATCGCCTGCGGCACATTCTGGGTCGGGTCGGAGGAATTGGTCTGGCCGAGCAGCACCGCCGCCGACGGCGATTTCTGGTCGGTCGCCTCGAACGCGCCATAGATGTGCAGCACGTCCTTGATGATCGGGCCGCCCAGATCGGCGCCATATTGCTTGCGGTCGTAATTGCCCTGCTGAAGCTGGCCGTCGATATTGTTGGCATGGCCCGGCCGGTCGAAATATTTGGTGCCATAGAAGGATTTGGGCTGCCACTCGCCGAACAGCGTACCATGGTAGGAGGTGCCGCCGGTCTTGGTCACGGCGGTGATGACCGCCGATCCCGCCTGATCATACTCCGCCTTGAAATTCTGGGTGTCGACCTTGAACTCCTGCACCGCCAGCTGCGGGAAGGGGTTGCCCTGGCTGAAATTCTGGCCCGCGACGCCGCCGTGATTGACCTGGTTCTTCAGCGACAGGCCGTCGATGAAGACGTTGATGTTGTCGGCGCTGATGCCGCCCGCCTGGACCTGGCGATTGCCGCGTCCCGGCGTCACCGCGACGCCCGGTGCGAGCGCCGCGAAGTTCAGGAAGTTGCGGTCGCTCTGCGGCAGGCTTTCGATCTGCTGCTGCGAGACGTTGGTGGAGACCTCGGCGGTGCGCACCTCCTGGGTGCGGCGGCCGGTGACGACGACATCGCCGCTGGCGACGGCCGCGTCGGCCGATCCGGTGGTGGCGGTGGCGGCAGGCTCGCCGATATCGGCGGTGATGATCTGGCCGACCGGCACCACGACCTCTTCGGGCGGCTGGCCCTGGACCGCGACGCGGTAGGTGCTGGGGCGGATGCCGGGGATGGTATAGTCGCCCGCCGCATTGGTGCGGCCGTTGATGACCTGGCCCGTCGTCAGGTCGGTGATGGTGACCGTCGTCCCGGCCGCCGCGCCCTCGACATGGCCGCGCAGGGTGGAGGTCGCCTGGGCCAGGGCCGGCGCGCTCACGACCAGGGTCGCGGCCATCGCCATCGCCGAAATCCCGCGGACCAGACGCACACGATCGATTCTGGATGCCATTTCAATCCCCTCCATGATCATCCCTTGTGCCCCGCTATGTTCCCCGACAGCCGATGACGCGCATCGACCGCCTGAGCCTTTCAGGACTTGTGTAACCGGTTACTTGGCTGCGTAACCGGTTACAACCACCGTGATCGGGTTCCACCCGATATCGATTTCCCTGTTACGGAAATGTCACAGTCCGGCGGGAAGCGCGGGCGCCCGGCAATGGCGGGCGATAAACGCCTCATGGGTGGGCATGGCCGCCGCGACCTCGGCGATAACCTCTTCGACATCCTTTAGAAAGTCGCTCGCCTGGGCATCGGGGATCATGTCGACCATCGGGTCATGCCGCGCGACCAGCCCCTGCCCCAGCAGCACCTGCACCCAGCTTTCCTCGCGGAACAACTCGGCCTTGCCATGCATGAAGAAGCGCGCCGACGAGCGGAACAGCGCGATCCGTTCGGCCAGGCTGTCGGGCACGTCCATATGCTTGAGATACTGCCAGAAGGGCGTGTCCTGGCGATTCGTCACCTTGTAATGCGCGATGATGAAGTCGCGCACGTCGCGATACTCGAAATCGGTCTGGCGGTTATATTCCTCCCGATCGACCGCATGGAAACCGCGCCCCGGAAACAGCGCGATCAACCGCAGCAGCCCCGTCTGGATCAGATGGATGCTGGTCGACTCCAGTGGCTCGAGAAATCCGCCCGCCAGCCCCAGCGCGACGACATTCTTCTCCCAGGCGCGGATACGTTTGCCGGGGCGGAAGCGGACCGCGCGCGGATCACCCAGCGCGGGCGTGTCGAGATGCGCGAGCAGCGTCGTCGCCGCCTCGTCATCCGACGTGAAGCCGCTGGCATAGACATGGCCGTTGCCGGTGCGGTGCTGGAGCGGGATGCGCCATTGCCACCCGGCGCCATGCGCGGTCGAGCGGGTATAGGGGGTCAGCAGCCCGCCACCCCGGACGCTCGGCACCGCCAGCGCACGGTCGCAGAGCAGCCATTGGCTCCAATCCTCATAGCCGACGCCCATCGCCTCCCCGATCAGCAGGGCGCGCATCCCCGAGCAGTCGATGAACAGGTCGCCGTCCACCGTCCGCCCATCGGCCAGCACGACATGGTCGAGAAAGCCGTCGCTGGCGCGCGCCTTGGCCGCGACGATCCGCCCCTCGATCCGCTCCACGCCCGCCGCCTCGGCACGCCCGCGCAGGTAGCGCGCATAGAGCGAGGCATCGAAATGATAGGCATAGTCCAGGTCCGCCATCGGCGAATAGGGATTGGACGGATCGGGCATGGCGAACCGGTTCATCCGCGCCGCCAGCGTGTTCAGCGCATAATGGTCGAGATGCTTCGCCCGCCCGCGCGCGGCTTCCTTCAGCCAGAATTGGTGACAGTGCAGCCAGTAGAGATCCTGCCCGATCTTGCCGAAGCCATGGATATAGCTGTGCCCCGGTTCGCGCCAGTTGCGGAACTCGATGCCCAGTTTGAAGGTCGCCTGGGTCGCGCGGACCATCTCATATTCGTCGATCCCGGCCAAGCCGTTGAAGGTGCGGATCGCGGGGATCGTCGCCTCGCCGACGCCGATCGTGCCGATCTCCTCGGACTCGATCAGGCGGATCGTATAGGCCCCCAGGAACAGCCGCGACAGCAGCGCCGCCGTCATCCACCCGGCGGTGCCGCCGCCAACGATGGTGATGGTCCTGATCGGCGCATTGGGATTGGGATCGGGATCGGTCATGCCGCCCCCGCCGGGGTGGTCGCGCGGATCACCAGTTCGGTCGCCATGACCTGCGTGTCCGGGGTCAGTCCGCCCCCCTCCAGCGCATCGATCAGCCGCGCCACCGCGCGCTCGCCCATCCCGGCCAGCGGCGCCCGGACGGTGGTCAGCCCCATATAGCGCGCCAGCGGTACGTCGTCGAAGCCGGTGATAGCGACCGTTCCCGGAACATCGATCCCCCCCTCCCGCAACGCGCCGAGCACGCCCAGCGCCATCATGTCGTTCGCCGCAACGATGCCGTCGCACGGCATGTCCCGCGCCAGCAGCGTCACCGCCGCCGCCGTGCCCGAGGATTCATGGAAATCCCCCTCGATCACCACAGCTTCGACATCCGGGGCCAGGCGCGCCATGGCGGCCAGGAACCCGTCCCGCCGCTCGCTCGCATCGACATTGCCCGCCGGGCCCGAGACATGGACCAGCCTGCGCCGCCCCAACCCGATAAGATGCGCGACGCTCGCCGCGATCCCGGCGGCATTGTCGACCCGCAGGGCGGCACGGCCCAGGCCGCGATGGGCGTTGACCAGCACCGCGGGCACTTCGGGGGGCAGCGCCTCCGCCAGCGCCTGTGCGTCGAGCTGCGGGGCCATGACGATCAGCCCGTCGACCCGCCCGCGCATCGCCCGCACCGCCAGCGCCGCGCGCTCCGCATCGGCGTGCATGTTGGACAGGAGCAGATGATAGCCGCGCGCCGTCACCTCGCGGTCCATGCCGCGCACGATCTCGGAAAAGAATTCGCCGTGGAGGTCGGGCAGGACGACGCCGATCGCATGGCTGCGCGACAGCGACAGGCTGCGCGCGCCCGCATGGGGGACATAGCCCAGTGCCTTGGCGGCGGCGAGGACGCGCTCGCGGGTGTCCGGATGGACGCTGCTATGCCCGTTCATCGCCCGCGATACCGAGGCGACCGAGACCGAAGCCTCGCGCGCGACATCGCGGATCGTGGCCGATGACTGCCTCACATCCCTCCCCCAATTCCCGGCGCAGGTCCGGCTCGCTCCATCCCTCACATCGTATCTTGTGCGACGTGTCCAGCCTGTGTAACCGGTTACAAAAGAGCGTCAATGCGAAAGTCGACAGGCGCATGCCGAAGCCCGAAAGGCCACGAGCATCCGCCATATCCTAGGGGAGAATCGCCAATGTCCGACACCAGAATCTCGCGGCGTGCAGCGCTGCTCGGCGCAGGCGCGGTGGCGGCCTGGGCGGCCAGCCCGGCGCGCGCGCTGCTCGCGCAAGGCGACGGCGTCGCGCTGCCCGCCTCGGTCGAGGCGATCCTGGCACGCATGACGCTGGAGGAAAAGGCGGGGCAGCTCCAGCTGAATGCCGCGGCCTGGGGCGGCGGCGTCGCCACCGCGCTGAACCCGCCGTCGAACGGCCCCAGCTTCGAGGGGCAGCTGGCCGATGCGGTCGCGGGCAAGCTGACCGGCGTGTTCAACGGCAATGGCGCGGAAATGGCGCGGCGGATGCAGGGCGCGGTGATGCGCAATTCGCGCCTGAAGATTCCGCTGATCTTCGCCGCCGACGTGATCCATGGCCATCGCACCATCTTCCCGGTGCCCGTCGCCGAGGCGGCCAGCTTCGAGCCCGACCTGGCCATGCGGACCGCGCGGATGGCCGCGTTCGAGGCGGCGGCGGCGGGCATCGACTGGACCTTCTTCCCGATGGTCGACATCGCCCGCGACCAGCGCTGGGGCCGCACCATGGAGGGCGCGGGCGAGGATGTGCTGCTCGGCAACCTGTTCGCCGCCGCGCGCGTGAAGGGCTTCCAGAGCAAGAGCCTGTCCGCCGACGATGCGGTCATGGCCTGCATCAAGCATTTCGCGGCCTACGGCGCGGGCGAGAGCGGGCTCGACTATAATATCGTCGACCTGTCCGAACGCACGCTGCGCGAAGTCTATCTGCCGCCCTACAAGGCCGGGTTCGACGCGGGCGCGATGAGCGGCATGGCCTCGTTCAACGAGATCGACGGCATCCCCTCGACCGGCAATCCCTGGCTGATGAAGCAGGTGCTGCGCGACGAGTGGAAATTCCCCGGTATCATCGTGTCCGACTATACCGGCGACGAGGAGATGATCGCGGCGGGCTTTGCGAAGGACGGCAAGGATGCCGCGCGCCTCGCCTTCCTGGCGGGGGTCGACATGAGCATGCAGTCCAACCTCTATGCGCTGTACCTGCCCGAGCTGGTGCGCGAGGGCGCGGTGCCGCAGGAGGTGCTCGACCGCTCGGTCCGCCGCGTGCTGGCGGTCAAGCAGATGCTGGGGCTGTTCGACGATCCCTTCCGCCGGATCGACCGCAAGCGCGAAACCGCGCGGTCGCGCACCAAGGCGGCGCTCGCCCTGTCGCGCGAGGCGGCGCAGAAGGCGATGGTGCTGCTGAAGAACGATGGCGACCTGCTGCCGCTCGACCCCAACCGCCGGATCGCGCTGATCGGTCCCTTTGCCAGCGGGCAGCACGACCTGAACGGGCCATGGGTCGTTTACGGCGACAACAACCAGGCGATCGACCTGGTGACCGGCCTGCGCGATGCGGGCGCCAAGAACGTGACGGTGACGCCGGGCTCGGGCGTCGAGCAGGCGCTGCCCGGCGGGATCGAGGCGGCGGTCGCGGCGGCGCAAGCGGCGGACGTGGTCGTGCTGGCGATCGGCGAGAGCGAGGTCATGTCGGGCGAGGCGCAGTCGCGCACCTCGATCACCGTGCCCGCGCCGCAGATGGCACTGGCCGAAGCCGTCGCCCAGGCGGTGAAACCGTCCGGCAAGCCCATCGTCGTCCTGCTCAAGAACGGGCGCGGCCTTGCGCTGGAGGGCGCGGTGAAGGACGCGCCCGCGATCCTCGTCACCTGGTTCCTCGGCTCCGAGACCGGCCATGCCATTGCCGACATCCTGTTCGGCAAGGTCGGGCCGTCGGGCCGCCTGCCGCTCAGCTTTCCGCACGAAAGCGGGCAGGAACCCTATTATTACGCGCACAAGGCCACCGGCCGCCCTGCGCCGGAGGGGCCGCGCGTCCCCTACAAGACCCAGTGGCGCACCGCGCCCAACGCGGCGCTCTATCCGTTCGGCCATGGCCTGACCTATGGCAAGGTTTCCTACGGCGCGGCGCAGGTGCCCGCCAGCCTGCCCTGGGACGGGCGGATCACGGTGTCCGCCACCGTCACCAATGGTGGCACCCGCCCCTGCGAGGAGGTGGTCCAGCTCTATATCCGCGACCGCGTGGCCAGCATCACCCGGCCGGTGCGCGAGATGAAGGCGTTCCGCAAGGTCGCGCTCGCCCCCGGCCAGAGCGAGGTCGTGAGCTTCACGCTGACCCGTCCCCAGCTGGAGTTTCTGGGCCGGGACCTGCGCCCCACGGTCGAGCCCGGCACCTTCGACGTGTGGATCGCCCCCTCCGCGCAGGACGAGGGCGCGCATGGGACCTTCGACCTGATCCGCTGACCGGCGCGGCGGGGTATGATGCGGGGCAGGCGTCGCCCCGCCGCCTGCCCAGCCCGCCAGCAACATTTTGTTACTTTCGGCGACGGGCGGCGTTTGAAGCGCATCCCTCCTGTCAGGTGCCCCCGATCGATGCCCCTTCCCGCCGAACGCCACGCCATCCTCGACCATCGCCGCACGCTGAAAATGGCGCGTTCCGCCCATGCCTATGTGCGGGGCAACACCGCGAAATTCTATGAATGGCTGGCGGCGTCGCCGGTCGCGGCGCGGGTGCCGCAGGGGCCCGCCATCTGGATCTGCGGCGATTGCCATCTGGGCAATTTGGGGCCGCTGGCGAACGGCGCAGGACAGGTGGAGATCCAGATTCGCGATCTCGACCAGGCGGTGATCGGCAATCCGGCGCACGATCTGATAAGGCTGGGGCTGTCGCTCGCCACGGCGGCGCGGGGATCGGACCTGCCGGGCGTGGTGACGATGCGGATGCTGGAGGAGATGGTCGACGGCTATGCCGCCGCGATCCGCGACCCCGGCGGCGATCCCGGCGACGAATCGGATGTGGTGCGCAGCGTCGAGCGCGCCGCGCTGGGCCGCCGCTGGCGCCACCTCGCCAGGGAGCGGCTGGACGCGGTCGAGCCGCGCATCCCGCTGGGCAAGAAATTCTGGGAACTCGCGCCCGAGGAACGCGACGCGCTGAAGCATCTGTTCGAGGACGAACGCGTCGCCGCGCTGGTGCTGGCGCTGAAGGGCAAGTCGAAGGAGCGCGAGGTGCGGCTGGTCGATGCCGCCTATTGGATGAAGGGGTGCAGCTCGCTGGGGCTGCTGCGCTATGCCGCGATCGTCGGGCTGAAGGGCGGCAAGGGCCAATGGACCTATGCGCTGGTCGACCTGAAGGAAGCGACCGATCCGCTCGCCCCCGCGGCCGCCCGCGCGACAATGCCGAACGGGTCACCGCCGCCGCCCGCGCGCTGTCACCCCATCTGGGGCAGCGGATGATGCCGGTGCGGATGCTCGACCGCTCGCTGTTCATCCGCGAGCTGACGCCGCAGGATTTGAAGCTGGAGGTCGACCAGTTCAGCCAAGGCGAGGCGGTGCGCGCCGCCCGCCACCTCGCCTTCGTCGTGGGCAAGGCGCATGGCCGACAGCTGGACGATCGGGCCAGGGCCGACTGGCTGGCGATGCTCGACGCCGACCGGGGCGGCGCCGTCGACACGCCCTCCTGGCTGTGGGAGAGCGTCGTGTCGCTCGCGGGGCGGCACGAGGCGGGCTATCTGGACCATTGCCGCCACTATGCGCTCGCCGCCTGAACGACGGCGGACGGCATCGGTCGGGACTGGGCCGGTCGCGACGGGGCCGTCCGCCGAGGCGCGGCGTCAGTAATCGTCCGACGGGTCGAAATCGCCGCCATTGTCCATTCCGCCATCGTCGAAGCGGCGGTCGTCATCGTCCCCGTAATTGTTGATGGTGATATTCTCGGGCCGCTCCATGAAGCCCTGACCGCCGCCGCCGCCGAACAGGCCGCCGCCCTGATGGCCGAACATATCCGACAGGCCCGAAAACAGCATCTGGCCGCCGACCACCCCGGCCGCCGTCGTGCCCGCGCTGCGCAGAAAGCTGCCAAGCCCGCCGCCGCCGGAGAAGACGCCCGGCCGCGCCTCGGGCGGGGGCGGCGCATAGCTGTCCTGCGGCCGCGCGCCCCAGGGGCCGCCCGCGCCCTGCGGCAGGAAGCTGCTGCCGGACGGGGCCGGGGCGTATTGCGGCTGCTGGCGTTCCAGCTCGGCGATGCGCTGTTGCGCGGCGTGGAGCGACTGGTCGGCGACGATCGCATGCTGGACCAGCAAATAGGCCGCATCCGGATTGGACGACAGCGTGCGGGCGATCATCGCCTCGGCCTCGCCATCCTTGGCGCTGGTCCGCGTGGCGGCCAACTCATCGAGGAAACGGGTGAGAAGGGTGCGTTCTTCGGCGTTCATCGGGGCACTCCAGTGATGCGACCGGAACATCGGCCGGGCGTCGGTGGAATCAAGATCGCCGGTGATGGATGACCGATAATTCACCGCACCGGAACGCGGCGTCCACGATTCGGTTGATCCGGCATCGACGCGATCGGCGTGCCCCGCACGGGTCCGCCGCCGCGCATCGAGGGGAGACGATGATGACCGACCTGCCGAGCCGCGTTCCGCTGGACAATGACGGCACCGATGCCGACCGCCCCCCGGTCCTGCCCTTCCTGAACATGTGGACCGCCATCGACGGCACCAGCCGCATCGACCTGTCGCGGATGACCGGGTTCGGGATGAAGAGCGTCGGGGGCAAGGCATCGCCGCAATGGATGCGCCCCTTTCCCGGCGAGGTCGCCGCGATCAACTTCGCCGTCTTGCCGGTCGGCTGGACCGGCGACTGGCACGAAAGCCCCAGCCCGCAATGGGTCATCCCGCTGCGCGGCCGCTGGTTCATCGAGACGATGGACGGCAACCGGGTCGAGATGGGACCGGGCGACATCCATTTCGGCCAGGATCAGGACACCACCGATGGCAAGGGCCACCGCTCCGGCCAGATCGGCGACGAGCCCTGTTTCCAGATCATGATCCAGTTCGCGACCTCGCCCGCCGCGCAGACGCGCGATCCGTTCGGCGCATGACGGGCGATCCTCCCCCCTTGCTGACACCCGCGCGCCTGCGTCCGCCGGGACCGCCCGCGCCGACCGAGGCCGACCCGATCCGCATCCACCATGCCGCCGCGCGGGAGGTGCTGGGCGAGGCGAGGCTCTTCACCCTCTACGATCAGGCGAGCTGGAGCGAGGGGCCGGTCTGGTGGCCGCGCGCGCGGACGGTGGTGTGGAGCGACATTGTCGGCCGCCGGGTGCTCGGCTGGCGTGAGGATGGCGCGGTCGACGTGCTGCTCGACGCCACGCCCTTCATCAACGGCAATGCGGTCGCCGCGGACGGCGGCCTCGTCCATTGCGAGCATGGCCGCCGCGCGATCAGCCGCTCGGACGGCACCGGCATCCCGACGCCGATCGCCACCCAGGCGCAGGGCCAGCGGCTCAACGCGCCCAATGATCTGGCCGTCGCCGATGACGGTTCGATCTGGTTCAGCGACCCGACCTTCGGCCTAGAAAACCCCAGGCAAGGCGTGCCCGGCCGGTCCGAGAGCGGGCGCACCGCGATCTGCCGGATCGGCGCGGACGGGGCGGCGGTACGCGTCATCGACATGGCGCAACCCAATGGCCTGGCCTTCTCGCCCGACGGCCGGACCTTCTATGCCTCGCAGACCCCCGAACATGGCGAGGGCGAGATCGCGATCTTCGCATTCGACCGGCATGGCGACACCCTGTCGAACCGCAGGCTCTTCGCCCGCGTGCCGCAGGGCATTCCCGATGGCTTCACCGTCGACCGGCGCGGCTGGGTGTGGAGCAGTTCGGAAATCGGTGTCGAGCTGTTCGATGCCGAAGCCCGGCATCTCGCGACCATCCCCACGCCGCACCTGTGCAGCAACTGTGCCTTCGACACCGACGAGCGGCGGCTGTTCGTGACCGGCGGGGAAAGCCTCTGGATGCTGACGCTGGGGTAAGCGCGCGCTAGTCGCGCTCCCAGCGATGTTCCTTCTCCAGCGCCAGAACGTCACGCCCGGCGGTCAAGACCGCCCGCTCGCGCCCCTCCTCGGCAAAGGACACCACGAAGTCTCGTCCGGCAACGTCACCGTCGATTGCCCGGTCTTCAGTCGATGCGACATGGCCGACATAGCGCAGGCTCAGGTCGTAATGGCCCGACCAGAAAAACGGCACTTCGGCATATTCCGCTGCGCCCTCGCCCATCAGGTGCCGAGCAAGCCATTGGCCCATGCGCTGTGCTACCACCCAATGCTCGACGCGGATCGGATGGCCCAGCCGGGGATCGGGCACGCTGGCGATGTCGCCGATCGCATGGATGGCGGGATCGGAGGTACGCAAGCAGGCATCGACCTGCACCCCGCCCCCCGCTTCCTCGGCGGCCAGCGTCAGCCCGGCCGCCTCGGCCAGCTCGGTTCGGGGCGTGGCACCGATACCGGCGACCAGCAGATCGCCCTCGACCCGGCTGCCATCGTCGAGCGTCGCGGCATGCCCGTCCCAGCGCGCGACGCGGCGGTTGAGGTGGAAGGTCACGCCCTTGGACTGGTGAAGATCGCGGATCATCGCGCCGACTTCCGGCCCGGCGGTCTTTTCCAGCGGCAGGTCGGAGTCGGACACCACCGCCACCTCCAGACCGCGCGCGACCAGCGAGGCCGCGACCTCCAGCCCGACATAGCTCGATCCGATGACGATCGCGCGCGCCGCGCCTGCCAGCGCGGCGATCAGCCGGTCGGCATCGGCCAGGCCTCGCACGACATGCACATCGTCCCGGTTCGCGCCGTAGAAATCGGGCAGGACGGCGGCCGATCCGGTCGCCAGGACCAGAATGTCATAGGCCACACGCTCGCCGTCACCGAGCACGACCGCCCCGGCATCGCGGTCGATCCGCGTCACCGCCACCCCGGTCCGCACCGTCACCCCCTCGCCCGGCGACGGGAGCGCGGTGTCGTCGCGATCCGCCTTGCCCGCCAGATATTGTTTGGAACAGAAGGTGCGATCATAGGGCGCGCCCGGCTCGTCCGACAGGAGCGTCACCGTCGCATCCGCGCCGTGTCGCGCCAGCATCTCGGCACAGGCATGGCCCGCCCCGCCGCCACCGATGATGACGACCCGGCCGATCCTCCGCCCGGTCTTCGCCGGTGCGGCCTCAACCCGTGGCGCGGGCCCCTCGACCCGGACCCGCCCCTGCTCCTCGACCACCGTGAAGCGGTCGAGCGGAGCAAAGGCAGGTGCGCCCACCGCCTCGCCCGTCTCCACGTCGAAACGGGCATGGTGCCAGGGGCAGCGGAGCGTGCCGTCGGCGACGATCCCGTCGGCAAGCGGCGCCTTCAAATGGGTGCAAATGCCCGCAAGGGCGCAGACACGGCCCCGATGGCGGACCAGGACCACGTCCTGTCCGTCCACGACCCCGGCAAGGATCCGCCCTTCCTCCAGATCGGTGGAGGCGATGCCTTTCGCCAGATCATGGTCCGCCATCGCCTCACCCTTTTCCCGTAGGTCGTCCGGATCAGTCCGCGCGCTGCAATTCGGTCGCGGCGAGATGCTCGCCGATGAACCAGACCTGCGGCTCGCCGGTGCGGATGATGTCGCTGACCAGCAGGTCATTGGTGCCGTCGTCGCCCGATTCATCGGCGGTCTTGGCGCCTTCATGCGCCTGTTCCAGAACGATCTTGTGCGCCTCGAGCAGCCGCGCAAGCATGGTCGGCACATCCTCGCGGCCACGCGGCGGGCGCGGAATCTTGGTCATCTCGGCCACGTCATGCGGCGTCGCGATGCTGATGCCGCCCAGCGCCTGGATACGTTCGGCCACCATGTCGACCAGTTCGGCCTGCTTCTCATAATGGGTGTCGAGCAGCAGATGCAGTTGATAGAAGGTCGCGCCCGACATCTGCCAATGATGCTTCTTGTACAGGTCGCGCAGCATGATCGTGTCAGCCAGCACCTGGTTCAGGATCGACACGCTTTGCTTGCGGGCATTTTCGGACAGGCCGAGGGGAAGGTCTTTCAACGTGCCGAACGGCTGGATTTCGCGATAGTCGATCTTGTACTGCGGCTGCGCTTGGTCGGTATCGGTCACGATGTCACTCCACTCTGCAATGATCTTCGTTCCGAAGCGCTTGTTCCCGCGCAGGGTTCCATGAAATTATCGACAAGACGGCGGGAACAAAAATCGCGGCGATCATGATCCAAATTAATTTCGATACGGTCGGTTTGGGCGGGAACGCTCCGGCTTTTGCGACGTCCAGCATGGGATTTATCCGGGCGAGACCGCATGACCCAACCCATATCGGTTTTTCTTCACGCACTCGGCGCCAGCAGCGGGGAATGGGATCTGGTACGCCGCCAGTTCGGCCATCTGCCCAGCCTCGCGCTCGACCTGCCGGGGTTCGGTGCGCGAAGCGACGAGGGCTATGCCGATGTCACCGCGATGGCGGACGATCTGGCGGACACGATACGCCGCCACCGGCTGACCGCGTGCATCCTGGTCGGGCACAGCATGGGCGGCAAGATCGCCACCCTGGTCGCCGCGCGCGCGCAGGCGGGCGAGCAGGGGCTGGCCGGTGTCGTCGGGGTCGTGCTGGTCGCCGCCTCCCCGCCCGCCCCCGAGCCGATGGACGATGACCGTCGCGCCCAGATGATCGGCTGGGTGTCGGACGGCCCGGTCGGACAGGCCGATGCCGAGACCTTTGTCGACGCCAACACCGCCCGGCCGCTGCCCTCGCCGCTGCGCGAACAGGCGATCGCCGATGTCCGTCGGTCGAGCCGCGAGGCATGGCTGGGCTGGCTGGAGCGCGGCAGCCGTGAGGATTGGAGCCGACAGGCAGGCTCCATCACCATCCCGGCGCTGATCGTGGCGGGCGCGGAGGATGGCGATCTGGGCGAGGATGCGCAGGCCCGGCTGAACCGGCCGCATTATCGCCATGCCGAGATGCGCGTGGTCGAGGGTGCCGCGCACCTGATCCCCTATGAACAGCCCGAGGCGCTGGCCGCGCTGATCGCCGATCACGCCGCCTCGCTCACCGGGTCGATCCTTCCCGCCGGGTTCGTCCATATCCTGGGCTCCGACCGGGTCAGCCGCCGGACCCGCGCCGCGATGCTGGAGCGGACGCGGCCGGTATCCGATGAACAATGCGGCTGGTCGGAGGCGCAGCTGGGCCTGGTCGCGGCGCTGATCGCGCATGTCCTGCCCGACCGGGGGGCCGATCGCGACCTCGCCCGCCATGTCGGTGCGGCGGTCCATGGCCCCGGCGATGGCTGGCGCTTCGCCGACCTGCCGCCGGATCGGGTGGCATGGGCACAGGGATTGGCGACGCTCGACGCGCTGACCGGCGGGTTCGTCACGCTGGACCATGCGGCGCAGGCCGAATGGCTGAAGCGGATCGATGCCGGATATGTCGATATGGCGTCTGGGCCCGACCGGCTCACGCCCGACCAGATGGCCCTGTGGTTCCAGGACGTCCGCGCGGAGATCGTGCGGCAATGGATGGCCTCGCCCGCCGCGATGGCTGCCATCGGCTATGACGGCTTCGCGGTCGGCGGCGATGGCCCCCGCAAACAGGGCTATGCCCGCACCGCCGCCAACGATGCTGAACGCTGGCAGCACGCCACGGAGACGACCGCATGAGCCGCCCCCCTTATGCCGAGCATGACATGGTCGACGCGGTGGTCATTGGCACCGGCGCGGGCGGCGCGCCGCTGGCCGCGCGCCTTGCCAAGGCGGGGCTGTCGGTCGTCGCGCTGGAGGCGGGTCGCGCCTTTCGCCCCGACGAGCATGTCGCCGACGAGGTGGCCGCCAATATCTATTGGATGGAGGAGCGGCTGAGCGGCGGCGCCGATCCCACCGCCTTCGGCTCGAACAATTCGGGCATGGGAGTGGGCGGATCGACGTTGCACTGGGGCGCCTTCTGCCCCCGGCCCGATCCCCGCGACCTGCAACTCCGCACGATGACCGGGCAAGGCGCGGACTGGCCCGTCCCCCATGCCGAGCTGATCGCCTATATTGAGGAGGTGGAGGCGTTCACCGGCGTCTCCGGCCCCGCGCATTATCCATGGGACGATAGCCGCCGCTATGCCTATCCGCCGGTGGCGCGCAACGCGTCGGCCGACGCCATGGCGCGGGGCTGCGCGGCACTGGGCATCACCGCGACCGATGCGCCTGCCGCGCTGGTGTCGCGCGACCGGGACCAGCCCTATTGGGGGCAGCGCCAGGCCTGCGTGAATTGCGGCACCTGCCACCAGGGATGCCGCAACGCGTCCAAGACCAGCATGGACACCAGCTATCTCCCCTATGCCGTCGCGCACGGCGCCGAGATCCGCGCCGGATGCCGCGTGCTGTCCTTCGATCGCGACCATCAGGGGCGGATCGACGCCGTGGTCTATCGCCGGGACGGCGAGGACCGCCGCCAGCGCTGCCGCGCGGTGTTCCTGTGCGCGGGCGGGGTGGAGACGCCGCGCCTGCTGCTGAACCTCGGCCTCGCCAATTCCAGCGGACAGGTCGGGCGCAACTTCATGGCGCATGTCGCCACCCAGGTCTGGGGCCGGTTCGACGCCGAGATGCGGATGAATCGCGGCTATCCCTCCTCGATCATCACCGAGGACATGATGCGCCCCGGCGATGCGGATTTCGCGGGCGGCTATCTGATCCAGAGCCTGGGCGTGCTGCCCGTCAATCTGGCGACCGGGCTGGCGCGGGGCGCGGGCATGTGGGGGGACCGGCTTCAGGACACGCTGCGCCACTATAACCGGATGGCGGGGATCGGCATCAATGGCGAGTGCCTGCCCCATACCGACAACCGCCTGACCCTGTCGGACGAAACCGACGCGTTCGGACAGCGCAAGGCACGGATCGACTTCAGCTATCAGGCGAACGAGCGCGCCATTGATGCGCATTCGCGGCGCACCATGACCGCCATCTGGGACGCTGCGGGGGCCAGCGACATCTTCGCGGTCGACCGCTCGGCCCACACCATCGGCACCTGCCGCATGGGCGATGATGGCGACGAGGCGGTGGTCGATGCCGATGGCCGCAGCTTCGACATCCCCAACCTGCTGATCTGCGACAATTCGGTCTTCCCCAGCGCGCTGGCCGCCAACCCCGCGCTGACCATCATGGCGCTGTCGCTGCGCACCGCCGACCGGTTCCTGGCATCATCGCGGGGACAGGCGTGACGACGGGCGCGGGGCCCGCCAGCATGTCTTCCCTGTCACATTCGGCACGGCCCCTTGACGGGAGCGGGGCAAGGGGTGCTCCATCGGTCAGCAACCCTGTCTGAATCCGGAAACACCATGAAACGCCTCGCGCTCTCGCTCGTCCTGCTCGCCTCCACCGCTGCCGTCGCCCAGACCGGCGCCCTCTCGGGCGTCGACAAGGCGCTGATGGACGGGGCGGTCAAGCCCGGCGACAATTTCGACACTTACGCCAATGGCACCTGGCGCAAGACTGCCCAGATCCCCGCCGACCGCTCCTCGATCGGCGTCGGGCTCGACGTCTCGCTCCGCGCCGAGGCGCGCAACGCCGCGATCATCAAGGGGGCCGCGGCCGTCCGTGGCGCACCGGGCAGCGACGAGCAGCGGATCGCCGACTATTATGCCGCCTATACCGATACCGCCGGGATCGAGGCGCGCGGGCTGAAGCCGATCCAGCCCGGCCTGGCCGCGATCGCCGCGATCCGCGACAAACATGGCCTGTCGCGCGCGATCGGTGCCGCGATGCGCGCCGATACCGATCCGTTCAACAACAACAATTACGCCAGCACCAACGACCTGTTCGGCCTGTTCGTCAGCCAGGATCTCAACCACCCGACACGCAATGTCCCCTATCTTATGCAGGGTGGGCTCGGCCTGCCCGACCGCGACTATTACCTGTCCGACAAGCCCGAGATGGCGGAGATCCGCACCGCCTATCGCGCCTATCTGGGCCAGTTGCTGCAACTGGCCGGGCTGTCCGATCCGCAAGCCCGCGCCGACCGCATCTTCGCCCTCGAACAGAAGATCGCGGCGGCCCAGGCCGACATCATCGCCAGCCAGGATGCGCACAAGGGCGACAATCCCTGGACCCGCGCCGACTTCGCCACCCGCGCGCCGGGCCTGGACTGGGCCGCATTCTGGACGGCGGCTGGCGTGCCCGCGAGCCAGCGCGACTTCATCGCCTGGCAACCCGGCGCGATCACCAAGCTGTCCGCGCTCGTCGCCAGCGAGCCGCTGCAAAGCTGGCGCGACTGGCTCGCCTTCCACATGATCAACCAGATCACCGGCTCGCTGCCCAAGGCGATCGACGACGCGTCCTTCGATTTTTACGGCCGCACGCTGACCGGCACGCCCGCACAGCAACCGCGCGAGAAGCGCGGCATCGCGGCGGTCAACGGCGCGCTCGGCGAGGCGGTGGGCAAGATCTATGCCCGCCGCTATTTCCCGGCCTCGTCCAAGGTCGAGATCCAGCATATGGTGACGAACATCGTCGCCGCCTTCGACCGCCGCATCGCCGCGCTCGACTGGATGGCGCCCGCCACCAAGGCGGAGGCGAGAGCCAAGCTGGCGGTGCTCAAGGTCGGGGTCGGCTATCCCGACCATTGGTGGAATTACCCGACCTTCGCGGTGCGCGCCGACGATCCCGTCGGCAATGCGCAGCGGGCGCGGCTGTCGCTCTATCGCTATCACCTCGCCAAGCTCGGCAAGCCGGTCGATCGCGGCGAATGGTGGATGACGCCGCAGACGGTCAATGCGGTCAACCTGCCGCTCCAGAATGCGCTGAACTTTCCGGCCGCGATCCTGGAGAGTCCCTATTTCGATCCCCGGTTCGACGCGGCGGCCAATTATGGCGCGATCGGATCGGTGATCGGGCATGAGATCAGCCACAGCTTCGACAATCTGGGTGCCGATTTCGACTCGACCGGGCGGCTGCACAATTGGTGGACGCCTGCCGACCTCAAGCGGTTCGAGGGCGCGGGCCAGGCGCTGGTCGCCCAATACAATGCCTATGAGGCCTTGCCCGGGCTCCACCTCAACGGTGAGCAGGAACTGGGCGAGAATATCGCCGATGTCGCCGGACTCACCGCCTCCTACGAAGCCTATCGCGCCTCGCTCGGGGGCAAGCCCGCCCCGGTCATCGACGGGCTGACCGGCGACCAGCGATTCTTCCTGGCCTTTGCGCAGAGCTGGCGGACCAAGATGCGCGACAAGGCGCTGCGCGCCCGAATCGCGACCGACGTCCATGCCCCCGCGCCATGGCGGGTCCTGACGGTCCGCAATCTCGACGCCTGGTATGCGCCCTTCGACGTCCAGCCGGGGCAGGCGCTTTACCTGACGCCCGAAAAGCGGGTCCATATCTGGTAAATGGCGACACGCCCCCATGCGCCTTCGGCATCGCAGGCGCATGGGGCGCGGCATGGCCCGTGACCGATGCCCGGGCAGAAACGAGACGGCCATCCGGACGTTCTCCCCGCCATGCCACTCGATCCCGAAGAGACCGCGACCATCGTGACCAGCCGCGCCATCCGTGCGGGGCATGAGGAGGATTTCGAGCGATGGGCCGCCGAACTGGATCGGCTGGCCCGCGCGAAACCGGGCTTTCGCGCCAGCATCCGGCTGGGCCAGACGGCGGGCTTTCAGCATCTCCTCCTCCGCTTCGACGATCGTGGCACGGCGGAAGCCTGGCGCAACAGCCCCGCCTTTGTCGCGCATGCGGCGATGGCCGATGACTATTCCACCGCGCTTGACCAGATCGGCACCGGCAACGCCGTCCGCTTCGAACTGCCGAGCGACGCCAGCGCCAGCAGGTGGAAGCGTTTCGTGACGACGTGGCTAACGGTCTTCCCGGTCCTCCTGATCGTCAGCCTGAGCGTGCGCATGGTGGTGAAGGAGGCCCCCCTGCCCCTGCAACTGCTCCCCTCGTCCCTGCTGCTCACCGCAACCCTGCAATGGGTGATCCTGCCGCGCCTGCAACGACACACCCGTTTCTGGCTGCTTCAGAACGGCTCCGGCCATCTGAGGACCTGACACACGCGCGGCTTATCGCGAGCGTGACGATCTATCCGGATGAACCGGAAGGTCCCGCAGCGGAGTTGGTTGCGAGCGTAGCGTCGCTGGTGGCGTACGCCATAAACGACAACGCCGCCCGTGAGGGCGGCGTGTCGAGTTCTATAGCGATGGTTGCGGGGGCAGGATTTGAACCTGCGGCCTTCAGGTTATGAGCCTGACGAGCTACCGGGCTGCTCCACCCCGCGACACTGGGTATAGGGGCAAGGACAAGTGAATGGGTTTTGTGTATACGCGGACTATAATGCCTGGCGACGCCCTACTCTTCCACTGCTTGAGCAGTAGTACCATTGGCGCAGTCGGGTTTCACGGCCGAGTTCGGGATGGGATCGGGTGGGACACCGACGCTATGGCCACCAGGCAATAGAGTCCGCGAATACTGACCCCGCTTTGTGGGCGGGGGATTGGGTATAAAATCGATGCGTGCACTGGCTGTATTGATGACCGCACCCTCAGTCTATCAGCCCAGGGCTGATGGTGGGGGTGTGGAGCTCTCAAGC
>NZ_JBEPKL010000029.1:0-53814 GCF_040544655.1 Sphingomonas sp. 1185
CTGACCGGCCTCCTGTCGCCGGTGACGATCTTGAATCAGACTTCAAGCCGCTTGGGAATCCCCCATCGATTCAAGACGCTCGGAATTTGCTCTAGCCAGCGAGCTGGCAAGCTCCGCTAACCCTCTCCCCCTGTCCAGGGAGAGGGAAGAAGAAGCGATAGGCCGGGCGCGTCAGTGAATTTTGCCAACTCTATTGGTATAAGTCCCCGGCATTTAGCGGTTTATGCCATATCCAAAAATAGAAAATCCCGGTTTTTCAACGTTCCTGCTGTATGGCACGCATAATGCAGTAACTCACCTGTCGGAGCCGATCCGACGCCAAAGGGAGTTACCACAATGTTCGCTTCGCTGCTGATCGCCTCCGCCCTCTCCGCCGCCCCTGCACCGGCCGCGACGCCGTCGCCTTCCTCGGCCCGGACGGCGGTGTCGGACACCACCCGCTATTGCATCATCGCGAACATCACCGGCTCGCGCATTCCTCGCAAGATCTGCCGCACTGCGGCCGACTGGATCGCGGTCGAGGGCGAGGTCCCCGGCGTCCCGGTCAAGACCCGCTGATCGCCGCCCCGAGGAACGGAGAGAAACGATGCTGTTCGCCCTGATCGCCGCTGCCGCCGCCAGCCTGACCGCTGCCCCCTCGCACGAGGGCGAGGTCAAGCCCGTGTCCGTCGCGGCGTCCGTCCCGCCCGCCCAGGCGCCCGGCCTGGCCCCAGCCAAGACGGTCCGCTACTGCTTCCGCAACGTGCAGGAAGACCATATCGTCGTCGGCAAGCTCTGCCGCACCCGTGCCCAGTGGATGTGGCACGGCGTCGACCCGCTCGACTATATCGGCCGACGCAAGTGACCGTGAAGGGCAGGGGCCGCCGCGACCGGACGGCCCCGCCCGCCGCGATCAGCCCAGATCGCGGGCATAGACATTGTAGGTCTTGTTCACCCGGCTGTTGATCGTCTCGGCGATCGAGCGCATCCCCTGATTGTCGTCGAGGATCCAGCCGATCTCGCCCCGCGAGGCGCCATATTTCGTCACCGAGGCGCGGCGGATATATTCGATCATCATGAAGGCCAGCTGGCTCGCCATGCGCGACGACTGAAGCTCCTTGACCACCCCCATCAAGGGCACGCGCATCGTCCGCACTTTGGGCGCGCGCAGCCACAGCAGCAGCTTGGCCCAGCCGAAGGGCAGCAAGCTTCCCTTGAGCGGCTTGATCGCTTCGTTCAAGTCGGGGAGGGTGATCATGAAGGCGACCGGCTTGCCGTCCAGTTCGGCGATGCGGATCAGGTCGTTGAACACGATTGGCTTCAGCTTGACGCCGACATCCTTGATCTCGGGTGGCGTGATCGGAACATAGCCCCAATTGTCTGCCCAGCTATCGTTGAAAATGCCCAAGATAATCGCCGCTTCTTCGTCGAATTTGGCCTTGTTCACTTCGCGGATACGGATGCGCTCGTTCTTCTCGCCCGACTTGATGATCCGCTGGACGATCGGCGGAAATTCCTGCGTGATGTCCAGCTCATAGGTGAAGAGCTGCTTGATCGTCGTGTAACCCGCCGCCTCGATCCAGCCCTGATATTCGGGGCGCGCATGGCCCATCATGATCGTCGGGTCCTGGTCGAAACCCTGGACCAACAGGCCCGGCTCTTCCCAGACCGACTGCGACACGGGGCCGATCGCGCGGGTCATGCCCTGTTCGCGCAGCCAGCCCTCGGCCGTGGCCAGCAGCGCGGTGAACACCTCCTGCCGCTCGGCATCCATCAGGCCCCAGAAGCCGGTGCCGGGCCCGAACCCCTTGGACGGATCCATCTCGAGCGCCAGCGTGTCGAGATGCGCGGAGATGCGTCCGACCACGCGGCCATTCTCTTCGGCCAGGAACAGCTGTGCCTTGGCATGGCTGTACCACCCGTTCTTCTCCGGGGTGATCAGGCCCAGCGCCTCGCCCTTCAGCGGCGGCACCCAGTGCGGATCGTTCGCGTACAGACCGAAGGGAAAGTCCACGAAGGTCTTGCGGTCGCGCTTGGTGGCGACGGGGCGGATCGAAAGGGCCATGTCTGATCGGGTCCAGCGGAAACGGGAAAACCATGTCCTAACCGTCTGGTTCGATCATGGCGAGTGAGGATTCCGTCATTGCCGGACGTGGGAATGCCACCGTGTCGCCACTATGTGGGGGCAAAGGATAGAGCTATGGAATCGACGCTTTCTTTCGAACGGGCTGCCCCCGCCGCTGCGGCGACGCCCGCCGCGCGTGTCCCGATCGCGGACGACAAGGCGATGCTGCGCGCCGCCGCCGAACTGACCCGCGACCTGATCGCGCCGCGTCCCCGGCTCTATTGGGCCGACATGGTGGGCAGCGCGCTGGTCGGCTATGCGGCGCTGGCGGTGGCAGTGACCGCCTCGTCGACCGGGGTGATCGTCGCGGCGTCGGTCGTGTCGGTACTGGCGCTGTATCGCGCGCTGCTGTTCATCCATGAAGTCAGCCATATGAAGCATTCGGCGCTGCCGCGTTTCCGCGAAGGCTGGAACGCGCTGGTCGGCGTGCCGCTGCTGACGCCCGCCTTCATGTATGAGGGCGTGCACAATCTGCACCATGCCAAGACCCGCTATGGCACGGCCGACGATCCCGAATATCTGCCGCTGGCGCTGATGAAGCCGTGGACGCTGCCGATGTTCGTCCTGGTGTCCGCGCTGGCGCCGCTGGGGTTGCTGATCCGCTTCGCGATCCTGTCGCCCTTGTCCTGGGTCGTGCCGGGGCTGCGCCGGATCGTGGTCGAGCGTTATTCGGCACTGGCGATCAATCCGCAGTTCCGCCGCCGCATGCCCGAGGGCGAGGCGCTGGTCCGCTTCAACCGGACCGATGCGGCGGCCTCGATCTGGGCGATCGCGCTGGTGGCGCTGGTCGCGACGGGGGTGATCCCGGTGCGCGGCTTTGCGATCGGGTTCGCGATCGGCTCGGCGGTGGCGGTGCTGAACCAGGTCCGGACGCTCGTCGCCCATCTCTGGGAGAATGAGGGCGAGCCGATGACGGTGACCGCGCAATATCTGGATTCGGTCAATGTGCCGCCGCCCGCCTTGTTGCCAGGCCTGTGGGCGCCGGTGGGACTGCGCTATCACGCGCTGCACCACCTGCTGCCGTCGCTGCCCTATCATGCGCTGGGCGAGGCGCATCGCCGGATCAGCGCGGCGCTGGAGCCGAACTCGCCCTATCACAAGGCCAGCTACAAGGGCCTGCCGGGGCTGGTCGCTAAGATCGGACTGAGCACCTTCCACCGGGGGAAGTGAGCGAAAGGCGCCGGGCGAGGGAAGGGGCGTGCGCTTCGACCTCGCTCGGCGCGAACGGCCTTCCCGATAATCCCATCATCCGTTCAGCCTGAGCGCAGTCGAAGGCCAAGGGAAATCCCTGTCCAGCTGCTATCCCTAACCCGCGCTTCTGACGAAGCTGGGTTGGATCAACATTCAGTATTGCTTCTTCTTCCCTCTCCCCTCTGCGAGGGGCGAGGGAGGGAAAGGCATGGCCGAATGTCGATCCTATCTGGCCCCTATTCCTCGGTCCGGAACAGGACCGCTTCGCCGATCAGCAGGAACAACAGGATCGGCGCCCATGCCGCGAGGAAGGGCGGGTACGCCCCCAGGTCGCCCATCGCCATCGAGAAATTGTCCGCCACGAAATAGGCGAAGCCCAGCGCCATGCCGATCACGGCGCGGACGAACAGCTTGCCCGAGCGTGCGATGCCAAAGGCGGCGACCGCGCCCAGCAGCGGCATCAGCATGGCCGACATCGGCGCGGACAGCTTATGCCACAGCGATCCCTCCAGCGAGGTGGTCGGCCGTCCCGCTTCGCGCAGGTCGTCGATCGCGCTCGACAAGGCGTCGAAGGACATGTTGTCGGCGCTGACGCTGGCCAGGGTCAGCTGTTCGGGCGTCACCCCCCGGCCGACGATCAGCGAGGGGAAGGTGGTGACCTTGCCCGACGCCACCTGGAACCGGGTGGCGGGGCCGATCCGCCAGCCATCGCCGTCACGCTGCCCGCGCGGCGCACGCACGATCGCCACCAGGCTGCCGCCCGTCCGGTCATAGAGCGTCACGCCGCCCAGCTGGGTCCTGGCGCCGCGCCCCTGGATCAGATCGACCGAGATCAGGTCGTCGCCGTCGCGCACCCAGACATTGGACCGGTCGCCGCTGTCGATGGGCAGCGGGCCATACTGGACCTTCTGCCAGGCGCTGAGCGTCGCGCTGGCGCGCGGTACGATCCGGTCGTTGAAGACGAAGCTGACCACCGCCACGCCCGCGCTGGCGATCAGCAGCGGGGCGAGCACCTGATGCGCCGACATGCCCGCCGCCTTCAGCGCGATGACTTCCGAATTCTGGTTCATCGTGAAGAAGGTCAGGATGGTGCCGAGCAGCACCGAGAAGGGCAGCAGGAACGAGATGATCTGCGGCGCGCGCAGCGACACGTAACGCCACACCTGCGCCTGGCCGTTGCCGGGCGCGGCCAGCACCGCGCCGGACTCGCTCAGCACGTCCAGCGTCTGGAGCACCAGCGCCACCGCGAACAGGATGGCGAAGGTGCGGATCAGGAACATCTTAGCCATGTAGATGGCGATCGTCCTGGACGGGAAAATGTTGGACAGGCTCATGCCGTATAGGCCTTTTTCCGGCGGCGGCCGGGCAGCCAGCGGCCGATCGCCTTGGCGATCTTGGCCACGCCGCGCTCCAGCGCCCCGATCGGCTGGCCGCCCGGGACATAGGCGGTCACATAATACATCCAGAGGACCAGCCCCGCAAAGACCGCGAACGGCCCCCATAGCGCCAGCAGCGGATCGACCCTGCCCAGTGCGCCGATATCGGCGGCATATTGGTTCACCTTGAAATAGGTGACGAGCATGACGATCGACAGGAAGACGCCCAGCGCCGAGGTCGATCGCTTGGGCGGAATGCCCAGCGACACCGCGAGCAGTGGCAACAGGAACATCGTCACCACCTCGACCACGCGGAAATGGAATTCCGCCCGGCTGCCCGCGCGCGCCTCGGCACTTTGGGCATCCTGGCCGTGGCGGGCCAGCTCGGGGAGGGTGAACTCCAGGTCACGGCCGCCGCGCTGGCGGAAATTGTCGAACTTGGGCAGGTCGATCGGCAGGTCGTGGCTGGAGAAGCTCAGCACGCGCGGCGCCTTGAATTCGGGCCGGTTGTGGATCAGCGTGCCGTTGGTCAGCCGGAAGATGATGACATTGGGATCGTCGGTCGCCAGGAACCGCCCGCGCTGCGCCGTCACGCCGATCCAGTCGCCCTTGGACGTGTTGGCGTGGACGAAGATGCCCGACAGGTCGCGGCCATTCTCGCGGCTCTCCTCGATGCGCAGCGTCATGCGGTCGCCCAGATGGGTGAACTCGCCGACCTTGATCGAGGCGCCCAGCGCGCCGGTGCGCAGCTCGTAGCGCAGCCCCTCATAATAATAGCGCGCGATCGGCTGGATATAGCCGACGATCGCCAGGTTCAGCGCGGCCAGCACGATCGCATACATATAGGGGACGCGCAGCAGCCGAGTATAGCTCATGCCGACGCCGCGCATCACGTCCAGCTCGGACGAGGTGGCCAGGCGACGAAAGGCCAGCAGGATACCCAGCATCAGCCCGATCGGAATGCCCAGCCCCAGATATTCGGGCAGCAGGTTGGCGAGCATCCGCCACACCACGCTGATCGGCCCGCCTTCGGTCGCGACGAATTCGAACAGGCGGCGGATGCGATCGAGCACCAGCAGCATCGCCGAGATGATCAGCGTCGCGAACAGCGGCAACGCGATCAGCCGGGCCATGTAGCGATCGATGGACTTCATGCGGGGGACATCACTCGCGCGATAAAACGGCCATGGCTATACGATCGGGGGAGGGGCGCGTCACCCCTTGTTTGCGTTGGATCGGCGTAGCCTTCGACTTCGCCCGCGCCGAACCGAGGTCGTATGCGGGACAGGGCAGCAAAAGCCGTTCAGTCCGGGTGACATCGAGGGCCATGCCCCGACCCCGGCTCAAGCCGCCGCGCTGACCGACCCGTCCCCGACATTGCGCGCCAGCGCCGCCGCCACCGCCCGCTCCAGCCCCACCAGGGTAAAGGGCTTGCGCAGCACCTCATAGCCCTCGAACCCGGTCGCCTGCGCATCGCCCGCAAAGCCGGTGACGAACAACACCGCGACCTCGGGATAGCGGGGGCGGAGCGCGGCGATCATCTCCGGTCCGGTCTGGTGCGGCATCAGCACGTCCGACACGATCAGCCTGATGTCGGCCTGGCGCGCCAGCATCCCCTCGGCCTCGCGCGGATCGCCGCAGGGCAGGGGATCATGCCCCAGCTCGGTCAGCGCGGCCATCGTCGCCGACAGCACGCGCGGATCGTCCTCGACCACCAGGATGCGCATGCCGCCGGCGTTCTCGGCGTCCGGCGCGGGGGCGACCGGCTCGGCAACGGGGGCGGGGGCGGTCGCGGCGCGGTGGCGCGGGAAATAGAGATGGACCGTGGTGCCCGCGCCGGGCGCGGTGCGGATGGTGACGTCGCCGTCCATCTGGCCGACCAGCCCGAAAATCTGGCTGAGCCCCAGCCCGGTGCCCTTGCCTGCGGGCTTGGTGGTGAAGAATGGCTCGAACACCCGCTCGGCGACCTCGGGCGACATGCCCGCGCCGGTGTCGGTCACCGACAACAGGATATAGTCACCCGCCGCCGCGCGTGGCAGCTCGTTTGCCATCACATGCGCCTCGGCGGTGCGGATGGTCAGCTCGCCGCGCCCGTCCATCGCGTCGCGGGCATTCACCGCGAGGTTCAGGATTGCATTCTCCATCTGCGTCCGGTCGCCGAACAGCATCCAGCCGGTCGTCCGGTCCTCGACCGTCACCTTCACCCCGTCGCCCAGCGTCCGGTCGAGCAGGTCGCGCATCCCGGCCACCAATTGCCGGGGCACGAGCGGCTCGGGGGTCAGCGCCTCCTCGCGGCTGAACATCAGCAATCGCCGGGTCAGCGCGGCCGCGCGGTGCGCACCCTCGGTCGCGCTGTCGAGATGGCGGCGGGCATCCTCCACCCCGTCCGCCCGGCGCGCCAGTTCCAGCCCGCCCAGAACGACCGCCAGCATATTGTTGAAATCATGCGCGATCCCGCCGGTAAGCTGGCCCAGCGCGTCCATCTTCTGCACCTGGCGCAGCTTGGCTTCCTGGAGCTTCAGCTCCTCGGTCGCGGCATCGACCGCGTCCGCCAGTTCCTCGGCACGGGCGCGTTCGGCATGCGCCTCGGCGCGCGCCTCCGCCCGCTCGCCGACGGCATGGACGATCATCCAGGCCAGCAGGATCGCGCCGAGCGCCAGCGCCAGCCCGAACAGGCCCAGCCCGCTGGCGATCCGGTTGGAGTGCAGCACCGTGTCGCGCGCCGCGGCGGTGCGCTGTTCGAGCAGGCGGCGCTCGCCCGCGATCAGGACGTTGAGCGTCCGGTTGATCTGCAACAGCGCCTCGGCCCGCCGCGCCTGGTGATAGAGCGCATAGGCCTGACGATCACGGTGATAGGTGGTCGACAGGGCGATGGCCGACAGCTCGCGCCCGCGTGCCTCATAGGCGGCGCGCAGCTGGTCGACCAGCCGCTGCTGCCGGGAATCCTCGACCAGCATGTCCAGCCGGTCGAGCTGCGCCGCCGCCAGCGACCATTCTTCCGAATAGATCTGCCCGATCTTGTTGTCGCCCGAGATGACGTACCGCCCCAGCGACGCCTCCGACCGGGCGATCGTGCCCTCCACGGTGCGGGCCAGGATCATCACGTCATAGCTGCGGCTTTGCAGGTCGAGCGCGCGGTCCCGCTCGCGATTGGCATGGCCCAGCGTGACGATGAGCAGGACCAGCGTCGCCGCGCCGGTCAGCGCCATGGCGATCAGCGCAAAGGTCCGCCACCGGCCGACCCTTCCCTGGTCCTCCTGTTCGGTCACGGTCGCCACGCTATCGCAAGCATGGGATATTGCAAAGCCGCCAGGGGCATAGGCCGATCAGGCGAGAACGCCGACCGCCTGGCCCGCCGCCCGGAACATGCCCAGTACCGTCTCGATCTGTTCGGGCGTATGCTCGGCGCAGATCGAGCAGCGCAGCAGGAAGGTCCCCGCCGGGGTCGCGGGCGGGCGCGCCATGTTCACATAGAGACCGCCGTCGAGCAGCGCCTGCCACATGATGACCGCCTGTTCCTGGTCGTCCAGGATCACCGCGACGATGGCGCTGTCGCAGTTTTCGGTGCCCAGGCGGAAGCCCATGGCCTTCAGCCCGCCATGCAGCGCGCGCGCGTTCGACCACAGCCGCTCGCGCTTTTCGTGCGCGGTCATCAGCTTGCGGATCGAGGTCGTCGCGGTCGCCACCACCGAGGGGGGCAGCGAGGCGGTGAAGATATAGGGGCGGCAGGCCAGGCGCACCGCCTCGAACTTCGGATGGTTGGACACGACGAAGCCGCCGACCGTGCCGACCGATTTGGAGAAGGTGCCAACGACGAAATCGACCTGGCCTTCCAGTCCCTGCGCCTCGTACACGCCGCGCCCGTTGGGGCCGAAAAAGCCCATCGAATGCGCCTCGTCGACCAGCACCATGCACCCGTGCTTCTTGGCGACCGCGACCATTTCCTTCAGCGGGGCGATGTCGCCCAGCATCGAATAGACGCCCTCGAGGACGACCAGCTTGGCGGGTTCCTTCGGAAGTCGGCCGAGCCGCTTGTCGAGATCCTCGACCGAATTGTGGCGGAAGCGGACGATCTCGGCATTGCCCTGCTGGCAGCCGTCATAGATCGAGGCATGGCTGTCGGCGTCGAGGATGACATATTCCCCCTTGCCCGCCAGCGTCGAGATGATGCCGAGGTTCGCCATATAGCCGGTCGAGAAGACGATCGCGCCGGTCGTGCCGTAGAAATCGCGCAGCGCCTGTTCGACTTCCATATGGTCGTGGAAGGTGCCGTTCAGCATCCGGCTGCCGTTGGTGCCCGAACCGAACTGATCGAGCGCGGTCTTGCCCGCCGCGATCACGTCCGCGTCGAAGGTCATGCCCATATAATTATAGGTGCCGAGCAGGATCGTGTCCTTGCCCCGGATCACCGCCTCGGTGGGCGACTTCACCTGCTCCATCACGATCGCGAAGGGATCGGTGACGCCCGAGTCGAGCAGCTTCTGCCGCTCGGCGATCAGGCCGTCGAACTTGGACAGCAGGTCATGCTCGGGGGCGACCGTCTCGGGGTCGGCGGGCAGGGCGTGGGGCTGGGCAGCGGCTTCGGTCATGTCGGTGTCCGTTTGGAGGCGATCAGGCTTGCTTCAGCTTTTCGACCGCGTCGACCAGCTGGCCGACATTCTCGATCTCGGCCTGCATGTTCATCGTGATGATGATGTCGAATTCGTCCTCGATCGCGGCGACGAAATCCATCACGGTCAGACTGTCCCACTCCAGGTCGCCCTGGAAGGTCGCCGCCTCGGTCAGTTCGACACCCTTTTTGTTGAAGGGCGCGATCTGGGCCGCGACGGTGTCGAAAATGGCTTGGCGGTCGCTCATGATGATCCTTTCGAGGGGGCCAGTGGCACCCAAATGCGGCGGCTTTTCGACCGCGTGATGGCGTTCGCTATAGCAAGCCGTTGGCGCGATACCACCGTGCCGTATCCGCCAGCCCCTTGGAAAGCGCGATGGCCGGTTCCCAAAGCGCGGGGTCGGGGCGGAGCGAGGGGTCGGCGGTCCAGTCGGGATGGCAGAGATAGCCGACCCGGTCGGGGGTCAGCTTGGCGCCATTCCCGCGCAGCTTGCGGTCGATCTTGGCGCCCAGGTTCAGCAAGGTCTTGGGCAGATGGAAGGTCATCACACGCTGCCCCACCGCTGCCCCGATCGCGGCGGCCAGGTCGGCATGGGTCAGGACCTGTCCGTCATCCACCTCCAGCACCGCGCGCGGGCCGTCGGTGGCGACCAAAGTGGTCAACAGCCGCGCGAAATCCTCGACCGCGACCAGCGATAGCTTGCCCGGCGGCGGCATCAGCGCGAGGCCCAGCCTGGCGGCGCGGAACATGTCGCGCATCTCCATGTCGCCGGGGCCATAGATGCCGCTCGGCCGGACGATGGTCCAGTCGAGGCCGCTATCCGTCACCACATCCTCGGCCTGCCGCTTGGACCAGCCATAGGTGGACAGGTCGGGCTCGCGCGCCGACAGCGAGGAGACATGGACGAAGCGCCGGATGCCCGCCGCCTCGGCCGCCTCGACCATGGCGCGGGTGCCGTCGATATTGCCCGCGACGAAGCCCGCGCGGTCGGGTGCGTTGACCACGCCCGCGATGTGCAGCACGGCATCCGCGCCCTCGACCAGCGTCGCGAGGCTCTCCGGCTTGTCGAGCGCGCCCGCGATCCAGGTGATGCCGGCACGCGATGGCTGGGCGCGCCGGGTCAGCGCGCGCAGCGACAGCCCCGAACCGGCGGCGCGATCCACCACCGCGCGACCGACAAAGCCGGTCGCTCCCGTCACCGCGACGATCATAGCAAAGCGAGGTGGTTGCGATGGATCAGCGCGGCGCGCGGGGCATGGCCCAATATCCGCGCCTGCTGGTCGGACCGCGTGCCGATCAGCGCGCGCGCCTCGGTCGAATCATATTCGCTGAGGCCCCGAGCGATGGTGCCGCCCGGCCCCTCGACGGTCACGAGATCGCCGCGCGCGAAATGGCCCTGCACCCCGGTCGCGCCCGCCGCGAGCAGGCTGCCGCCCTCAGCCAGCGCCTTTGCCGCGCCCGCATCCACGGTGATCGCCCCGCGTGCGGTCAGTCCGCCCGCCAGCCATGCCTTGCGCGCGGGTGCGCTCTTTTCGGCGACGAAGATGGTGTGGCGCGCAGGGGTCGACAGCGGATGCTCGATCCGCCCCGACGCGATGGCAAGGTGGGCACCCGCGCTGACCGCGATGCGCGCCGCGGCGATCTTGGACACCATGCCGCCCGAGCCCATGCCCGAGGCGGAGCCGCCATCGGCCATGCCGCTGACCGCGTCGATCCGATCGACCCGTTCGATATGGCGTGCGGCGGGGTTGGTATGCGGGTTGCTGTCGTACAGCCCGTCCACGTCGGAGAGCAGCAACACCCCGTTGGCGCCCGCCGCCTGACCCACCCGCGCGGCGAGCCGGTCATTGTCGCCGAACCGGATTTCCTCGGTCGCGACGCTGTCATTCTCGTTGATGACCGGCACCACGCCCAGCCCCAGCAACCGCCCCAGAGTCGCGGCCGCGTTCAGGTAGCGGCGGCGATCCTCCAGATCGTCGAGCGTCACCAGCATCTGGGCGGCGGTCAGCCCCTGCGCCTGGAGCAGCTCGGCCCAGGCCTGGCTGAGCGCGATCTGCCCGGTCGCGGCGGCGGCCTGCGCATCCTCCAGGCTGGCGCGACCGCCCTTGGGGAGACCGAGGCGGCGTGCGCCGAGCGCGATCGCGCCCGAGGAGACGATCGCGATCTGCTGGCCTGCACGGACGCGCGCGGCGATGTCGGCGACCAGCCCGGTCAGCCAGTCGCGACGGACTTCGCCCTCGGGCGTGACGAGCAACGCGGAGCCGACCTTGACGATCAGCCGCTGGCAGGTGGTGGGGGGGAAGATCATGGCGAAATGGTCATAGGATAGGAATGTCGTGAGCGATGGTCTCTGCGAGGCACGTTTCCCTCCCCCAACCCCTCCCGCCTGCGGGAGGGGAGAGGTTGTGGGGCAAGCGTTCGACCTTGGCTCTCCCCTCCCGCAAGCGGGAGGGGATGGGGGAGGGCAGGGTGTCTCACCGAGCCAGCCGCCCGCACCGTCAGGCCAGCGGCGACCACGTGATCTCGTCCTCGCCTTCGTCGCCCTCCGGCACCGCATCGGGCCCCGGCCCGATCGCCTCGAGCAGCTTGTCGAGCACCCAGTCGACGCCGATCCCGGCCGCGCCCGACAAGGGGATCACGTCCGCGCCGCTCGCCTCGGCCAGTTCGGCCGACAGCGCCTCGATCAGCTCGTCATCCAGCGTGTCGATCTTGTTGAGCGCGATGATGTGCGGCTTTTCCGCAAGCCCGCCGCCATAGGCTTCCAGCTCGTCGCGCACGATGCGATAGCTTTGCGCGACATCCGCGTCATTGGCATCGACCAGATGCAGCAGCACGCGGCACCGTTCGATATGGCCCAGGAAGCGGTCGCCGATCCCGGCGCCGTCCGCCGCGCCTTCGATCAGGCCGGGAATGTCGGCGACGACGAATTCGCGCTGGTGATGCCGCACCACGCCCAGCTGCGGCCGGGTGGTGGTGAAGGCATAGGCGCCGACCTTGGCCTGCGCGTTCGTCACCGCGTTGATGAAGGTCGACTTGCCCGCATTGGGCATGCCCACCAGACCCGCATCGGCCAGCAGCTTCAGCCGCAGCCAGACCCACGCCTCCTCGGACGGCCAGCCGGTGCCGTGCTGGCGCGGCGCGCGGTTGGTCGAGGTCTTGTAGCTGGCATTGCCGCGTCCGCCGTCGCCGCCGCGCAGGAACACCTCGCGCTGGCCGACCTTGGTGAAGTCGAGCAGCACCTCGTCCTTGTCCTCGGACAGGACCTGGGTGCCGACCGGCACCTTGATGACCAGATCGTCGCCGCCGCCGCCCGTGCGGTTCGACCCCGACCCGCCATGGCCGCGCGGCGCGCGGAAATGCTGGGTATAGCGGAAGTCGATCAGCGTGTTCAGCCCGGCGACCGCCTCGAAGATGATGTCGCCGCCCTTGCCGCCATTGCCGCCATCGGGGCCGCCATATTCCATGAACTTCTCGCGCCGGAAGGAAACGGCGCCGGGGCCGCCCGCGCCGGAGCGGACGAAGATTTTGGCCTGATCGAGAAAATGCATGGCTGCGCTCTTAGTCCGGGCCGCGCCAAGAGGCCAGCCCGCCCGTCATCCTGCCCGCCATCAGGCCACCAGCACGGCCCCGCCGCACCGCACGCCGTTGATCGTCACATCGGCCTGGCCGACATGCAGGCCCATCAGGTCGCTCAGATTGCCGATCAGCAGGTCCAGCGCCGGGGCGACCGGCAACAGCGCCGCGCCGACCGCGCCCGTCAGTCCGCCCAGCCCGATCGGGATGCCCAGCGGCACCAGTTGCAGGTCGACCTGCCGGATCAGCGACTGGGCGATGCCGCGCACCGCCGAATTGGCGGTGACCGTCCTGGTCGTTGCATGGGCGATATCGGTCTGGTCGAAACGGATCTGCTGCCACGCGGTGTCGCTCGCCAGGTCGATCCGCGCATGGCCCATGACCTTGGCGAGCGGGATCTGGAGCAGCGTCGCCGCGCCGGTGATCGGCGCGCGGTTCATGTCGTCGAACAGCGTCCGGTCGACCTGCGCGACCGCCAGCGTGCCGGGCGAGGGGAAGCTGTCGACCGTCACCGTTGGGGTCGTGCCCGTGCAGCGCACCGCGTTCAGCCGCGCCTGGGCCGAGGCGGTCTCGACGAACAGCGGCAACTGGATATTGGCGAGAAACGGCACCCCGATCTGGGTGTCGACCAGCAACCGCTGCTGCGCGGTGCGGACGGTCGTCGACCCGTCGCGCGTCACCGCCAGCCAGGGCGAGGCGGCGGGCCGCTCGCCGATCGCCAGCAGCACCCTGGTCGACACCAGTCCGGGCACCGACGCGCCCAGGTCCAGCGCCACCTGCCGCCGTCCATTGGCGATGGCCAGCGACTCGCGCAGCATCGAATAGGCATCGACCCCGATCAGGTCGCGCGACGTCGCCGATGTCGCATCGCCCAGCGGCCCCAGATCGATCAGCCGGGTCAGCGGCACCGGCGATCCCGGCACCCGCAAGGCCAGGCGGCGCAGCAGCGAGGCCGTACCCGCCTGGCCCGCCGTGTCGGCCATGGCGTTCAACAGGGCGGGCAGGGTGACGTCGGCGGCCAGTATCTCGTTATAGCTGGCGCCGGTGAGGTTCAGCCGCGTGCCGAGCGCCTTGATCATGGGCAGCAGTTCGATTCGCGTGTCGACCAGCGCCCGGTAATCGAGCAGCGACAGCGACAGGTCGCTGCCCGCCAGGCCGCTGAGCAGCGCGCCGGGCAGCCCGTCCTGGACCTGCGCCAGCCGGGTGCCGAGCGAGAAGGCGGCAAGATCGACTCGCCGCGCCACCGCGCTGGCCGCGACCGGGCGCTCGGCATCGCCGGTCAGCACCCGCCCGAAGAACAGACGCACCGGCTGGCGCAGTACCACCCGAATCGCCCCGCCATCCGCGCCCGTCGCGAAGCGGTTTTCCGGCGCGATCGAGCGGTCGGCGCGGTAGGTGCCGATCGCCAGCGTGCTCGACACATGGACCAGGCCGTTCGCCGCGAGCAGGCGCTGCACCGCCTCGGCGCGCCGCTCGGGGCTGGAGGCGACGGCGGCGAGCGCGGCCTGGTCCGCCACCCCCTGCAACTTGCGCTGCGACAGGGTCAGCATGCCGATATCGACGCCCAGCGCCGCACAGCCGATCAGCGCCATGGCGGAAATCGCGGTCAGGATACTGACGCCGCCCCGCCGGTCGTCGCGGAGCCGTGCCCTCACAGGCCGCCGATCATCGCCACGCCCCGGGCCGACAATATGCGTCCGGGCGTCGGCACGAAGGGAAGGTTCAGCAGAGGATCGTCATGCGCATCATAGCGGATCGAGACGGTCAGGATATTATTCTGCTCGACCGCGATGATCTCGCCCCGTTCGGGCCGAAGCGTGCCCGCCGCGCCGAGCAGCCGCCGGGCGGTATCGACCGCGATCGTCCGGCGCTCGCCCGCATCGATCCCGGCCAGCGCGGCGCGGGCAGCGTCATTGGCGGCCTGCTGCACCATATGCGCGGTCAGGAAATAATCGGCGAAGCTGACGATCCCCATCAACAGCCCCAGCAGGATGGGCAGCACCAGCGCCAGTTCCACCACCGCCACGCCCCGACGATCGCGGCCGAGCGAAGAGGTCGGAACAAAAAGCCGAAATCGAAGCGCCCCGGGTGAGGGCTGCGAACGGGTAATATGGACCACCGATTTCCCCCCTGACGGCTGATCGATATAGCACATAAGGGGCGTTGATCCTTATCAATCGCCTAAATCTATTCAGCTGACCCCGTGAATTTTTGGGCATGCTAGCAGAAGCGACCATAACGGGCAGGAATCGCCTTGTTGCATGCGGACAATATGTTCAAAGCGGGAATGGTTAACGCGCGGCTGCTCGCGTGGAGGGCATGCCCCATCCCCCGAGTCGCGGTGATTCGCGGCGGGGCCCGGCTTCGCCTTTCCGGTGATGGAAAGGCGAAGAGGTTCAGGCGGCGAGGGGCATGGACGCCCGTCGGTCGTCATCCAGGTCGAGCGCGTAATGGATGCTGGGCGACAGCGTCGCGCGCGCGGCGGAGGCGCGGGCCATGCGCTGCCCACTCGGGCGGAAGCCCAGCTTCGTCAGCACCTGCCCCGAGGCGGGGTTGTCGGCGAAGTGCCAGGCGCCCAGCCGCCGGATCGGCAGGGCATGGCGCGCCATCTCGACGACCGCGCGGCCCGCTTCGGTCGCATAGCCGCGCCCCCAGGCCGCCGGGGTCAGCCAATAGCCGAGTTCATGCCCGGTATCGCCCGCGATGATCGCGATGCCGCCGATCAGTTCGGGCGCGCCGCCGCGATCCAGCGCGGTGATCAGGAAGCGCGGCTCGGTCGCGCCGCAGGGCAGCGCCAGCCAGCGCTCGGCATCGGCCTGCGCATAGGGATAGGGAACGCGCGCCGCCATCCGGGCGACGGCTTCATGGCCGATCGCCCGGGTCAGGGCGCCGGCATCTTCCGGCCAGGCCGGCCGCAGCAACAATCTTGGGGTCCGCGCGAACATCACTCGACAACTCCTCGTCACGCCCGGCGCCTGTGGCACGTCCCGATGACGGGACGGAGACAGGCGCGGGGGCGGTGGAGGGAGCATGAAAAAAAGGGAGCCGGGGTGACCCGTCTCCCTTTTTTGCTGGTTCCTGCGCGGAACCCGGGTCACCCTGGTGGGCAACCCGGCGCGGTTGCCCGATTATTCGGCCGCTGCGGCCAGTTCGACCGAGCAGAATTTACGGCCCAGCTTGCCCTCGTGGAACGAGACGCGGCCATCGACGAGCGCAAACAGGGTATGGTCCTTGCCCATGCCCACGTTGCGACCCGGATAGAACTTGGTCCCGCGCTGACGCACGAGGATGTTGCCGGCGATGGCTTCCTGGCCGCCGAACTTCTTCACGCCAAGGCGACGGCCGGCCGAATCACGACCGTTACGCGACGAACCGCCTGCTTTCTTATGTGCCATTGCGAACTACTCCTGGATTTCGTTGGGTGGCGCGGCTGAGATTCAGGCGCCGACCGACACGATCTTCAGGATCGTGTGCTGCTGACGGTGGCCGTTGCGACGACGATAGTTGTGGCGACGACGCTTCTTGAAGACGATGACCTTGTCGGCCTTCGCCTGTGCGATGATTTCGGCGGCAACGGTGATGCCGTCGACGGCCTTCAGCTCCGAGCCTTCGCCCGCCAGCAGAACGTCACCCAGCGTCACCGACGCGCCGGCTTCGCCCTCGATCTTCTCGACGACGATCTTATCTCCGGCGGCGACGCGATACTGCTTGCCGCCCGTGCGCACGACTGCGAACATGGCTCTTATCACTTCCCAAATGCATGGCTCCCGCGCGGGAATGCCCGTCGGGAAAGAAGGGTCAGCTAGGCAAAGGTGGCCCGATTGTCAACCAAGGATTGCAGCTTTTGATGCCGGGTCAGGGGGTCCGCGCACCCCAAATCCCCGATGCCGCAGGCGACTCAGTGGCGATGTTCGCGCCGCAGCAGATAACGCCCATCGGCATAGCCGGTGAACAGGCCGGGAATCGCGGGATGCTCGATCGGTTCGTCGCTGTCGTCGTGCAACAGATTCTGCTGGCAGACATAGGCGACATAGCTCGATTCGGCGTTTTCCGCGAGCAGGTGATAGAAGGGCTGGTCCTTGGCGGGCCGGATCTGCTCGGGAATGGCGTCATACCATTCGTCGCTATTGGCGAAGACGGGGTCGACGTCGAAGATGACGCCGCGAATGTCGAACATGCGGTGGCGCACGACATCCCCGATCGCGAAGCGCGCGGTCGCGATCATCGGCGCGTCCACATCCAGGCGCGAGGTCAGGGGCATCATGTCGGTGGCGTCCATATCGCCCGATTTAATGTCTTTATCGCGCCGCACAAGTTTAGGCGCTTGCAATGCGCAAAAAGCTGATCTAACAGCGCGCCTCCAATCGATCAGCCCCGAAGGCCAACCGGCCTTTTTCGGATCGTCCTCGCGGAGAGGTGGCAGAGTGGTCGAATGCACCGCACTCGAAATGCGGCGTGCCGGCAACGGTACCGAGGGTTCGAATCCCTCCCTCTCCGCCATATCTCGCTGATTTCAAGCAAGGCGTTGAAACCCGGGCCCCCCCCGCTCACATCGAGGGCCATTCCTGATCCGGTTCTCATCGACCGATCGTGAACGCTCTCGCGAACTGGCCAATGATGCCCTCGCCAGCGCGGCAGAGGCTGACGGCCATCGAACCGCCGAAATTTCGTTAAGCGCGACGCGGCCGCTCGCCCGGAAGGGCTTTGGCGTTGCAAGGTGCAGCCAAGCCGGTGCAATGCTTTCCGATCAAATAGTTAGCGGGGGCGTCGATGGTGAGGGTGATAGGCTGGGCGCTGAGTGCGGCGGTCCTGACGATGGGGGTTCCTGCCCTTGCCGAAGACGAACCGCGCTTCTGCCCCACCAGGCCGAACCTCGGCGGATCGAGCTGCACGACCGAGCCGGGGCGCATCCATGTCGAGGTGTCGGCGCTGGACTGGCAGCGCGACGACCAAGCGGACCAGCGCGAGGATCGTATCGTCACGGCGGACATCCTGGCCCGTCTTGGCATCGGGAAGAATAGCGAGGTGCAGCTCGACTGGGTCGGCTATGGCCGGAATCGGACGCGCGACAAGGCGGCGGGCACGGTGGATACCGTGACGGGCACCGGCGATGTGACCTTCGCGATCCGCCAGCATCTGGCGGGGGACAAGCAAAAGCCCTTCTCGGCGGGCGTGCAGGCGTTCGTGACCGCCGCGACGGGGCGTTATCCGGTCGGTGCGGGCGCCTGGTCGACGGGTATCATCGTCCCCGTCCAATATGAGCTGACCAGGAAGGTCGCGATCGCCGTGACGGCCGAGGCCGATGCCGCGGCGAACCAGTCCGGCACGGGACGGCATTTGGCCTATAGCGAGATTGCGGGCCTGCGCTACAAGTTCACCGAGCGGGTCACCGCGACCGCCGAACTGTCGCTGGAGCGCGACGACGAACCCGATGGGCACGAGACGCTGGCGCTGGCCGCCCTGTCGGCCGCGTGGCGCCCGACCAAGGTCGTGCAACTCGACATTCTGGCATCGGCCGGCCTGAACCATGCCGCGCCGGGCTTGCGCCTCGTAACCGGCGGCGCGATCCTCTTTTGAGCGGCGCGGGCCGAGGCCGTGGCCCGTGTTGCGCCGATGTCAGGGATGCGCGCCGTCGATCAGGCACGCAATGAGCTTGTCACTGGCGGGCTTTACATTCTCCTGATGGAGCGCCCTGGCGCAGACGGAGCCCAGCGAAATGACCATGAAGGCCTGGGCCAGCGTGTGATGCTCGCTCTTGACCGAGTCGCTGCCCATCAGGCCCGCAAAGGCGCGGCTGATATTCTCCGACGCGCTCTCGCGCACGTCGAGGAAGATGGCCCTGATTCGATCGTTCCGCGCCGCTTCCGCCGCGATCTCGAGGAACAGCCGGTCTCCGGGTTCGTCCTTGCGGCACGGCGTCCCCACCAGCCACGCGATGATCCCGTCGCGGTCCTTCGTCGCCAGCGCCCTGTTCAGCGTCTTCTGGTCGGCGAACCGTTCGCAGTCGGCCGCCACGATGGCCGCGATGATGTCCTCCTTCGACGGAAAGTCGCGGTACAGCTGTTGAACCGCGACGCCCGATTCCTTGGCGATGGCCGCGATTCCCGTGGCGTGAAAGCCATTTTCGACGAACAGGCGACGCGCCACCTCCTTGATATTGTGCCGGCGCAATTCGGCACGGGTGGGAGGTGGGCACTGGGTATTCAACACGTTGGGACCTCTCTTAGGATGTTGACGCACTCGAGCGGCGGGTCTAACGACACCGTTTGTGAGTGATCGCTCTCATACAATTTAGCAAGCGGGAAATGATATGTCTTCCAATCGGCTGATGGGTCGTGTGTTGGCATCCGGAGCCTTGCTCGCACTGGCCGCTTGCGGTGCCGGTAGCAAGCAACAGCAGCAGCAGGCTGCCCAGGGACCGGCGCCGGTCGGTTATGTGGTGGCGAGCGAGCAGCCTGTCACCCTGACGACCGAATTGCCCGGTCGAACCACCGCATTCGAAACCTCGGATGTCCGCCCCCAGGTCAACGGCCTGATCACCCAGAGGCTGTTCGTCGAGGGCGACATGGTCCGTCAGGGCCAGCCGCTCTACCGTATCGACCCGGCGCCCTATCAGGCCCAGGTGGCCAGCGCGCGCGCCGCGCTGACCCGTGCACGCGCAGGGATCGCGTCCAGCGCCGCGCTGGCCCGCCGCTATGGCGAGCTGGTCAAGATCAACGCGATCGCGCGCCAGGAGTTCGAGAACGCCCAGACGAGCGCGGCGCAGGCGCAGGCCGATGTCGCCGCGCAACAGGCCGCGCTGCGCACCGCAGAGATCGACCTGGCCCGCACCACCATCCGGGCGCCGATCACCGGGCGGATCGGCCGTTCGGTGTTCACCACCGGCGCGCTGGTGTCGGCGTCGCAGGCCAATGCGCTGGCCACCATCCAGCGGCTCGACCCGATCTATGTCGATATCCAGGAGCCCAGCGCCGAACTGCTGAAGCTGCGGCAGCAGATCATGAGCGGCCAGCTGACCCGCGACGGCAATGCCCGCGTCAAGCTGACGCTGGAGGACGGCAGCGAATATGGCCCGCAGGGCACGCTGCGCTTCGCCGACGTTACCGTCGACCCGACGACGGGCTCGCAGGTGATCCGCGCGCTGTTCCCCAACCCCAACGGCCTGTTGCTGCCCGGCATGTTCGTGCGCGCGTCGCTGGTCGAGGGAACGCGGTCGAACGCCTTCCTGGTGCCGCAACGCGCCGTCAGCCGCGACGAAAAGGGGCAGGCGACGGTGATGGTGATCGGCGCGGGTAACAAGGTCGAGGTGCGGACGCTCCAGACCGGCCGCTCGATCGGCGACAACTGGCTGGTCAACAGCGGGCTGAAGGCCGGGGACAAGATCATCGTCGAAGGCGGCATGCTGCTGCGGCCGGGCATGCCCGTCCAGGGCAAGCCATGGAACCCCAATGCCAAGCCTGCCGGCGCGCCGTCGCCAGCGGGCCAGGCACAGGCACAGGCGAAGTAAACGGCCATGGCACGCTATTTCATCGATCGCCCGATCTTCGCCTATGTGCTGGCGGTGATGGTCGTCATCGCCGGCTTCCTGTCGCTGCGCACGCTGCCCATCTCCCAGTTCCCGGCGATCGCGCCGCCCGCGGTGTCGATCACGGCCAATTATCCGGGCGCCGACGCCCAGACGCTGGAGAACACGACCACCCAGATCATCGAGCAGCAGATGAAGGGGATCGATCACCTTCGCTACTTCTCGTCCTCCTCGTCCTCGGCGGGCAGCGTGACGATCACGCTGACCTTCGAGCAGGGGACCGATCCCGACATCGCGCAGGTGCAGGTCCAGAACAAGCTGCAGGCGGCCACCCCGCTTCTGCCGCAGGAGGTCCAGCGCCAGGGCATCATCGTCGCCAAGGCGACGCAGAACTTCCTGCTGTTCGTCAGCCTCTATTCGGAAAACGGCAAGCACAACGCGGACGACCTGTCCGATATCGTCGCCTCGCGGATCGCCGATCCGCTGTCGCGCGTCACGGGTGTCGGCGATACGATGATCCTGGGATCGCAATATGCGATGCGCATCTGGGTCGATCCGATCAAGCTGAACAATTATGCGCTGACCATGGCGGACGTGACCAATGCGGTCACGGCGCAGAACGCGCAGGTCTCGGCGGGCCAGATCGGCGCGCAGCCCGCACCCAAGGAACAGATGCTCAACGCGACCGTGTCGGTCTCGTCGCGGCTGACCACCCCTGAGCAGTTCGCGAAGATCCGCCTGAAGAGCAACACCGACGGTTCGATCGTCCGGCTGGGCGACGTCGCGCGTGTCGAGATCGGCGCGGAAAACTACGCCTTCTCGTCGCAGTGGAACGGCAAGCCCGCGTCGGGCATTGGCATCAAGCTGGCGCCCGGCGCCAATGCGCTTGACACCGTCGCGGCGGTCAAGGAGCGGGTGAACGAACTGGCCAAGCAGTTCCCGCCCGACGTCAAGGTCATCTACCCCTATGACACGTCGCCCTTCGTGCGGCTGTCGATCGAGCAGGTGATCGAGACGCTGGTCGAGGCGGTCGTGCTCGTCTTCCTCGTGATGTTCCTCTTCCTCCAGAATTTCCGCGCCACGCTGATCCCGACGATCGCGGTGCCGGTGGTGCTGATGGGCACGTTCGGGGTGCTGGCGGCGTTCGGTTATTCGATCAACACGCTGACCCTGTTCGGCATGGTGCTGGCCATCGGCCTGCTGGTCGACGACGCGATCGTCGTCGTCGAGAATGTCGAGCGGCTGATCACCACCGAGCATCTGTCGCCCAAGGAGGCGGCGCGCAAATCGATGGACGAGATCACCGGCGCGCTGATCGGCATCGCGGCGGTGCTGTCCGCCGTGTTCCTGCCGATGGCGTTCTTCGGCGGATCGACGGGGGTCATCTATCGCCAGTTCTCGATCACGATCGTGTCGGCGATGGCGCTGTCGGTCGCGGTCGCGCTGATCCTGACGCCCGCGCTCTGCGCCACGATCCTGAAGCCGCATGACCCGAACAAGGGGCAGGGGAACGGCCCGCTGGCGCGGTTCTTCCGCTGGTTCAACGACCGGTTCGACCGTGGTCGCGATCGCTATGAAAAGGGCGCACGCTCGACCGCGCGGCGCTGGGGACGTTCGCTGATCGCCTATGCGCTGATCGTCGCGGGCATGGCTTTCCTGTTCATGCGGTTGCCGAGCGGCTTCCTTCCCGACGAGGATCAGGGCGTGATGATCGCGTTGGTCCAGGGGCCTCCGGGGGCGACCAGCGCGCGGACCCAGAAGGGGCTCGACCTTGTTCGCGACCATTTCCTGAGCGATGCGGGCAGCGCCATTCGCGGTGTCTACACGATCAACGGGTTCAGCTTTGCGGGACAGGGTCAGAATAGCGGCATCGCCTTCATCCCGATGAAGGAATGGAAGGACCGCCCCGGCGCCGAGAACAAGGCGCAGGCGATCATTGGCCGTGCGATGGGGGCCTTCTCGCGTTACAGCGACGGCCTGATCTTCGCGGTCATCCCGCCCGCTGTCCAGGAACTGGGCAACGCCACCGGCTTCGACATGCAGTTGGTGGACGAAGGCGGCATCGGGCACGAAAGGCTGCTGGCGGCGCGCAACCAGCTGCTGGGCATGGCGTCGCAGAACAAGCTGCTGGTCGGCGTGCGCCCCAACGCGCTCGACGATGCGCCGCAGCTCAAGGTCAATGTCGACCAGGACAAGGCGGGCGCGCTGGGTCTCGACCTGTCGACCGTCAACAACACGATTGCCACGGCCTGGGGTGGTGCCTATGTGAACGACTTCATCGACCGGGGCCGCGTGAAGCGCGTCTATATCCAGGCCGATTCCGCCTATCGCATGGCGCCCGAGGATATCGGCGACCTCTATGTGCGCGGGGCCACGGGTACGATGGCGCCGTTCACCGCCTTCTCCACCGTCGCATGGCATCAGGGGCCGATGCAGCTCACCCGCTATAACGGCCAGCCTTCGATGGAAATCCTGGGCCAGGCCGCGCCGGGCGTGTCGTCGGGCGCCGCGATCAAGGCGATGGAGGAGATGCAGGCCAAGCTGCCGCCGGGCACCCGGCTCGACTGGACGGGCCTCAGCTATGAGGAGCAATTGTCCGGCGGCCAGGCGCCTGCGCTCTACGGGCTGTCGCTGCTGATCGTCTTCCTGTGCCTTGCGGCGCTCTATGAAAGCTGGTCGGTGCCGATCTCGGTCATGCTGGTCGTGCCGCTGGGCGTGGTCGGTGCGCTGCTGGCCGCGCTGATCACCGGCCTGAACAACGACATCTATCTGCAGGTCGGCCTGATCACCACGATCGGCGTGTCGGCGAAGAACGCGATCCTGATCGTCGAGTTCGCCGAGGAGAAGATGCGGGAGGGGCTGAATGCGTTCGACGCGGCGATCGAAGCCGCCAAGCTGCGCCTGCGTCCGATCCTGATGACCAGCCTGGCCTTCATCTTCGGCGTGTTCCCGCTGGCGATCGCCGACGGCGCGGGCGCGGGCGGCCAGAACGCGATCGGTCGCGCGGTGGTCGGCGGCATGCTGTCGGCGACGGTCCTGGCGATCTTCTTCGTGCCGATGTTCTTCGTCGTCGTCATGCGGCTGTTCGATCGCAAGAAGGGCGAAATGCCGCCGGGCGATGCGCAGCCGCACGAAGGCGGCAGGCCCCATGATGGCGAGCAGAACCCGCCGACCGTGCCGCAGGGAGTTTGAATCGTGATCCATTCCAAGTTCGTGCTGGCCCTGCTGGCGGCCACGACGCTGGCCGGGTGCAATCTCGCTCCCAAATATGTCCGCCCCGTGGGAGCCGTCCCGGCGACGCTTCCCCAGGACGGCATCTATCCGGCGGCGGCATCCGACGCGCCCGACGTCACCCGGATCGGGTGGCGGGACTTCTTCACCGACGACCGGCTGCGCCAAACCATCGCGCTGGGGCTGGAGAATAATCGCGACCTGCGGATCGCGGCCGCCAACGTGCTGCAAGCCAGGGCGCAATATCGCATCCAGCGTGCCGATCTGGTGCCGTCGACGACCCTGTCCGCCTCGGGGACCTATACCAACAACATCCAGGGCGCCTCGGGCGCGCTGGGCGGGGCGGCCGGTGGTGGAACCGGCACGGGCACAGGGTCGGGCACGGGTACCGGAACCGGCGCGGGTTCCGGCGGCACCGGACTGGGTGCCGGGGTGGGGACATCCTCGTCCAACCTCGAATTCTATTCGGTCAATGCCGGTTTCTCCGCCTTCGAACTCGATCTGTTCGGTCGTGTCCGCAACCTGAACCGGGCGGCGCTGGAGCAGTATTTCGCGACCGAGGAAGCCCAGCGTTCGACACGCATCAGCCTGATCGCCGAGATCGCGACGGCCTGGCTGACCTATGCCTCGGATCAGGATCAGCTGCGCATCTCGCAGGAGTCGCTGAAATCCTTCGAGCAGTCGCTGGAACTGACGCGGGCGCAATTCCGTATCGGCGTCGCCTCGGAGCTGGAGGCGCGGCAGGCCGAGACGACCTATCAGGGCGCGCGCAATGATATCGCGGTGCTCAAGACGCGGGTGGCGCAGGACAAGAACGCGCTCGACCTGCTGGTCGGCGCGCCCGTGGCCGGCGAGCTGCTGCCGCAGGGGCTGGGCGATGCGAACGCGGCGTTGCAGGTGCTGCCCACCGGCCTGTCGTCGGACATATTGCTCCGCCGTCCCGACGTGTTGCAGGCCGAGCACCAGCTGATCGCGCAAAACGCCAATATCGGCGCGGCACGCGCGGCGATGTTCCCCCGCATCTCGCTGACCGCGACGCTGGGCACGATCAGCACCGCGCTCAGCGGTCTCTTCGCGGGGGGCAGCTTCACCTATACCGGCGCGCCGTCGGTATCGCTGCCGCTGTTCGACGGGGGACGGCTCCGCGGCAATCTGGATGTCGCGCGGGCGCAGCAGCAGGCCGCCGTCTCGACCTATGAGAAAACCGTCCAGACCGCGTTCCGCGAGGTGGCGGATGCCCTGGCGCAGCGCGGCACCATCGACGAACAGATCGCGGCGCAGACCGCCCGCGTGGAGGCGGCCAATGTCGCGCTGAAGATTTCGGACGCGCGTTATCGGACGGGGGTCGAATCCTTCCTGACGACGCTCGATTCCCAGCGTACCGCCTATTCGGCGCAGCAGCTGCTCGTCACCACGCGCCTCAACCGGGCGAGCAACATGGTGGAACTGTATCGCTCGCTGGGCGGCGGGCTGAACTAAGGCCGATCGCCGTTCGGCACGGCTTCTTCCCTCTCCCCTGGAAAGGGGAGAGGGTTAGCGAAGCTTGCCAGCCTGCTGGCTAGCGCAGCTTGGGTGAGGGGTGGAGCGAGCCCAAAGGCTCGCGCGCTCGCGGAGCGAGCGCCACCCCTCACCCAGCTCCGACTAAGCCTTTGCTCTCGCAAAGGCCAAGTCTGCGCAACCCTCTCCCCTCTGCGAGGGGCGAGGGAAGGGCGGTGCCTTCATTCCTATCCCGCAAGGGGAGGAGTTGGGGCGCGGGGCGATGCTGCCACAATCGCCTGCGCCCGCTCCTGCACCCTTTGCCAGATCGCCCGCTCCTCGACCGCGTCGGCAAGGGCGCGGTGGGCGGGTGTGGTGTCCTTGGTCGTGTTGGCCCATGCGACGAGGCGCGTGACCTGTGCCTCGAGTGTATCGGGGGGCACGCTGTCGCGCAGGATCCGGATCGCCGCATCGCGCAGGGCGATGTCGGTGTCCTGCAGGCGCAGCGTGTGGCGAGGGAACCCCGCCGCGCGGAGCAGCGCGCTCAGCCATTTGCCGTCCCAGGACGGTGCGCTGGCGAACAGCGCATGGCCGGACAGCTGCTCGACCATCTGCCGCGCGACGAAATCATGCGCCGCGCCGTCGCGGACCAGCGTCTCGCGTGACAGGCCGTGGATGCGCTCGGCGGCGGCGTCCCAGTCGGTCCAGCCCAGCGCGGGTGCGATCAGATGGCTTTGCGAGCGGCGGTCCTCGAATACCCAGGCCACTTCGATCGGGTGGCTCTTGTCCGAGAGCGAGGAGGCCTCGAAATCCAGGAAGACGTTCATCGCTGCGGCGCCCCCTCGGCATACCATTCGGCATAGCCGGTGTTGCGGATCAGGTGGCGGTTGAGGTCGGGCGTCCCATCGTCCCACCATACCGGCCCGCGCTCGCCCAGCGCGACCTTGGCGGCCTGGACCCGCGCCCGTGCGTGGCGGAGCCCGGCTTCGTCCTCCTGCGCAATCGCAGCCCGTATCGCGCGCCGGGCGTGCATCAGCGCGTCGACCAGCGTCTGCCGCTCGTCGGGGGCCAGAGCGGGGTTGGCCTTTCGCCACAACCGGCCTCGTACGACGATGTAGCGGCCGTCCGGCGTGGTCACGACGTCGCGCCCTCGGCCTCCGTCGCCGCTGGAGGCGTCGGCGACACGACGCGCCGGGCCGGTCTGGTGCTGGTCACGCTCGCTGCCTCGACTAAAAGGGACAGGATACAGACGAACACCGGCAAGGGTCGTTCCGGACGGTCCGGGGCGATGATGCTTGCGGGCGGCGGTGAAAGGATTAGGCTGGTCGCATGGCCGCTTTCGACGACAGCTCCGATGCCGATCTCGGCGCAGCGTGCAACCGCCTGGCGGCCTGGGTGGAGGGCTTGCCCGCAGGCGTGCTGATCGATCCGGCGTCCGAGCTGACCGAAGACGATCTGGCGCTCATCCTGCGGCGTCTCTACGCCATGCGGCATATCGGGTCGGACCCGTCGCCGATGGAGCATGGTCCGGCCGCCACCGCGCGGGTTTCGGTGCCGGTGACGGCGAAAAGCTGACGGCGCGGCCCGGGGCGGCGGCTCCCCGGCGATTTTCCTGATCGGCGGACGGCTCCGATGGCGTGTGGGGGCGTTCTGTGACGGGGCCGACGGGATCATGTCGGCCGTGTCCATGGAGCCGTCATGTCCGATCACCCCCCATCCTCGCCTGCGCCGCATGCCGTCCCGCCCGTCGAGAAGGCGGGGGAGGATGGATCGCCCGTCAGTCCGGACCGGACTTCACCGGACGAGAAACCGTTGCCGGACCGCACGGACGACGAGGCCGCCGCGCTCGGCGACTTCGCCTGACCGTCGCTGTCCGGCGCAAGCGCCCTCTGCTTTACAATCGGGAGTCCCCAACATGGATGATGAACGCCTCTGGAGCTTCGAGGAAAGCCTGTGGACCCAGGGCCCGGACAATTACCGGGAAAAGGTCGATGCCGAGGTCGTGATGGTGCTGCCCCGGCCGCCCTTCGTGCTGGCTGGCGAGGCGGCGGTGTCGGCGGTGGCGGACACGCCCGTCTGGGACAGCGCCGAGTTGACCGCGCGGCAGGTCTCGCGCCCGCAGGAGGGGTTGATCGTCATCGGCTATCACGTCGCGGCCAGCCGAGGCGACGAAGCCTATGAGGCCTATTGCACCTCGGTCATCCGGCGGCTCGAACATGAGGTCTGGCGCGTCGTCCAGCACCAGCAGACCCCGAAACTGACAAAGCCGCTGGCCGACGCGTAACGGCGATACCGGCCCGTCCGATCGCGGGTTCGCTCCTGCGATCGGACGGGCCCGGCCGTCATTTCCGGATAGGTGGCCGGTCCGGATCGGCCGCAAGCCATCGTCGCGCCAGACCGATTGCGGCGTCGCTCGCCCGCTCGGCGATCAGGCCGATGGCGATCCCGGCGACGACATCCCCGGCATAATGCGTGCCGCGCGGCACCTGCACGATGGCCACCGACAAGGCCGCGCCCCGCGCGCCGACCGCATGGTCGGGATAGGCCCGCGCCAGCGCCTCACCGACCGCCACTGCGCCTGCGCTGTGACCGGAGGGAAAGGAATTGTCCTCGTGACGGTCGCTGTCGCCGGGGCGCAGCCGAGGGTCGTCGCCGTCCTTCGGCCGCCTCCGGTCGATCACGGCCTTGATCCCGCTCTTGCCCCAGGTGGCGATGGTGTGGGCGGCCAGCATCCGCAGCCCGGTCTCGGCGAGGTGCCGGTCGCGCCGGGCGAGACCCAGCAGGACCGTCGCGGCGCAGATCGTCCGCATCTGCGGCTGATCCCCGATCTCGCTGACTGTGCCGATCACCCGTATGGGCCGCGAATCGCGCTGGCCGTTGACCTTCGTCGTGATCCGGCGGTCGGCCTGTTCGACCGCCGTGACTTCGTGTTTCGCGCCCATGGTCGATCCAACACATGGATCAGTCCTTTGGCTCCGCATGTCCGTCGATCAGGCCGATGGGCGAGCAAGGCCGGTAATGGTCAGAAGGCGATCTGCGCCCGGCCGATCAGGGTTCGTCCGTGATCCGAGGCCCCGGCATTCTGCGCCGGATTGGCGACCGTCCAGTCGATCGCGTTCAGCTGGAGCCGGACGAAATTGTTGAGATACCAGTTGACCCCCAGCGTCAGCGCGGTGCCGCGCCCGCCGGTGGGGTTGTCGCTGTAATCCAGTTCCTCATAGCGGGTGGCCAGCTCGATCGCGCCGCGCCCGCCCGAGGTGAAGGGGCGCAGCACCCTGGGGCGGCTCCACACGCCGCCGCGCGTCAGATAGGGCGGGGTCTCGCCGGTCAGGAACCAGCCCGCCTGCACCGCCCAGGCCGACTGGTCGGTCGCGGCGCCCGTGCGGCTTTCGATCCGCCGCCGGCCATATTCGCCATAAGCCCAGAGCGACTTGTGGAACGTCCCCAGTTCCAGGCCATAGCCGGTGCCCGACCGCGCGCCGGTGAAGGTGCCCGGCGCGATCCGCAGATTGTCGTTGAAGAAGCCGCCGACCGCGATGCTGCGCGTCGGGCGGCTGGCATCGGCGGCGATGCGCTCGCGAAAGCCCCAGGCGCCCAGATGGACCAGCCAGTCGGCGGTCTTGACCGGGTTCCAGTGCGCCCGCGCGCCGATGGTCAGGCCGTCGCTCTCGGTCCCCGGATTGTTGATGTCGTCGCCCGACAGCTGGACCCCGACATGCCAGCCATCGCCGTAAACGCGGGCCGCCGCGCCCAGCCCGAAGAAGCCGCGCACCGGGATGATCCCCTGGCCGACGAAGTTGCGCTCCAGAAAGGGGACGGAGATGGTGCCGCTCGACCCGTCCAGCCCGCGATCGTTCAGGCGGTTGCCCAGTGCGAACTCGGTCTGCTGCCCCAGGAAGCGCGTCGTCCAGGCGAGATAGGCGGATTTGATCGCCACGTCATTGTCGGCGAAATCCCCCTCCAACAGATAGGACAAATGGCGGCCGATCGATCCCTCGAAACCGACGCGCAGCGACCGGGCGGTGGTCCCGGTGACGTTGCGCGCGGGCAGGTTGCTGCCGCCGGTGGTGGCCGCGTCCACCAGGATACGGCCGCGTGGGCGGAACGAGAATTTGCCGTCGGCGCTGGTGAATTCGGGCGTCCCCTTCGACCAGTCGACCTGGACGCCCTGTTTCTGCGCCTGTTCGATCCGCGCCAGCCGCGCGTCGAGCGAGGGGGGATGCGCGTCGGAGGGGAGCGATTGGCCCAGCGGCGCGGGCTGGCGGATCTGGGGCCGGGCCGGCGATGGCGAGGCGAGCTGCGGCGGTGCGGCCGGATGGGCGTCGGAGGGCAGGGGCTGACCCAGAGGCGCGGGACCCGGTGCTGGGTTGGCTGCGGTGGCCATAGCCCTGGACTCCTGGGCCTCGATCGCGGCCAGCCGGGCCTCCAGCCGCGCGATCTGCGCCTGTTGCTGTTCGAGCAGGCGGGTCAGGCGGGCGACATTGTCGGTGGCTTGCGCCGGGGCGTCGGGGGCTTGCGCGGGGGCGGTCTGCGCGGCGACGGGCACGGGCGCGCACAGGCCCATGGCGAGCATGGCGGCTCGGTGCATGACGGACATCCTCTCGGGGTGGGCGAGAGGCTCCGTGGCCGCCGCCTCGATGATCGCAAACGGGGGCCGCCGCGCCGCCGGGGGGGCGTGCGGCGGCCGAAGGGGTCAGGGAGTGGTGCGGCGGCTCAGGCGCGATCCGATCAGTAGGGCGAGGAGCGAGAGCAGCGCGGCGGCGGCGCACCACGCGCCGGGGATCGCCTTGTCGCCGGTCGCGCCGATCAGCGCGGTGCTGATCGCGGGGGTGAAGCCGCCGAAGATCGCGGTGGCCAGGCTATAGGCCAGGCTGAAGCCGACGGTGCGGACATGCGCCGGGATCGCCTCGGTCAGATAGACGATGAACGCGCCGTTATAGGTGGCATAGATGGCCGCGAGCAGCAGCTCGACCGTCAGCAGCCGCCCGAAGCTGGGCGCGGCGACCAGCCAGCCCATCAGCGGATAGGCGAGCAGCGCGCCGAGCAGCGTCGCGGTGATCAGCAAGGGCTTGCGCCCGATCCGGTCGGACAGCGCGCCCATGACGGGGAGCAGGACGAAGTTGGTCACGCCGACGCAGGCCGTGACGAACAGCGCGGCCCCCGGCGTCAGCGACAGCACCTTGTTGCCGAAGGTCGGGGTATAGGCGGTGATCATGTAGAAGAAGACGGTCGTCATCACCGCCATCAGCGCACCCTGCAGCACCACGCCCCAATTGCCGCCGATGGTCCGCATGATCTGCGACAGCGGCGGATGTTCCTTGCGCTTCAGGAAGACCTCGGTCTCCTCCATGTGGCGGCGGATGACGAACAGGAAGGGGATCATCACGCAGCCGATGATGAACGGAATGCGCCAGCCCCAGGCCTGCATCGTGACGGGATCGAGGCTGGTCGACACGATCAGGCCGATCAGCGCGGCGAAGACCACCGCCGCCTGCTGGCTGGCCGACTGCCACGAACAGAAGAAGCCCTTGCGGTTCGGCGGCGCGATCTCGTTGAGATAGACCGACACGCCGCCGACCTCGACGCCCGCCGACAGGCCCTGGACCAGTCGGCCGATCAGGATGATGACCGGGGCGGCCACGCCGATCTGCGCATAGGTGGGGGTGATGGCGATGGCGAGCGTGCCGAGCGCCATCAGGCCCAGCGTCAGGAGCAGGCCCTGGCGACGCCCATGCCGGTCGATATAGGCGCCCAGCACCAGCGCGCCGACCGGCCGCATCAGAAAGCCCGCGCCGAAGGTCATCAGCGTCAGCATCAGCGAGGCGAAATCGCTGCCCGTGGGGAAGAACGCCTTGGAGATATAGGTGGCGTAATAGCCGAACACCATGAAGTCGAACATCTCCAGGAAGTTGCCGCTGGCAACGATGAAGATCGACTTGAACGCCGAACGGCGACGCTCGGGCGATATCGGCTCGGCCGCAGCGGGGGCGGCGGGGAAGGGGAGGGATGCGTGGGTGGAGGCGGAGGTCATGGCTTGGCCTTTTGCGACGCGGGTTCCAATCCGCTTTCGCGGATGATCGGATAGGCTTTGGGGGAGGCGAGATAGGCGATCAGCGCGCGCGCCTCCGCCTGATGCGGCGAATAGGCGACGACCCCGGCGGAGAAGGGCGTCACCTTTTGCAGCGATTCGGGGATCAGGCCGACGATGCGGATGCCCTTGACCGGCTTCAATTCGCTCAGTTGCTGAAAGCCGATCTCGGCCTGGCCCTCGGCGACGATCCGGCCGACCGGGATGGCGGGGATCATCCGGCCCTTCGCCCGGACCTGATCGGCGACGCCCAGCCGGTCGAGCAGCGTCGACTGGATATAGACGCCCGAGGCGCTGTCCGACCAGGCGACCGATCTGGCGTGGACCAGGGTCGCGCGCAGCGCGTCGGGGGTGGCGATGTCGGGGGCGGGGGCGCCCGCCTTCACCGCCATCGCGATCCGGGACAGGCCCAGATCGGTGACGGTCCCGCTGGTCACGGTCCCGGCCTGCGCCAGCGTGTCGAGGCCGCTGCGCGCGAGGATCACGACATCGGCATCCTCGTGCCGCGCCAGCCGGTTGGGGATCGCCTGGGGCGTGTCGCCCATCGAGGGGCCGTGCTCAGTGACGATATGGACGCCGGTATCGCGTTCATATTTCGCCGCCAGCGCCCGGAAGGCGGCGGTGAAGCCTCCCGAGGTCACGACATGGAGTTCGCGGACCGTCGCGGTTTTGGTTTCGCGCGCGGCGGCGGGCTGGCCCAGCGTGCCCAGACCCAGCAGCAGCGCGAGGCCCAGCGCGCCGCGCCGGGGCATCACGGTTCCTAACCTTGCAAATGGCGCTTTCATCATACCTCTCTCGGTCGGGCCCGCTCGGTTGCGGGTTCTTGTTGCGCGGCAGAGGCTTGAGCCATCATGCCTTACCCGGCACTAGGCATCAGGAGCGGTGCTTCGATCAAATGCAATGATCGGTCCGCTTGATGCGTTTTGCGCATATATCGGGAGTGGGTCGACCTTGCGCGCCTTGCGGCACCTCTATGTCCAGATGCTGATCGGCATATTTGCGGGGACCGCGATCGGCGTCCTGGCCCCGGCGTTCGGTCGCGATCTGGGGCCGCTGGGCATCGCCTTCGTCAAGGCGATGCGGATGATGGTGCCGCCGGTGCTGTTCTGCACCATCGTCGAGGGGATCGTGCGGCACGGCGCCGCGCGCGACACGGGCGCGACGGTGCTGCGCAGCCTGATCGTCTTTCTGGGCATCACGGTCGCCGCGCTCGCCATCGGGCTGGGCGTCGCGGCGCTGATGCAGCCGGGACGCGGCCTGCCGCTGCCGCCTTATGGCGAGGCGATGGCCGAGGTGGAGCGCCAGCTGGCCGGGCACCATATCACGGGGGCGGGGGATTTCCTGGTCCGCATCGTGCCCGACACGCTGTTTTCCGCCTTTACCGCGGGGGACGTCCTGCCGGTGCTGTTCGTCGCCGGGCTGGTCGGTTTCGGCTTGCTGCGCATCGGCGAGGCGGGCGCGCCGATCGTCCGCGCGGTCGAGGCGCTGACCCGGCTGCAATTCGCGATCTTCGGCTTTCTGATCCGCGCCGCGCCGGTGGGGGCGTTCGGCGCGATCGCGTACACGGTCGGGACGTACGGCGTCGGCTTCATCGGCTCGCTGGGACTGCTGGTCGCGACGCTGGCGCTGGCCTGCGCCCTGTTGATCGCCGGGCTGGCGGTGATGGTATGGCTGACCACCGGCCTGGGCGGCGGCGCGTTGCTGCGGGTGTTCCGCGACGAGATCCTGATCGTCCTCGGCACCTCCTCGACCGAGGTGGTGTTGCCGCGCCTGATCCAGAAGCTGGAGTCGCTGGGCTGCCCGCGCAGCGTGGCGGGCCTGACCGTGCCGCTGGGCTATTCGCTCAACCTGGCGGGGACGGCGGTCTATCTGGTCGTCGCCACGCTGTTCCTGGGCGAGGCGCTGGGGATCGCGCTGACCCCGGCGCGGGTGGCGGTCTATCTGGGCGTCATGCTGGTCACGTCGAAAGCGGCGGCGGGGGTGACGGGCAGCGGCTTTTCGGCCCTGCTCCTCACTTTGTCGCTGCTGCCCGATATTCCGGTCGGGGCGGCGGCCATGCTGATCGCGGTCGACCGCTTCCTGTCCGAACTCCGCGCGCTGACCAGCGCCACCGCCAATGTCTCGGCGTCGCTACTCGTCGCGCGCTGGGGCGGGGCGCGGCTGGGCCTGCCGATTGGCCCAGGCGTCGGTGAGCAGCCCCATCAGCCGACCGGCGGCGGGTGACAGGGTGGCGGAGCCGCGCCGCAGCACGCCGATGGTGCGCGTCACCGTCGCCCCGCGCAACGGCCGCCACAACAGGTCGCGCGCATCCGGCCCCTCGCACGCCAGGCGGGGCAGGACCGAGGGACCCAGCCCCGCCTGCACCAGCGCCAGCGCCGAGGTGAGCCGCGTCACCTCATAGAACCAGCGCAGCTCGATCCCCGCGCGGGCCAGTCCGGCGTCGAGTGCGGTGCGGTTGCCGCTGCCCGGATGCACGGTGACCAGCCGCAGCCCGGCCAGGTCGCTCCACGCCGGATCGACCAGATCGGCCAGCGGATCGTCGGCGCGACAGACCAGCCCATAAGGATCGTCGGTCAGCGGCTCATAGGTCAGATCGCTGTCCGCCGAGACGGGCAGGGTGATGGCGAACTCCGCCTCGCCGGTCCGCACCGCCTCGGCGCATTCGGTGGCGGTCAGGTCGAGCACGCGCACCCGCACATTGCGATAGTCGCGGCCCAGCGCCTCCAGCACGTCGGGCAGGAACCGCACCGTCGCACTGGGTATGCTGGCGACGGTCAGCCGCCCCGCCTGCCGCTCGCCCAGCGCCATCATGCCGAGCATCGATTCGTCCAGCTCGCCCAGAAGCCGACGGAGCAGCGGCACGATCTCCTGCCCCGCCGGGGTCAGGCGGACCGTCCGCGTGGTCCGCTCCAGCAAGGGGGTGCCGATGGTCGCCTCCAGCTTCTGGACCCGGCGGCTGATCGCGGGTTGCGACAGGTTCAGCTGGCGGGCGGCGTGCAGGAAGCTCCTGCCGTCCGCGATCGCCACGAACACCCTTATGTCCAGAAGCTCGAAATTCAGAGAGGCCATGGCCGACGATAGCAGGGGCGGCCGCGACTAGGCCAGTCGGCCCCCGCGCCCCTGCCGTACCTCTTCACGGGATCAGCCGCTCGCGGCGCAACTGGGCGAAGAGCGCGAAGAAGGCGTCGTCGGTCGGCTGATAATCGGTGAAGCCCAGCCGTCGGCTCTTGCTCATATCCGTCACCACCTCGATCGGGCGGCCGAGATCGGCGTCGCTATGCCAGGGCGAGGCGAGCCGGGCGATGTCCGCCTCGACCAGCTTCTCGCGTTCGGCGATGTCGCGCCATGTCGGTGCGGAGTCGGCCATCTGCTGCTCCAGCGGTCGGACGGTGCCGTCGAACGGGGCGGCCTCGACCCCGAACCAGTCGGCGATGCGGCCCCACATCCATTGCCAGCGAAAGACGTCGCCGTTCACCACGTTGAACGCCTGATCGTGCGCCGCCTCGGTCTCGGTCGCCCAGAGCAGGTGACGCGCCAGCTGCCCCGCATCGGTCATGTCGGTCAGCCCCGACCATTGCGCCGCCGATCCGGGAAAGACCATCGGCCGCCCAGTCTCGCGGCACAGCGTCGCATAGACGGCCAGTGTCGTGCCCATGTTCATCGCATTGCCGACCGCGCGCCCGATCACGGTGTGCGGCCGATGGACGCTCCAGGTGAAGCCGTCGCGCGCGGCCGCGGCGAAGACCTCGTCCTCCTGGGCATAATAGAAATTCTCGACGTCGAGCCGACCCTGCTCCTCGCGGAACGGGGTCTGGGGCAATGTGCCCTTCCCATAGGCCTCGAACGGGCCGAGATAATGTTTCAGCCCGGTGACCAGCGCGATGTGGCGCGGGCCGGTCGGGCTGGGGAGGCCGGACAGAAGGTTGCGGACCATCGCCGCATTGACCCGGATATTCTCCGCCTCGCTGTCCTGGCGCAGCCATGTCGTGATGAACACCGCATCGGGGTTCACGTCGCACAGCGCGGCGGCGGTCGCCTCCGCATCCTGCAGGTCGGCCGCGACCGGCGCCACGCCCGGTTGCGCCACGGGACGCCGCGCCAGGCCATGGACCGTCCAGCCCCGTTCCACGAGCAGCGTCGCGGTCGCACCGCCGACGATCCCGCTTGCGCCCACTACCAATGCCGTCTTCGTCATCCACGCCTCCTTGTCGCTGCCCCAGCTAGGCATGGCCTTGCGCGGCTTCCAGACGGCACCATCTGGACCCCCAGGCACGGAAAGGTAACCATATGCAGCCCGGAACCCCCGACGAGGAATGGCGTGAGGACTGCGCGCCCCGCCGCGTGCTGGAGCTGTTCGCCACCAAATGGACCAGCATGGTGCTCCACACGCTGCACGCGCGTCATGGCGGCGTCGCTCGCACCGGGGTGCTCCAGCGCAGCCTGCCGGGCATCTCGAAGAAGATGCTGACCCAGACGGTGCGCGACATGGAGGGGAGCGGCCTGATCAGCCGCCATGTGCGCAGCGCCATGCCGCCCGAGGTCGAATATCGCCTGACCGATCTCGGCCGACGCTTCGTCGAGCCGGTTGAACTCCTCTACGGCTGGGGGCGCGCCAATGCCGATGCGCTGGACCAGCTGGCGCCGCGCCCGCATTCCCGCCGCGCCTAGGGCGGATCGACGTTCAGCGATGCCTTTCCTTCCTTCTTCCCCTGTCCAGGCGACAGGGGAGAAGGAGCAATGCCGAATGTCGATCGCCCGAGCGCGTGGCGTGGATCACCAGTCCTGCGCCATGCCGGGTATGCGCTCGACCAGGAAGTCGATCCAGGCGCGGACGCGCGCGGACAGGCGGCGGCGGCTGTGCGTCACCGAATGGACCGCGCCCAGCGCCATGTAATCGGCATCGAGCGTCACCTCGACCAGTTCGCCCCGGCGGATCGCGTCGGCGGCGATGAAGCGGGGGCCATAGACCAGTCCCTGCCCCGCGATCGCCGCGCGGACCAGCGCCTCGCCGTTATTGGCGTGCAGCGATCCCCGGACCGGCACCAGGCGGCTGCCGTCGCGGCCAAAGCCCCACATCGTCGCGCCCGGCTGGGACATCAGCGTATAGCCCAGGCAATCATGGTCGCGCAGATCGTCTAGTGAGCGCGGCAGGCCCCGTTCGGCCAGATAGGCGGGGGCGGCGCAGATGGCGAGGCGGACGGGAGCCAGGCGGCGCGCGACCAGCGCGCTGTCGCTCAGCCGACCGATGCGGATCGCCATGTCCCATCGCTCCTCCAGCAGGTCGACATAGCGGTCGTCCAGCCCCAGCTCGATCGTAACGCCGGGATGGCGACGATGGAATTCGGCGGCCAGCCCGGCTACATGCATCACGCCGAAGGTCGCGGGCGCGCTGACGCGGAGCAGCCCCTCGACCGCGCGCGACTGGGCCGAGGCATCGGCATCGGCTTCGGCGATCTCGGCCAGCACCCGCTCGGCGCGGTCGAGATAGGCCGCCCCCGCATCGGTCAGCGCCAGCCGCCGCGTCGAACGCTGGACCAGCAGGGTGCCGAGCCGCGCCTCCAGCGCGTCGAGATGCCGTGCCGCCATGGTCGGCGACATGCCCATCGCCCGCCCGGCGGCGGACAGTCCGCCCAGCCGGATCGCGCGGACGAACACCTCCATGCCGGTCAGTCGATCCGCCATTTGATACTCCTGGTTGAAGGTCATTCTATCAGAACGTCGATTATCACGGATGCGGGGCCATTCCATATCGGTCGGCGAAAGGATGTCCCATGCGCCAACCCAGCCTCTTCATTCCTCATGGCGGCGGTCCCTGCTTCTTCATGGACGATCCGCGCGGCATCTGGACCGGGATGGGCGCGTTCCTGCGGGCATTGCCGGGCACGCTGGCGGAGCGGCCGCGCGCGGTGCTGGTCGTGTCGGGGCATTGGGAGACGGACGGCTTCGCCTTTACCGGCGCCGAGCGGCCCACACTGATCTATGACTATTATGGCTTCCCGGCGCACACTTATGCGCTGCGCTACGACGCGCCGGGTGCTCCGGCGGTGGCGGCACGGGCTGCCACGCTGCTGCGCGAGGCGGGGCTGGTTGCCTCGGTCGATCCGAGCCGTGGCCTCGATCACGGCGTCTTCGTACCGATGAAGGTGGCATGGCCCGAGGCGGAGATTCCGGTCGTCGTGATGTCAGTCGATCGCGGGCTTGACCCCGAACGGCATGTCGCGGCGGGCCGCGCGCTGGCGGCCTTGCGCGACGAGGGCGTGCTGCTCCTGGCGTCGGGCATGAGCTTCCACAATCTGCGCCTGTTCGGCAGCCCGCGCGCCGCCGAGCCGAGCGCGGCCTTCGACGCCTGGCTGACCCATGCGGCGACGCAAACCGGCGCGGCGCGGGCCGAGGCGCTGATCCGCTGGGAAACCGTCCCGGCCGCGCGGCTGGCCCATCCCCAGGCCGAGCATCTCCTGCCGCTGATGGTCGCCGCCGGGGCGGCCGAGGGCGCGGGCGAGCGCATCTATTCGGAGACCGTCGCGGGTGCGGCCATTTCCGCCTTCCGATTCCATTGATCACGCACAAGGAGCGAATGTCATGACCATTGCCGTTACCGGCGCCACCGGCCAACTCGGCCGCCTCGTCATCCGGCACCTGAAGGCCAACGGCACCGCCGAGCCGATCGTCGCGCTCGCCCGCTCACCGGACAAGGCCGCCGATCTGGGCGTGGAGGCGAGGGCCTTCGACTATGCGCAGGCCGACCGGCTCGCCCCGGCGCTCGCGGGTGTCGACACGCTGCTGCTGATCTCGTCGAGCGAGGTCGGTCAGCGGGTGGCGCAGCATCGCGCCGTGATCGCGGCGGCGGTCCAGGCCGGGGTGGGGCGGATCGTCTATACCAGCCTTCTCCACGCCGACCGCTCGCCGCTCGACCTGGCGGCCGAGCATCTGGCGACCGAGGCCGCGCTGGCCGAGGCGGGCATCCCCGCCACGATCCTGCGCAACGGCTGGTATAGCGAGAATTATACCGGCTCGCTTCCCGGCGCGCTGGCGGCCGGGGCGCTGATCGGCAGCGCGGGCGACGCGAAGATCTCCTCCGCCGCGCGTGCCGATTATGCCGAGGCGGCGGCCATCGTGCTGACCGATGCGGCGCAGGCGGGCCGGACTTATGAACTGGCGGGCGACACCGCCTGGACCTTGCCGGACCTGGCGGCGGAACTCTCGCACCAGACCCGCCGGGACATCGCGTACCGGGACATGCCCGCCGCCGATTATGCCGCCGCGCTGACCGGTTTCGGGCTGCCCGAAGGACTGGCGCACGCGATCGCGGGATGGGATGTCGCCGCCTCGCAAGGCGCGCTGTTCGATGACGGGCGGCAGCTGTCGCGCCTGATCGGCCGCCCGACCACCCCGCTGGCCGAGACGGTGAAAGCCGCCATCGCCTGACCCTTCCTGCCGGGGCGCCGTGCACAGGCGCTCCGGCCCATTACGAAAGATTGCGCCATGTCCGTCTGGGCTACCCGCATCCTCAGCCTCCTGCGCATCGTCGCCGCGCTGCTCTTCATGGAGCATGGGGTGATGAAGCTGTTCCATTTCCCGATCCCCCAGCCCGGCGTGCCCGATCCGCTGCCGACCCTGCTCGTCGTCGCGGCGGTGCTGGAGATCGGGCTCGGTATCCTGCTGACCCTCGGCCTGTTCACCCGGATCGCGGCCTTCATCGCCTCGGGCGAGATGGCGGTCGCCTATTTCACCGCGCACCTTCCCTCCAGCATCTGGCCCGGCGTCAATGGCGGCAGCGAGGCGATCCTCTATTGCTTCGTCTTCTTCTACCTGGCCTTTGTCGGCGGCGGCGCGTGGAGCATCGATGCCCGCCGCCGCCAGCCGTCATAGCAGGGGACGCCATTTCCCCTTTTGGCGCGGACAGGGCATGATGGCGGGGATATGCCAGATCGCGAGGGACCGATGCCCCAGCCCATGCCCAGATTGCAGGTGAGCCCCGAACTGCTCCAGGCGACCATGGACGCCTCGACCGACATGATTCAGGTGTTCGAGGCGATCCGTGACGAAGAGGGGCGGATCGTCGATTTCCGCTGGGTGCTCAACAACCACACCTCGCAAAGCAAATATGGCGAGGTGCGGGGCGAGAGCCTGCTCGAGCGCAATCCGGGCGTCGTGCAGGAGGGCATTTTCGACACCTTCTGCCGCGTCACCGAAACCGGCGTGGCCGAACAGGACGAACGCTATTACGCGCATGAGCAGTTCGACGGCTGGTTCTTCCAGACGGTGGTGAAACTGGGCGACGGCATCGCCACCACGACCCGCGACATCACCGAATGGAAACGCTCGCAGGCGGAGATCGTGCGGCTTCGCGAGGAGGTCGTGCAGATCAAGCTCGCCGAGACCGAGGGACAGCTCGCCGCGATCTTCGCCACCGCGCCGGTCGGGCTGTCGGTCATCACCTCGGACGGGTGTTTCGTCCGGGTGAACGAGGAATTGTGCCGGATATTGGGCCGATCGCGCGAGGAGGTGCTGGCGCTGAACGTCGCCGAGGTCACCCATCCCGCCTATCTCGCGCCCAGCCTGAAGGCGATTGCCAACGCGGCCGAAACCGGGATGCCGAGCAGCCTCGACAAACGCTATTGCCGCCCCGACGGAACGGAAGTGTGGGCGAGCAGCATCATATCGCTGCTGCCCGACAGCGGCGGGCACGGGAATCGCTTCCTCGTCGTCACCACCGACCTGACCGAGCGGCGACGGGCCGACCAGGAACTGCGCAAGAGCGAGGCGCTGCAACGTGTGCTGATCGCCGAGTTGCAGCATCGGACCAGCAACCTGATGGGGATCGTCCGATCCATCGCGGACCACAGCACGCGCACCAGCCGCGACTTGCCCGAATTCCGCGCCCATTTCGATGATCGGCTGGCGGCGCTGTCGCGGGTGCAGGCGATGCTGTCGCGACTGGGGGAGCATGACCGCGTCGCGTTCGACGACCTGATCCGCACCGAGCTGATGGCGATGGACGGCGGCGCGGATCGCGTCACGCTGGAGGGCCCGGCGGGTGTGCGGCTCCGCTCCTCGACCGTGCACACGCTGGCCATGGCGCTGCACGAACTGGCGACCAATGCCGTCAAATATGGCGCGCTGCGTCAGTCGGGCGGCCACTTGGCGATCCGCTGGGCGCTGCGCCCCGGCGGGACCGAGGGCAAGCCGTGGCTGCATATCGACTGGCGCGAAAGCGGGGTCGACATGGCCCCGGCCGGCACCTGGCCCGGCAGGGGGCAGGGCCGCGAGCTGATCGAACGCGCGCTTCCCTATCAGCTGGGTGCCAGGACCACCTATGAGCTGGGGGCCGAGGGGGTCCATTGCACCATCGCCATTCCCGTCTCCAGCACGCTCGATGTCGAGGAGTCGCTGGGGGCGGACGCCGTCTGACCGGCTGTCACATCAACGACGCGGATATGTCATAAAAGATTCTCGAAAACTGCATCTTGGCGTCATCTGCCGCGCCTAACGCCCGTGTCATGATCGATGGGGGGACATGTCCCGGATCGGTCGGCGGGCGGCTCTTCGCCCGATAGAGCAATGACAAGATCGGGAGTGTTTCGGCGATGGCGAGCATCAAGCGGTTCGGCCTTCTTCTCATGACGAGCGCGGCCTGCGCCGCGCTGGCCGCGTGCGGCGGCGCGGACAGCGTGGCGTCGCCGGGCGCGGGCAGCGTGGTGATCGTGCAGCCCACCCCGACGCCGAGCGCCTCGCCGACCCCGACGCCCACCGCCAACATCACCGCCGCGCAATTCGCCGCCGTGACGGCGGTCAACGGCGTCTCGGTCACCGCCGACGAACAGCTCGCGATCGTCAATGCGGGCAGCAACAACAACGTCAACGGCACCGGGGCCACGCTGAACGGCATCTATCCTGTCAGCAGCACCTCGCTGACCACCGCCGCCGATCCGTCGATCATCAACGGCTTCTTCGCCTCGACCAACTATGTCGGCGCGCTCAACGGCCCGTCCGACACCGCCTTCCAGGGCTGGACCTGCAACTCGACCTCGGCGGAGTTCGGCGGCTCGGGCGCGCGGTGCACGGCGGTGCCGTCGATCGGCACCTATGCCGCCGCCACCTCGGTCTGCCCGACCGGCACGATCGATGACGGCACCAACAGTTCGTCCTCGCCCAGCCTGCGCTTCTGCCGCCTGCCGCAGACCATCTCCGCCGACCTGTCGCTGCCCAAGATCGCGGGCGTCGTCTATCGCCTGCGCGGCCAGACCGAGGTGGGCAGCGACCTGGGTTCCACCGGTGGTTCGGGCGTCACGCTGACCATCGCCCCCGGCGTGGTGATCGCGGCGGACTCGACCGAGGCGACCAACGACCTGTTGCTGGTCAATCGCGGCTCGAAGATCGCGGCGGTCGGCACCCGCGACGCGCCGATCATCTTCACCTCGCAGCAGAATCTGGTCAGCAACGGCGTGTCCGACGCGTCTCAGGGCCAGTGGGGCGGCATCATCCTGCTCGGCCGCGCGCCGACTGCGGTCTGCGTGTCGGGCACCGGCCCGAACACAGCCTCCGGTTCGTCGACCACCTGCCAGCTGGCGATCGAGGGCGTGACCGGCCGCTTCTATGGCGGTGCGAACCAGGCCGACTCGTCGGGCCAGATGTCCTATGTCCAGATCCGCTATTCGGGCATCGCCATCTCGGACGGCAACGAGCTTCAGGGGTTGACGCTGGGCGGCACCGGTTCGGGCACGGTTCTGGACCATATCCAGAGCCACAATTCGGCCGATGACGGGATCGAGATCTTCGGCGGCACGTCGAACCTGAAATATATCGCGATCACCGGCGCGGACGATGACGGCTTCGACATCGACAATGGCTATCGCGGCTTCATGCAGTTCCTGATCGCGGCGCAGCGCACGATCGGCGCGACCGCCGACAGCTTCTCGACCGAGATCGACTCGAACAACGCCGAGGAACTGCTGCCGCGCACCTTTGGCCGCTATGCCAACTTCACCTTCCTCCAGACCGCGCTTGCGCCCGCCGCGATCCGTCTGCGCGGCGGGGCCGACATGACCTTCATCAACGGCATCGTGAAGTCGACCAATTCCGGCGTCGCCTGCGTCAACATCGTGGCCGGTGCGGGTTCGGGTTCGGACCGCACGACGATCCGCGCCGCCGGTGTCGGCCCGACCGACAATGGCGGCCCGCAGGAAGCCGGTCCGCCCGTCTTCACCTCGGTCTATTTCAGCTGCAACGGCCGCTAAGGCCCCGCTGACCATGCGCCCAGGGCTCGACCGGGCGCTCTCGGCAAGCCGGGGTGGCGGATCATCGCCGCCCCGGCTTTCCTCCATATATCTGATCGGATGACCCGGCCATGCAGCGACGCCTCGCTTATGCCTCCCTCCTTCTGCTGACGTCCCAGCTCGTCACGCCCGCCCTGCTCGCGCAGACGGTGGGCGCGCCCGCACCGACCAGCACCACCGCGACCAGCCCCGACGGGCAGGCGACCCCGCAGAGCCAGACCCCGACCGGGCAGGACGGCCAGTCGGCGGACGAGCCGGTCGAGATCTCGGCCCCCGGCGTCGACGCCTCGGCCAGCAACGAGATCGTCGTCGTCGGCCGTAACATCCCCAACACGATCCGCGCCACGCCGCAGATCGTCTCGGTCCTGTCCGCCGCCGATATCGCGCGCACGGGCGAGGGCGACATTGCGGGCGCGCTGACCCGCGTTACCGGCCTGTCGGTCGTCGGCGGCGGCTTCGTCTATGTGCGTGGCCTCGGCGACCGTTATTCCTCGTCGCTGCTCAACGGATCGCCGCTGCCCAGCCCCGAGCCGCTGCGCCGTTCGGTCCCGCTCGACATCTTCCCGACCACCATCGTCGGCTCGGCGCTGGTCCAGAAGACCTATTCGGTCAATTATCCCGGCGAGTTCGGCGGCGGCGTCATCAACCTGACGACCAAGGCGATCCCGGCTAAGAACTTCCTCTCGGGCGGGTTCACGGTCGCGGCCGACGATGTGACCACCAGCGAGCTGGGCTATACCTATGCGGGCGGCAAGGCCGACTGGCTGGGCTATGACGACGGGACGCGCGCCGTGCCGCAGTTCGTGCGCGACGTCCAGGCGGGGCGCGGATCGGGCATCGTGCCCGCCGCACAGGTGGCGCAGCTCTCCAATGCCTCGACCACGCTGCTCCAGCGCAACAACCATCTGCCCGCCAATTTGTCGGGCGAGATTTCGGCTGGGTCGGTGTTCGACATCGGCAGCGACCGGCTGGGCGTGATCTCGTCGCTCAGCCTGTCCAACACCTTCCGCACCCGCTCTGCGATCCAGCAGGATTCGGTGTCCACCGACGGCACGATCCGCAACGATTTCCGCACCCTGCTGACCGACAACCGCATCGTCGCCAATGCGCTGGTCGGGCTGGGTTACGAGTTCGGCGACAACACGGTGCGCTGGACCAATGTCTATATCCACGACACGCTGAAACAGGGGCGTGGATCGGCGGCGGAAGTCTATAACAATGCCAGCGGGCTTCGCTTCCAGCAGAACACCAACTGGTTCGAGCGTCAGCTGATCGAAAGCCAGCTGGTCGGCGAGTTCAAGCTGACCGACGCGCTGAAATTCGATGCGCGCGGCGCTTTCGCCAATTCCAAGCGCAATGCGCCCTATGAGCGCCAGTTCGACTATCTCTGCTCGAACCGCACCACCACGGGCTTGCCGATCAGCTATGACGGCGGCAATGGCGCGGGCGGGTTCCAGTGCAACGGCGCCTATCAGGTGACGCAGCGCTTCACCCCCTTCGCTTCGATCATCTTCTCGGAACTCAACGAGAATCTTTGGACCGGCCAGGCCGATCTTTCCTACAGGATCGACGGCGAGCGGCCGATCACGCTGAGCAGCGGCTATTTCTACCAGGGCACGGACCGCTATTCGAGCCGTATCCAGTTCAACTACCAGACGAGCGACGGCGCAGGGACCGCACCGGGCTTTCCCTATAATCTCTATCGCCCCGACTATCTGCTGAGCCCCGACGTCATCAACAATGCCTGTCCGCTGCGCGGGCAGGGGGCGTGTACGCTCCAGCTCGGCTCGCCGCAGCAGCTGGGCGCCTATGCCTATGACGCCAGGCTGGACGTCCATGCCGGATACGTCCAGGCGGAGGCCGAGGTGGCCGACGGGCTGCGCGCGGTGGCGGGTGTCCGCTACGAGACGGCGGTCGAGACGGTGACGCCGGTGCAGAGCGCGACGACGCGGCTGAAGAACGATTATTTCCTCCCCGCTGGCACGCTGACCTGGAATTTCGCACCCGACATGCAGTTGCGCGCGAGCGGGGCCAAGACCATCTCGCGCCCGCAGTTCCGCGAGCTGGCGCCGCAGCAGTTCCGCGACCCGGATTCGGACCGCCTGTTCTTCGGCAACCCGAACCTGCGCGACAGCGAGCTGTGGAATCTCGAGGCGCGCTACGAATGGTTCTATGCGCGCGACCAGCGTTTCACGGTCGCGGGCTTCTACAAGCGGATCAAGAACCCGATCGAGCAGGTCGGCTTCTATACCGGCGCGGATGACCGATTGCAGACGGGCTTCACCTATCTGCCCTCGGCCAATCTGTATGGCGGCGAGTTCGAGTTGCAGAAATATGTGCCGCTCGCCGGGCTGGGCGGCGACTTCTTCGCCACCCGCCGCCTCGTCGCGATGGCCAACTATACCTATACCAAGTCGAAGATCCGCGCGGACGCGACCTGCGTGCCCAACCCGGCGGCGGCGCAAGGGTCGCCGGGGCTGGCGGGCTGCGCCTCGGGCTTCGGCCCGGCGCGGTTGCTGTTCCGCGACGGCGCGTCGCTGACCGGCCAGTCGGACCATCTGGTCAACCTGCAACTCGGCATGGAGGACACCGCCGCGCTGTCGCAGGTGACGGTGCTGTTCAACTATGCCAGCAACCGCGTGACCAATCGCGGCCCCTCCAACCTGTCGGGTGACGGTTTCCAGCCCGACATCATCGAGGTGCCGGGCATCCGCCTCGACCTCGTGGCGCGGCAGGGCTTCGAGCTGGCGGGCGGCAAGTTCGAGCTGAAGGCCGAGGCCCGCAACCTGACCCGCACGCGCTATAACGAGCGGCAGGATTTCGGGAATGGCCGGTTCGTCTATCTGAACCGGTATAATCTGGGCCGGATCTTCTCGCTGGGGATCAGCACGACCTTCTGATCCCGGCATGAGGCCGTCGTCCGGAGCGATCCGGGCGGCGGCCTTTTCGGTTCGGCGGAGAGGGTGGGGCGTGGGCTTCGACTTCGCTCAGCCTGAACGGCGGATGGGAATGCAATTATCCCCCGTCCGTTCAGCCTGAGCGTAGTCGAAGGCCAAGGGATTCGCTGCGCCGCGAACGGACGTCCGTCTCTACCCCCGCCACGGCAGCTCCCGATACCATTTGGTGATGACGTATTTCACCCCCGCGCGCACCTTCATCGCCTGATGCAGCGTGGCCGGATTGGGTGAGCCGTCGGCGCGGCGGTTGCTCCAGGCGACCAGCTTGCCGGGTTCGGGCTGGATCATCTTGTCCACCGCCTTGAACCGGGTCGCGCCGCCGGCCTCGGGCGTGTTCAGGTACAGCATCACCGTCCAGGTCCGGTTGCCCGACAGCGCGCAATAGCGGTGATAGTCGAGGCCCGATGGCTCGAAATAATCGGTATGCTGCTTGAACTCCTGCCCGACGGCATAGCGCTGGCCTTGGATCGGTTCGCCGAACGCGGCCGACAGCCCGGTCAGCATCGCGATGCGGCGTTCGGTTTCGATCACCGCCGGGTCGTCGCCGGGCAGGTCGCCCGTCTCGCTGGTCCGATAGCTGGCGTCGCCATTGGCGTCGGCGATGGTCGAGGGACGGCGCACCTCGTCGATTCGCGTCATCAACGCCTGGCAGAGTTCGAGCGGCAGGACGTCGCGCTTCACGAAGAGCGTCAGCTTGGGGCTTGGCAGCCGCTGCACCCCCGGCGTGGCGGCCAGTCGGGCGATAATCGGTGTCGGATCAAGGCCGTTGCCCAGTTCTGGCGGGTCGGTCGGGATAGGGTTCATCGCAATGTCCATGTGAAACCCATATGACGAACATGTTTCGGGGCTTTGACGCAAACATGTAACATGCCATGCCTAGTGCCCGGAAAAGCGGATGGGGTCTGATTTCATGCGGTTGAGGCTCGACGCGCGCGGGCGCCGATGGTTGCGGCGGCTGCCGGTCGTGAATGTCTATTCGGTGGCCGAACTGGCGCTGATGGCGGTCCTCGCCGTTCAGGGCGCGCGGCTGCTATGGGTGCTCGTCACGCCGGTCTCGCCGCTGGGCGAGTGGCGGCCGGTCGCGCCCAGCGTCGTCGGATCGACCGCGGCGATCCTCGACGGCTTCGACCCGTTCTTCCGGTTGCAGGGACAGCAGGCCGCGCCCTCGGCGGTGACCAGCCTGCAACTCACCCTGTTCGGCACGCGCATCGACGAGGCGTCGGGGCGCGGCTCGGCGATCGTGGCGGGGCCCGACGGCGTCCAGCGCCCGGTCTCGGTCGGCGAGGAGATCCAGCCGGGCGTGACGCTGAAGTCGGTGGCGTTCGATCACATCACCATCGATCGCGGCGGCGCGACCGAGGACCTGTATCTCGACCAGTCGGACGCGCCCCCCGCCGCGCCCGGCGCGCCGGTGCCCGGCATCGCCGCTCCCCCGGCCGCCGGGCAGGGCGGCATCGCCATCGCGCAGCTGCGCAGCGATATCGGCTTCATCCCCCGGCTCGACGGCGGGCGCGTCTCCGGTCTCGTCGTCCGGCCGATGGGCGCGGGCACGGCGTTCCGCGCGGCGGGGCTGCGCGAGGGCGATATCGTCACCGCGCTCGGCGGCCGCCCCGTGACCGGCCCCGGCGATCTTGACCGCCTGGCGAGCGATTTCGCACAGGGCGGCTCTCTTTCCATCACGGTCGAGCGGGGCGATCAGACGCTGCCGCTCTCCCTTCAGATTGCGGCACCACGGCCATGAAGAAGCTCGTCCTCGGTTCGGTTCTGGCGCTCGCCCTGGCGGCGGGGGTGCAGGCGCAGACCACGCTCAACGTCCGCGACGCCGATATCCGCGCCTTCATCGCCGATGCGGCCAAGGTGACGGGGCGGACCTTCATCATCGACAGCCGGGTGAACGGCAAGGTGACGGTGGTGACCGACCGGCCGCTGTCCAAGTCCGAATATTTCGAGATATTCCTGTCGACGCTGCGCTCCAACGGGCTGGTCGCGGTGCCCAGCGCGGGCGGGGCGTTCCGGGTGCAGCCGATCGACAATGCCGCCTCGCAGCCCAGCCGGATCGGATCGTCGGGCGCGAACCGCAATTCCTATGTCACCGAGATCATTCGCCTGCGCGCGATCGACGCGCCGAGCGCGCTGGAGACGGTGCGCCCGCTGGTCAGCGCGCAAGGGTCGGTGACGGCGAACCGCGCGGGCAACAGCCTGGTCGTGGTCGACTTCGCCGACAATATCCGCCGCATCCGCGAGGTGGTCCGCCGGATCGACGCCGACAATGCCTCGACCCGCGTCATCGCGCTCAGGAATGCGGGCGCGCGCGAGATCGCGACCGCGCTCCAGACGCTGGCGGGCAATGGCGGCGGCGGGCAGGGCGGAGCGCCTGCGCAAGGCGGAACCGGCGTGTCGGTGGTCGCCATCGACAGCTCCAATTCGATCGCGCTGCGCGGCGATCCGTCGAGCGTCGCGCGCTTCGCCCAGATCGCGCTGGACCTGGACAACAAGGCCAAGAGCGGCACCGAGATCCGCGTCGTCTTCCTGCAAAATGCCGATGCCGAGCAGCTTCTGCCCGTGCTCCAGCAGCTGGTCGGCCAGACGCCCGATCCGGTGCAGGAAACCACCCTGTCGCGCGGCAGCTTCACCCAGACCAACAGCCAGTCGGGATCGGCGGCGGGAACCGCCATCGCGCAGCGTGTCCAGCCGGTCGCCCAGCCCCAGGCGGCGAGCGCGCCCGGTGCAGGTGGCCAGACCGGCCAGCCACCCGCGATCAGCACGCAGGGCGGCCGCACCGCGGCGGTCGTCACCCGCTTCGTCGGCGCCAATGCCATCGTGATCGCCGGGCCCGCCGATATCCAGCGCCAGATCGGCGAGGTGATCCGCCAGCTGGACGTGCGTCGCGAACAGGTGCTGATCGAGGCGATCATCGCCGAGGTCTCCGACCAGACCGCGCGGCGGCTGGGCGCGCAGTTCCTGCTGGGCAGCCTGACGGGCGGCGCGTTCGCCGCGTCGACCTATGGCAACACCGCGCCCAACATCCTCCAGATCGCAGGCGCGGTCGGGGCGAACACGATCGGCGGCACCACGACCACGGTGGTCGCGCCCGACGGCACGCGGACCACGACCAACGTCCCCAACCAGGCCTATAGCCAGCTGACCCAGTCGGCGGTGCAGTCGATCCTGGGCACCACCGGCGGCTTTGCCGGCTGGGGCGGGAAGGTCGGCAACACGGTGTTCGGCGCGATCATCAATGCGGTGAAGAGCGACACCACCTCCAACCTGTTGCAGGTCCCGCACATCATCACGCTGGACAATCAACAGGCGCACAGCCTGGTCGGGCAGGAAATTCCGGTCACGACCGGCCAGGCGTTGTCCAATGATTTCAACAACACCTTCCGCACCGTGCAGCGGCAGAATGTCGGCATCCAGCTGGACGTGAAGCCGCAGGTCAATGCGGGCGGCTCGCTGAAACTCTATGTCCGCCTGGAGGTCAGCTCGATCGCGGGGCCGGTGTCGAGCAACAACAGCGAACTGATCCTCAACAAGCGCGCGTTCGAGAATGTGTTCACCCCCGATGACGGCCAGATCACGGTCATCGGCGGGCTGCTCGACGACAATGAGCGGCGGACGATCGAGAAGATCCCGTTCCTGGGCGACATTCCGGGCCTGGGCGCGCTGTTCCGGTCCAAGGCGCGCAGCCGGTCCAAGACCAATTTGATGGTCTTCATCCGCCCCACCATCCTGCGCACCCCCGAGGACAGCCGCCGCGTCACCGAACAGCGTTACGGCTATCTCCGCCAGCTCCAGGGCTATGCCCAACCCGGCGTCGAGCCGTCGATCGATGAGCTGGTCCGCGACTACATGAACGCCGCGCCGCCGATCCCGCACGCGCCGATGCCCGGCAATATCGAGGACCCGCGCATCGCGGTCCCCGTCGCCAAGCCGGTCGAATCGATCAAGCGCCGTGACTGACACGCCGGAATCCCTCCCCACGGGTGATATGGTCCCTCTGCCACTGGGCACGCCCCTCGCGCAGGCGGGAGGGGATGGGAGAGGGCCAACCGCTCTCCCGCTCCCCGCGCCCGACGAAGCGCTGGAGCTGGTTGCCCCGCTGACCATCCCCTATGCCTTCGCGCGCAAGTTCGGCACGGTGGTCCAGACCGCCGACCCGCTGACCGTCGCCTTGCGCGAAGGCGCGGACCCGCGCGCGCTGATCGAGCTGCGCCGCCATATCGGCCGCCCCTTCGCCATCGCCCGCGTCGAGGGGCCCGCCTTCGACCGGCTGCTGTCCGATGCCTATGCGATGGACGGACAGGCGACCGCGATCGCGGCCGTCGGCATGGGCGACGAGCTGGACATGCTGGCCGACGGGATCCCCACCGCCGAGGACCTGCTCGACACCGCCGACGACGCGCCCGCCATCCGGCTGATCAACGGCATCATCGCCGACGCCGCGCGCAACGGCGTGTCGGACATCCATATCGAGCCCTATGAGACCGGCCTGGTCGTCCGGATGCGGATCGACGGCGTGCTGCGCGAGACGCTGCGCATGCCGCCGCATGTCGCTCCGGTCGTGGTGAGCCGCATCAAGGTCATGGCGCGACTCGACATCGCCGAACGCCGCGTGCCGCAGGACGGGCGCATGGCGCTGACGCTGGGCGGCAAGCTGCTTGACGTGCGCGTCTCGACCCTGCCCAGCCGTGCGGGCGAGCGGGTGGTGCTGCGTATCCTCGACAAGGAGAATGCCGGGATCGACCTCGACGCGCTGGGGATGAACCCGGCCATGTATGCGCTGCTGCGCGAGGCGCTGAGCGAGCCCAACGGCATCATCCTGGTCACCGGCCCCACGGGTTCGGGCAAGACGACCAGCCTGTACGCCGCGCTGCGCCTGCTGAACGATGGCAGCCGCAACATCCTGACCGTCGAGGACCCGGTCGAATATGCGGTGGAAGGGGTGGGACAGACCCAGGTCAACGCCAAGGTCGGACTGACCTTCGCGGCGGGCTTGCGCGCGATCCTGCGCCAGGATCCCGATGTGGTGATGGTCGGCGAAATCCGCGACCGCGAAACCGCCGAGATCGCGGTGCAGGCGTCGCTGACCGGGCATCTGGTGCTGTCGACCGTCCACACCAACGATGCGGTCGGCGCGATCACCCGGATGCGCGACATGAAGGTCGAGCCCTTCCTGCTCGCTTCCACCTTGCGTGCCGTCATCGCGCAGCGGCTGGTGCGGCGGCTCTGTCCCGCCTGCAAGCGTCCGGTCGCGGCCCGGGACACGGTCGCGCCGCTGCTCGGCATCGACCCGCAGGCGACGGTGTACGAAGCGGTCGGCTGTCCCCAGTGCAACGGCAGCGGCTATAAGGGCCGGACCGGCGTCTATGAGGCGGTGCGGGTCGACGACACCATCCGGCGGCTGATCAACGAAGGCGGCGACGAACAGGCGATCGCCGCGCACGCCTTTGCCCGGCAACAGCCGCTGGCCAGCGCCGCGCGGACGCTGGTGCTGGACGGCGTGACGACGGCGGAGGAAGCCATCCGCGTGTCCCGCCGCGATTCCGACGCGGGGTGAGGATGGCGGCTCGTTCCCTTTCCCGTACCGCCCCGGCGAAGGTCGGAGTCCAGTTGCCGTGCGTCGTGCATTCGCGTTCACGCGGAGACGCGGAGACGCGGAGAGGAAAGCTGTGTTCACGCGAAGGCGCGAAGCCGCGAAGAAGAAAGGTGTGTTCGCGCAGAGGCGCAGAGGACGCAGAGACGACTCGTGCGCGGCAGCGCACAGCTTTTTCAAGCAGCCAAAGCAGGAGGGCCGCTGGCGCGGCGAGGACGACATCTCTGCGTCCTCTGCGCCTCTGCACGAACCAATCTTCTCTCCGCGTCTCCGCGTCTCCGCGTGAGATAGGATTTCCATCCGAAACCCCGCGTCTGCACCGACATCGCGACTGGACCCCGGCCTTCGCCGGGGTGGTGCCCGTGGATGGGGTAAGGCGCTGACATGGCCGGGTTCGACTATGTCGTCATCGACACCAAGGGCGCCGAGAAGCGCGGTTTCATCCCCGCCGAGACCGCCGACGCCGCGCGTGCCGCGCTGGAGAAGCAGGGGCTCTATATCGTCTCGGTCAAGCCGGGCAGCGGCGACACCGCCGAGCGTCGCCCGCTATTCGGGCTGAAGCTCGGCCGCGCGCGCATGTCGGTCAAGCAGCTGACGCTGTTCACCCGCCAGTTGGCCACGCTCAACCGCGTCTCGCCGCTGGAGGAGTCCTTGCGCACCATCACCCGCCAGACCGAGCAGGAGCGGGTGCGCGCCATCGTCGCGACGGTGCATCAGGGCGTAACCGAGGGGCGTCGCCTGGCCGATGCGATGGCGCGCGAACCCAAGAGCTTCCCCCCGCTCTACCGCGCGATGGTCGCGGCGGGGGAGAGTTCGGGCACCTTGCCGACGATCCTGGAACGGCTCGCGGCCCTTCTGGAGCGGCAGGCGGAGATTCGGGGCAAGCTGATCACCGCGCTCGCCTATCCGACGATCCTGGCGGTGGTGGCGATGGGGGTCGTGACCGCGCTGATGATGTTCGTCGTGCCGCAGGTGGTCGAGCAGTTCGACACGGTCGGGCAGGAACTGCCCTTCCTGACCCGCATGGTGATCGGCGTGTCGGACCTGCTGGTCGGCTGGTGGTGGCTGATGGCTGGCGTCGCGGTGCTGGGCGGTGTCGCATTCTGGCGCGCGTTGAAGGTGCCGTCGATCCGGCTGTCCTTCGACAGCTGGCTGCTCAGGCTGCCGCTGCTCGGCCGGTTGCTGCGCGACCTGCACGCCGCGCGGATGGCGCGCACATTGGGGACGATGGTCGCCAGCCGCCTGCCGCTGCTCGAAGGGCTGACCCTGACGGCGGGCACGATCCACAACCGGCGGCTGCGGGTCGCCTCCGACGCGATCGTCGATGCGATCCGGGGCGGCGGGAGTCTCTCGGCGGCGATGCGGCGGGCGGGGGTGTTTCCGCCGCTGCTGACCTATCTGGCCGCCAGCGGCGAGGCGGCGGGGCGGCTGGACGAGATGCTGGAGCGCGCCGCCGACTATCTGGAGCGCGAGTTCGACCGCTTCACCGCCACCGCGCTCTCGCTGCTCGAACCCGCGATCATCGTCGTGATGGGCGGCGTGGTCGCGACGATCGTGTTATCCATCCTGCTGCCGATCCTCCAGCTCAACACGCTGGCGGGACAATGAGTCGAGAGGACAAGTCGATGCGTAACCCCACCCAACGGCCGACCCGCCGCAAGCGCCGCGAGGACGGCTTCACCCTTGTCGAGCTGATGGTCGTCATCGTCATCATCGGCCTGCTGGCGACGATCGTGGCGCTGAACGTGCTGCCCTCGGGCGACACCGCGCGGGTGCAGAAGGCCAAGGCCGACATCGCGCAGATCGAGGGCGGGCTGGAGATGTACAAGCTCCAGAACCTGACCTTCCCGACGACCGCGCAGGGCTTGCAGGCGCTGGTGTCGATGCCCGCCGGTCTGGCCGATCCGTCGCGCTATCAGAAGGGTGGCTATCTGAAGAAGCTGCCCGACGATCCCTGGGGCCGCCCCTATCTCTATGCCGCGCCCGGCCAGCATGGCGAGGCGGATGTCTGGACTTACGGCGCCGACGGCAAGGAAGGCGGCGAGGGGATCAACGCGGATATCGGCAACTGGGATAAGTGATGACGCGGCCCCGCCTGGATGCCGGGGACGGCGGCGGGTGGGAGGCGTGGCCTTCGACTTCGCTCAGGCTGAACGGAGCGGAGGAACTGGCCTCGACCTCCGTTCGCACTGAGCGAAGTCGAAGTGCACGGGCGAACGGCTTCACCCTGTTCGAACTGATGATCGTCATCACCGTCATCGGCCTGGCCTCCGCCATCGCGGTCTGGTCGTTGCCCGACCGGCGCGGCCGCCTGACCGACGAGGCGTTGCGTTTCGCCGCGCGCGTCCGCGCCGCGCATGACGTGGCGGTGGTCGAGGCGTCGCCGGTCAGCATCTGGGTCACGCGCGGCGGCTATGGCTTCGACCGGCGCGCGGACGGCGCGTGGAGCCCGATGACCGCCAAGCCGCTGCGCGTCGCGCAATGGGAGGACGGGACACAGGCCGCGATCCCCGACAGCAGCGGGCGGGTGCGGATCACCTTCGACGTGACGGGCTTGGCCGACCGTCCGGTCGAACTGCGCCTGACCCGCGACCGGGCCAGCAGTATCGTGCGGATCGGCGCGGACGGCACGGTGCGGGTCGATGGGTGAGGTGGCCCCCATTCCTCCCCTGCAAGGGGAGGTGGCACGGCGCGGCCGTGACGGAGGGGTGTCGCCGCGCGGGGTTCACTCCCGCGCGGGCGGGTTAACCCCACCCGCATGCCGCCCGCCCGCCCCCACCCCCTGCCGGGGGGGAGGTGGGGTAAACCAGATCG
>NZ_JBEPKL010000030.1:0-49978 GCF_040544655.1 Sphingomonas sp. 1185
GTGGCTAGGCTGGGTCGCGACCGCGACCGAGGTGGCGGTCCCGCCCGACAGGGCCAGCGTCACCGCATTGGCGGTGCTGTTGGCGGCAACGGTCGTGCTGACCGCCCCGGCCACCGGCGCCTGGACGGTGACGGCAAGCGTATAGGCTGCGGATGCGGTCTGGTTGGCGGCATCAGTGACCGTGACAGTGAACGAGTAGGACCCTGCCGTGGTCGGCGTGCCGGCGATGACACCCGTGGCTGAATCCAGTACCAGTCCGGCCGGCAATGTTCCGGTCGTCACGGCGTATGCGAAGGGAGCCGTCCCGCCACTTGCGGCGATCGTCTGGCTGTATGCAGTACCGACGACCGCGCCCGGCAGGACACCCGCCACCGGGGATATCATGACAGCGGGTGCCTGATAGGTGAAGCCTCCTGCCTTGGTGCCGGTGCCGTCCGGATTGATCACGACGACATCTGCCGGTCCGACGGTTCCCGCAGGGACGACCGCGGTAATGCTAGTAGCGGATACCACGCTGAACGAGGTCACCGGATGTCCGCCGATCGTAACGGCGGTCGCGCCGAGGAAGTACTTACCGGTGATCGTAATTGCCGTGCCGCCAGCGGCAGGGCCGGTCGCGGGCGACACCGAGGTGATCGTCGGCGTATCAAACACGCTCAGGACAGCTTCATTCGAATAGGTGATCTGGCCATCGGTGCCGCTCACGACCGCTCTGAAAACATAGCCGTCATATTGCGCCAATGTGGACAGGATCGTCATCGAATTGGATTGCGCGCCTGTGACGATGCTATTGTTCTGGATGTAGGGACCGTTGTAACCAGCGGTTGGTAATCTGGCCTGCCAGCGATAGCTGACCGCGTTGGTGGCCGTAACCGTCAAGGTCGCAGAACTTCCGACACGAACCCGTAGGTTTTGCGGGTGCGAGGTAATCACTGCCGTCTGACCGACAACGTCGATCGTGACCGTCGCCGGCGCACTCGTGCCGCTAGCGTTGGTGGCGGTGTAGGTGAAGCTGTCGCTGCCGCGATAGTTCGTCATCGGCGTATAGGTGATGCCGGTGCCCGAGGCCGTGGCGGTACCGTTTCTCGGGGCCGACGCGACCGCGACTGAAGTCGCCGCGCCACCCGACAGGACGAGCGTAATAGGATTGTTGCTGCTGTTGGCATTAACCGTCGCAGTCACCGCGCCCACCGTCGGAGGCGCCAGCGACGCAATCGGCGTCACTGAGTTAGACGCAGCCGATGCCGGACTGCTCCCGGCACTGTTGATCGCCTTTACCGTGAAGCTGTACGCCGTGCCATTGGTGAGGTTCGGGATGGTGATCGGGCTGGATGCGCCAGTCACCACGGTATTGCCGGGGCTGATCGTCAACTCATAGCCGGTGATGGCGGCACCGCCGGTGTTCGTCGGTCCGGTAAATGTCAGCGTCGCTTGCCCGTCGCCGGCGGTCGCGGTGCCGATCGTCGGCGCGTCAGGCGCGACCGCATTCACCGTAAAGCTGCGCGATACCGTTGCAGCGGCCTGATAGGTCGCGTCCCCCGCCTGATCGGCGTTGATCGTACAAGTGCCGACCGTGACGAATGTCAGCACCCCGGCGCTGGAAACGGTACAGACCCCTGTCGTCGCAGAGGTGAACGCGAGCGCAAGGCCGGAACTGACCGAGGCCGTCAATATCGGGGTGGTGCCGAAATTCTGTGCGCCGGGATCGGCGAACGTGATCGTCTGCGCCGCCTTCGTATAAGTGAAACCGTTCGTCACGGTCGTGGAACCGGCGGACGCTGTAGCAACGACGTTGACTGCCCCTGCAGCGTGTGCCGGGGTGCGGACCGTGACCGACGTTGCGGTGTTGCCCGTGAAGTTCGTCGCGGGAGTGCCGCCGAAGCTGACACTCGTGATGCCGGTCAGATTAGTGCCGGTCAGGGTGACCGAGGTACCGCCTAGGACGGACCCGGTCGTCGGTGAAAGCGATATGACGGTGGGCGTTGCCGAACCAGCCGGAGTACACGACACCGTGATGGTCGCGGTCCGGTTGTACATGGCCGGATTATCGGCACCGGTGGTGTTGCCTCCGGAGTCAAGACGTATCGGCATCGCGGACAGATTGAGAGCATCGTAAGCCGTTTGAACGGTAAACGATCCCGATCCCGATCCGGTCCGATTGAGTGCCGACGACGGGTATGGCGTACCCCCGCTGTCCGTTAGCTGGATATGGACATAGGGCGACGTACCACTGGTCGTGAAGCTCCAACTGATAACGTCCCCAGGCGCGAATTGGTTTGTCCAACCCATGACGTTGACGTCATGGTTGAAATTACCTCGCGAGGTATACACGCCGGACATCCTCGAGGGCGGGGTAAATCCCTGCTGGTAATCGGGAGACGCGCTATTTATTCGGCCGCAGCCGGCTGAAGCCGCGTACGCAACGCTCGGCGCCCATGCGAAAAGAGCACCAATTGCGAGGACAATACGAATCACCGCGATGTTGACCACGGGAAGCAACTTCTTCACTAAGACTATCTCCCTTGGCGGCCATGCAAAAACCGCCACTCCCTCTTATCCGAAAAAACTAAAGAAAACCTGAAAACACACGCCCTATATCTTCAAATGCAAATTCTGGCACAGGTATACAATTTTCATCTATGTCTGCCTGTTGATGAAAATCGGCGAGAATTTTCTTCAAAATTTTTCCTCGTGAAGAAAAATTGTTTTGAATGAAGGCTTTCTGCTGTTGGTAGGGTACCTATTCCCATTCCCCGCCTTGTGCCGATGCCATCGCGTAACCCGCGCTTCCCGGGGTCGGGAAGACGGTAAGGATCGGCGAATGGCGACGACGTGATCTACATTTTCGCCGATCTGCAAACGGGAACGGTTGTCTCCCGAAAGGCAGGCCATCGGTGGCACTGCGCCCAAAATGGTTGATAATGCCCAATCACGGCAATATTGGATGCAGAAGGGGCAGGGAGGCTTTTCAGCAAGTTTATCGTGACGTCTGAGCCGTCAGCCGTTCGCCTGTATAAGGCGCACCGTCCTGCGCTAGTGTCCTATGCCAAGAGGTTGCTGGGCGATTCTGCGACTGCGGAAGACATCGTCCACGACGCCTGGTTGCTATTCGATAATCGCCCTCAGGATCAGCCGGTTCGACAACCTCTGCCGTATCTTCGTCGTATCGTCCGCAATCTTGTCTTCGCGCAGTTTCGCCGACGTCAACACGAAGGTCACGTCGAGCATATCGATATTTCGAGCGTGATCGACAGCATTCCCGATAGCGCGCCATCCGCAGAGGTCGAGATAATTGCACGTGGCGAACTGCGATTAGTGATGGACGTTATCGATCGCTTGCCGGAGCGTCAGGTCGCAGCTTTCAAAATGTATTATTTCGAAGACATGACATTGCGCGAAATCGCCTTGAAGCTTGGCCTGTCCACATCGCGCGTGCACGTGCTGGTGACGGATGCCATAGAGCGTTGTGATGCACTTCGGTCCTTTGCGAAATGACCACGCAGGACGAAGGTGCAGCACGGAGAGACGCGGCGGATTGGTATGTCACGCTTCGCGAGAGCCCCGAAGACGACAGCCTGCACGCTGAGTTCGATCGCTGGCTTCATGCCGACCCCCGCCACGGCCAAGCTTGGACAAGCGTAAACAACACGATGAAGATCTTCCGTCAGGCGCCGGAAGCGTGGCGGGTGCCTGCCCTCACCGGGCCTGACCGACCGCGTAGACACCGCGCGCAACCGTCACGGCGGCATAGGCGGAAGCTGGTCTATACAGCCATTGCAGCCACCGGGGCTTGGGCGCTCCTCTGGCCGACGATAAGCCTTCATCTCCGCGCCGATCATGTCACGGGTACAGCGGAAATCGCACATCTCCGGCTGGGCGACGGCACGTCGGTCGCGCTTGGGCCGCAAAGCGCGCTTGTGTTCGAGACCGTCGGGGGAAAGCGAACGGTTCGCCTACTGGCCGGTCAGGCACTGTTCGATGTCCGGCGCGATCCGTCCCACCCGTTTGTGGTAGAGGCGGACGGCGTAACGACGACCGTGCTGGGTACCCGGTTCGATGTGCGACGATTGGAAGAATCGACCAGCGTCTCCGTGGCGCGCGGGCATGTGCGGGTCGGTGTCGCGGCACGATCATATCGTTCGCCGACAGACCTGTTGGCAGGCGAATGGCTTCGGATCGACGCGCAAGGGCGGGAGCGAAGCGGCAAGGCTGATGCCGTGATGGTGGGCGGCTGGACCAAGGGCGAGGCGCTCGCCGTGAATCGAACCATTGCCGACGTCGTTGACGAGATTCGTCCCTGGTTCCGCGGTCGGATTGTTCTGGCCGATGCAAAGCTGGGCGAGCGGCGCGTCACCGGCATCTACGATGTCCGTCAACCCGAGCAGGCTTTGGCTATGATCGTACATCCCTATGGGGGGCGGATACGGCGCATCACACCTTGGATCCTTATCGTCGATGGTCTGAACAGAGATTTTTAGTCTGCAATGCAATGATTTAAGGCGGCGCGCAAAAAATCGCCTGAAATTTGTGGAAAATACTCGTCCTCCACAATCTCATGATTGAGATGCGAATGCATCGCATTTGCGCAAAAGGGTAGTGGAGACTGAAATGACGATGGGGATCACGCGAGCAGAAGGGCTGTTGGGACGTAGGCGAACCGTGCTCGCTTTCGCAGCGGTATCAAGCGTCTTGGTCCAACTGGCCATTACCTCTCCCGCCTCTGCCCAACACGTCCGAGTCGCGGCTCAGTTCGACATCCCGCGCCAGTCTCTGGCCACGGCGCTAATCCTGTTCGGGCGGCAAGCTGGAATACAGGTAACGGCGGAAGGCGCGCTGGTCGAAGGCAAGATCGGGCAGGCGGTCGAAGGCCGACTTGCGCCGTCGGCGGCCCTTAGCGGATTGCTGGCGGGTACAGGACTAACATATCGGATGACCGACGAAGGCGCACAGATCGCGGCATCGCCGGTGACCGCCGGGGCCCGGCAGGATAAGGATATTCAACTGGGTCCGGTGCGGGTCCAGGGCAATGCTGCAAATGCGGGTTCGATCGCGCAGGCCGAAGACGAGGAACGCGCCACCGGTCCGGTCCCCGGTTATGTCGCGCGACGGAGCGGCACCGGTACGAAGACCGACACGCCGCTTGTCGAAACACCCCAGTCGATTTCCGTCATAACCGCCGATCAGATCGAGGCGACGGGATCGCTGCGGCTGGCCGATGCGCTGGCCTATACGCCGGGTATCGATGTTGCGGCGAACGGCACCGACTCGCGCTATGACTGGCTCACCGTGCGCGGTTTCGACCTGTATTCGCCAGGCTTCTTTCTGGACGGGCTAGCGTTGCGGAATGTCGGAAATTTCGCGGTTTGGCAGATCGAGAATTATGCGGCCGAACGGATCGAGGTGCTGCGCGGTCCCGCCTCGGTACTCTATGGAATGTCCAACGGTGCGGGCATGGTCAATGTGGTCAGCAAGCGCCCGACGGCCGAGCAGCGCGGAGAAATTCAGGCGCAATGGGGCACTTATGGCCGCAAGCAGATCATGGCCGATGTGTCCGGCCCGGTAAATGCGCAAGGAACCTTGCTCTATCGGATGATCGGTCTGGCGCGCGACGCGCGACTTCCCGCCGGTGGGATGCCCGATGACAGGGTGTTCGTCGCTCCCTCGCTGACATGGCAACCAAGCGCGGCGACGTCGCTGACGCTGCTGGGCCAATATGGCCGCATCAATGCCGGGGTCTACACGCGCGGCCGCCGTGCGGTGGGATCGCTGATCCCGACCGCGATAGGTACGACCATCCCGGTCCGCTTCTCCGCTGCCGAGCCCGACTTCGATCGCCTGCGACAGGATCAATGGTCGATCGGCTACCTGCTGGAACAGCGACTGGGCAACGCGTGGAAAGTTCGACAGAATTTGCGGTTCAGCGAGGTCGACAGCGACTTGCGTCAGATCTCGGCGGGTGACTTCGTGACGGCCGACCCGGTCGATCCGCGCAATCCCGCCAATTTCCAAACCGTGTCGCGCAACGTTTTCCTTGCGCAGGATAACGCGCGAAATTTCGGCATCGACACGCAAGTAGAAAGGCAGTTCGATACCGGACCGTTACACCACACGGTCCTGTTCGGTGTGGACTATCAGAACAGTCGGTTCGACACTGTCCTGCACTTTGGTGCGGCGCCGGAGATCAACGTCTATCGTCCCATCTATGGTCAGGCGATTGCGATCCCCGGACCGTATCAGGACAGCCTGACCCGATTGGTCCAGACCGGCATCTATGCGCAGGACCAGATCAAGCTGGGCAATCGATGGGTCGCATCCGTCGGCGTTCGCAACGACCATGCGATTACGCGTGTGACCGACCGGGCTAGCGGGGCGGCGTTCCGAATTGCCGACGACAAGGTGACGACCCGTGCAGGGCTGGTCTATGTGGGGCCGAGCGGCTGGGCTCCCTATATCAGCTATTCGACGTCGTTCACGCCAACTGCCACGATCGATCCCCTGACCGGGCGGTCGTTCGCGCCCGAAACCAGCCGCCAATATGAAGCCGGGCTTCGGTTCCAGCCGGTGGGACGCAACGACAGCTACAGCGTTGCGATCTTCGACCTTCGGCGAAAGAACTACATCACCTACGATCAGAATTTCATGCCGAAGCAGACCGGCGAAGCGCTCGTCCGCGGCCTGGAATTCGAAGGTAAGGTGGCGCCGCTGCCGGGCATGAATTTGATCGGCGCCTATAGCTACACCCCCACGGCCCGCGTCATCAGCAGTGCGACACCAGCGGCGATTGGCCGACAGGCGGTGGCGATGTCGCGGCACAAGGCATCCTTGTGGGTTGACCAGCGGTTCGACGGCGGTCTGCAACTTGGCTTGGGTGGCCGCTATGTCGGGCCGAACCAAGGTAATGAGGAGGCCGTACGCCCCTACAAGGTGCCCGCCTATTTGGTGCTAGATGCCTTGGCGACGATCGATCTGGGACGCTGGCGGCTGGCGGTCAATGCCCGCAATCTGCTGGACAAGGCCTATTTCGCCAACTGCGATGCCTTCGGCAGTTGTTACTACGGCGAACCGCGGCGCGTTACGGCCGCGCTTTCCTTCCGCTGGTAAGCAATGGCGTCTGGCGAGAAAGACAGGATGTCGGATGGGCCGACCGGTCGCGGGAGCAATTGCTTCCCGCAGCCCACATCCATGGAGCCATCCGACGCCGTGACGATCCAGGATGCTGGCACAGTGGGTCGCTATCATCCCGACGTTCGACAGCGGTGGTTCGGCATCGCATCGACCGGCGGTGTTGCCCTGCTGCTGGGCATCGCCTTTCTCATCGTGACATCGTCGGTCCGGTATGTCGAACCCACCCATTCCGCGAGCTTGACGACCTTCGATGTCAACACCCTGGACCAGCAGCCGGAACCGCTGCCTGCCCCTACACCGGCTGAGTCACCGGCTCGGTCGGAAATCGAACGGGCTGCAGAGAAGCGGGCGCTGATCCTGCCTATTCCTACCGCCGCGACACCCCCGATTGTGGCGGCGGCGCAGCAACAGCCCGTGCCTCAGTCGCCCCAACCTCAGGCATCCACACCGCCAAGCATGCAGGTAGCCCGTCAACCTAGTCCGGAAACCGAAGGTCCCGACACTTGGGAAGGTAGGATCCTGACAAAGCTGATCGCAAATCGCCGCTACCCTCGCGCAGCGCTGCTGCGCCGGTATCAGGGAATCCCGGTCATCAGATTGGTGATGGATCGAAACGGTGCAGTCCAATCCGTCCGCCTGGAGAGGTCATCGCGGATACCAGATCTCGACCGGGAAGCCCTGGCACTGCCCAAGCGCGCCGAGCCGCTTCCCACCCCCCCCGAGAGCAGAGAAGGCACGTCGTTCGAGTTGGTAGTACCGATCGAATTCAGTCTTGCACCATGATGCCGTGATCCAGTTGTTATGGTCTGGACCCGTTGATCACACCAGAAGATGACGGTCACAACGAGGACGGCGGCGGAAAAGAAGGCGGTGGGGCAGCGGTCGCCGAGCAGTCACTGCGGCTTCTGCATATCATCGAACAGCGCTGTAGCGCCGGGGTAGTCGCTGACGCAGCCCGCAGCCATGAAGAAGCTCCAGCGGCGCCCGTTCACATCGGCGACGGCATGGAGCTTGGTGTTCATGCCCCCCGGCCTTCGCCGTGCAGGCATTTGGTGCGGCCAATCAGGCGAGCGAGATCCCCATTTTGCCCCATAAGCTCGATGCCGTGCGGTGCGCCTTCAGGTAGAGCCCGCCCCGCCGAAGGCCTGGGTTGCGTCATCATGGGCAGCCAGCTGCAGCCAGACCTTCCATCTTTTGCATAAACACGCCAGCCGCGCCCCAACGCTTTCACCGATTGTACAGCGTATTCTGCGGGCCGTACGATCTATCGGCGCGTGCTGCACTTTATGACTGGCATGCCTGGTGCCAAGCCGAACCTTGAGCGGAATACCGTCCCGCTCTTGCCCTGGCCGGTGATTGACCAAGCGGCGGAGTTCAAAACGGCGCGCGCGTTGTCCCTCACGGTGTTGATCAGCAGTCGCGCCAGAATAACCTGAACGGCAAGGAAACGATGATGAAGGCCTAATATGTCGGCTTCATCGACCGGTTTGCGGCGCGTTACCCTGAGATACGTGTCGTTGCGGCTGGCGCTCTTCCTCGCACGACGAGCACCAGCTTATCTATGAGCCGAACGCATAAGGACATGACGTATTTTCGCTTGGTCGCATGCGTAACGAAATGCGAGATTTTGGTTCTGTCGCCTTGGAGAACCGCCATGTCCCACCCGTTTCGTGTCTTCACCAGGTTTGTTCTGATTGTGGCATTATTCGCCGCCCGGCATGCCGCCGCGCTGCCGAGCGAGCCGGGGGACCGGATGGACGGGGCGCCCGTGATCGACAGGCTGGAAGTTGCCGTCCTGCCCGCCGGCAAGACGCGGCTCTGGCTACGGGTCGACGACAATGAGATCGGACAGGGCTATTATGTGCCGATCGTCGTGGTGAAGGGTACGCAGCCTGGCCCCCGCTTCCTGCTGACCGCCGGTATTCATGGCGACGAACTGAACGGCATCGGCGTTATCCACCAGTTGGTCGAACGGCTCGATCCGGCGGCCATGAAGGGAACGTTGATCGCGGTACCGGGCCTTAATACGCCGGGCCTGCGCAATTCGACGCGCGCTTTTACCGGCGGCCACAATGGCGCAGGCGAAAATCTCAATCGCCTGATCCCTCACGATCCGCACGCGCACGGCGATGAAGGGAGTGCGGCGCAGCGTTATGCCGGGCGGCTATGGTCGCGCCTCTTCACCGGCAATACCGACTTCGCGATCGACCTGCATACCCAGTCGCGCGGCGGCACCTATCCGGCCTATGTCTTTGTCGCCACTCCCACCGCCAAGCATATCGCAATGATGCTGCGGCCAGACAGCATCTATGTGAATGCGGGTTATGACGGCGCTGTGGAGGACATGCTGAACGCCAATGCCATCCCTGCCGTCACCTATGAACTGGGCGGTGCGGAGGTGTTCGACAATGCGATGATCGCACGCGGCCTGCGCGGCGTGCGCAACGTGATGATCGACGAGGGAATGCTGCCTGGCAAACCCGATCTGCGTGATGCCGAACCGTTCCTCGGCAATGTCGTGACCAATGTCGAGAGCCCACGCGGCGGATGGGCGCAGGTGCGCGTGACGCTGAACCAATATGTGAAGAAGGGCGATGTGTTGGCGATCGTCACCGACCCGTTCGGCAGGACCATCGCCACGCTGACCGCCCCGCTCGACGCACGGGTCGCGGGCTTGGGTACCGACCCGCGCACCCAGCCAGGCGACATGGTCGTGCGCCTCTTGTCCTGGGACGACACACTGCCGTGCAAGCGCGATGGTTGCCCGTCAACCGTCGCGCCGATCAAGGCACGATAGACCCTGTCCTTCATTCTCAACCATCATCAACAGATGACGCCATTGCGTTTGGCTATGTCCCTCCCAAGGGCCAATAGCGCAATCGCGTGAACCGCCTGCGCAGGGCGGCCGCCACGTTGCCCGCCCGCCGGTGCATTCCGAATTGAGGATAGGAGCCGTCATGACAGATCCCCTGATGAACCTGTACAATCGCGCGCCGATCGCGGTGGAGCGTGGCGAGGGCGTGTGGCTGACCGATACCGGGGGGCGGCGGTATCTCGACTGCGTGGCCGGCATCGCAACCGATGCCCTGGGTCACGCCCATCCCGCCCTGGTCGCCGCGCTCAGCGAACAGGCAGGCAAGCTGTGGCATGTCTCGAACATCTTTCGCATTCCGGGGCAGGAAGCGCTGGCGCAGCGACTGGTGGATGCATCGTTCGCCGACTGCGTGTTCTTCGCCAATACGGGCACTGAGGCGGTCGAATGCGCGATCAAGACCGCGCGCCGCTATCATCATGTCGCCGGCCGGCCCGAGCGGATCGATATCGTCGGCTTCGCGGGTTCGTTCCACGGCCGTACCTATGCCGCGATCAACGCCTCGGGGAATGCCGGGTATATGGAGGGCTGCGGCCCCCGCCTACCGGGATTCATCCAGCTGTCGATCGACGATGCGGCCGCGATCGAGGAGGCGATCGCCCGCCCGACCACGGCGGCGGTGATCGTCGAGCCGGTACAGGGCGAAGGCGGCGCGCGCGCGCTGACCGGCGAATGGCTGCTGCGGCTGCGCGAACTGACCCGCCAGCACGGCGTCCTGCTGATCCATGACGAGGTACAGAGCGGCATGGGCCGCACGGGCAAGCTGTTCGCGCACCAGTGGTTCGACGGCGCCGAGCCTGACATCATGGCGCTGGCCAAGGCGTTGGGATCGGGCTTCCCGGTCGGGGCGTGTCTCGCCACCACCGAAGCGGCCAAGGGCATGACACCCGGCGTGCATGGCACGACATTCGGCGGCAATCCGTTGGCGATGGCGGTCGGCATCGCCGCGTTCGACACCATCGCGAGGCCAGAGACGCTGGCCCATGCCCGCGCCGCCAGCGCCGATTTCTTCGAACGGCTTGAGGCGTTGCGCAGCCGTTTCCCCGACGTGATCGCCGACGTGCGCGGCAAGGGGCTGCTGATCGGCCTGAAGATGATTCCGAACAATCGCGATTTCATGGGGATCGCGCGTGACCATGGAATCCTGGTCGCGGGCGGCGGCGAGAATTGCGTGCGGCTGCTCCCCTCGCTGTTGATCACGGCAGAGGAGATTGCCGAGGCTGTCACGCGGCTCGAAGCGGCCTGCATCGCGGCGCGCGGTGCCATGGTGCAGGCCGCATGAGCGTCTTGACCTCTCTTTGCCCGGCGACGGGTGAGACGGTCTGGTCCGGTCCCACCGCGACCAAGGCTGATGTCGCCGCGGCGGTGGTCCGTGCCCGCGTGACGTTCCGCGACTGGCGGCGGACGTCGCTCGAGCAGAGGGTGGCCATCGCGCGTTCCTATGCCGCCGAACTGAAGGCGCGAACCGCCGACCTTGCCGAACAGATCGCCCGCGAAACCGGCAAGCCGCTGTGGGAAACCATGCAGGAGGTCACCACGATGGTAGGCAAGGTCGAACTGTCGATCACCGCGCAGGCCGAGCGAGCCGGGGAAAAGCGCAGCACGATGCCGTTTGGGGAATCGGTACTGCGCCATCGCCCGCACGGGGTGATGGCGGTGCTTGGCCCGTACAACTTCCCCGGCCATCTGCCCAACGGGCATATCGTCCCCGCGCTGCTCGCCGGGAACACGGTCGTGTTCAAGCCATCGGAACTGACCCCGGCGGTGGGCGCGGCGATGGCGGCGGCATGGACCCAGGCGGGACTGCCCGAGGGCGTATTGCAGGTCGTGCAGGGCGCACGCGAAACCGGCGCGGCTTTGGTCGCAGCAGACATCGACGGACTGCTCTTCACCGGATCGGCGGCGACCGGCGCGCATTTCCGCCGCGCCCTTGCCGACCGGCCCGACGTGATCCTCGCGCTGGAACTGGGCGGCAACAATCCGCTGATCGTCTGGGACGGTGACGTGGCGGAGGTGGCGGCGCTGATCGTCCAGTCGGCCTATATCACCACCGGACAGCGTTGTTCCTGTGCCCGCCGACTGATCCTGCCGCACGGTGCCTTCGGCGACGCGGTGATCGATGCGGTCGCTGAGCTGATCCCGCATATCCCCATCGGCAGCTGGGACGAAAATCCCTATATCGGTCCGCTGATCTCCGACGCCGCAGCGGCCGCCGCCCGTGCACAGGTCGCCACGCTGGAAGCCGCCGGTGCCCGCTCCATCGTACCGTTTGGAGGAATTGCAGGGCGCAGCGCCGCCTTCGTCACGCCCGCACTGCTCGACGTGACCGGCGTGTCGGTGCCGGATGAGGAGATTTTCGCGCCCGTACTTCAGGTCGTCCGGGTCGCGGACTTCGACGCAGCGGTCGCCGCCGCGAACGACACGCGCTTCGGCCTGTCCGCAGGATTGGTGACCAGCGACGACGCGCTATGGGAACGGTTCGTGCTCGACGCGCGCGCGGGCGTGGTCAACCGCAACCGCCCGACGACCGGCGCGGCGGGCGCGCAGCCGTTCGGCGGGATCGGCGATTCGGGCAATCACCGCCCCAGCGCCTATTATGCCGCCGATTACTGCGCCTATCCGATGGCGAGTTTCGAGGCGGACAGTGCGGCGGGCAACTGGGATACGCTGAAGCCCCTATTGGGAGGCAGTGCGGCGTGACGATGGTCCTGCGTGCCGCCAGTCGGCACGACCTGTCGGCGCTCTACGAGATGGCGCAGACCACCGGTGGCGGGTTCGTGAACCTGCCGCCGGACCGGGCGAAGCTCGCCGAGCGACTGGCCTCTGCCGACGCCGCTTTTGCGCGCCATACCGACCGCTTCGGCGTCGACCGATTCCTGTTCGTGCTGGAGGACGATGCGACGCAGGCGATCCATGGCACTTGCCAGATATTCTCGCATATCGGCACCGACGCGCCCTTCTACAGCTATCGCATCGATCGGCATGGCGCGGACCATGCCGTGCTGGGTCGCTCGGTCGATCACAGCACGCTGACCATCTGCACCGATCATGCCGGGTGCAGCGAAGTGGGCGGGCTGTTCCTGCGTGCCGATGTCCGTTCCGGGGGCGCTGGCACGCTGCTGGCGCGCAGCCGCTATCTGTTCATCGCGATGCACCGCGCGCGCTTTGCCGACCGGACCATCGCCGAATTGCGCGGGGTGGTCGACGAGGCGGGCGAGGCTCCGTTCTGGGACGGTGTTGCCGCACGTTTCTTCGGCATGGGCTTTGCCGCGGCGGATGCGTTCAATGCCGAACATGGCACCCATGTCCTGGCCGGACTGATGCCGACCACGCCCGTCCTGCTGGCGATGCTGCCCGAAACCGCGCGCGCCGTGCTGGGCGTACCGCATCCCTCCGGCCGCCCCGCGCTGCGGCTGCTGGAGAAGGAGGGGTTTCGCCATGACCATTATGTCGACCTGTTCGACGGCGGGCCGACCGTGACCGTCGCGACCGACGACATCGCCACCATCCGCGCCGCCCGTACCGCCATCGTCCGTGCCGTGGGACACAGCGATGCCGCCATCCCCAGCATCGCCGCAGCGGGGCGGCTGGCGGGCTTTCGTGCCTGTTTCGCGCAGGTCCTCGCGAAGGATGACGGTATTCTACTCGACCCCGATGCCGCCCGCGTGCTGGGCGTCGGGATCGGCGACCCCATTACCCACGCCCCGCGCTGACCCTATCTGTCCGAGGTGACCATGCCCCACAGCTTCACGCCCGCCGATGCCATCCGCACCCGCTTTTCCGAAGCCATGTCGACGATGTACCGCGCCGAAGTGCCACTTTACGGCGACCTGCTGTCGATCGTCGCGGACGTCAATGCCAAGGTGCTGGCCGAACGCCCCGCGCTGGCCGCCGAGATGACGGCCGCCGACGAACTCGATCGGCTGGATATCGAACGTCACGGCGCGATCCGGTTGGGCACGGCAGCGGAACTGCGCATGATGCGCCAAGCCTTTGCGGTGATGGGCATGGTTCCGGTCGGCTATTACGACCTGTCGGTGGCGGGTGTTCCGGTTCATTCGACCGCCTTCCGCCCGGTCGACGATGCGGCGCTGGCGGCCAATCCGTTCCGAGTCTTCACCTCGCTGCTACGCCTCGAGTTGATCGAGGATACCGGCTTGCGCGCCGAGGCGGAGGCGATCCTGTCGACGCGCCGGATCTTTACCGACGAGGCGATCCAACTGATTGAACGGCACGCGGCGCAGGGCGGACTCGACGATGCCGAGTCCGAACGCTTCGTTCTGGCGCTGCTCGAAACCTTTCGCTGGCATGGCGATGCGCGGGTCGATGCTGCCACCTATGACCGGCTGCACGGCGCGCACCGGCTGATCGCCGATGTCGTGTCGTTCCGCGGGCCGCATATCAACCACCTGACGCCGCGCACGCTCGACATCGATGCCGCACAGGACGCGATGCAGGCACGCGGCATCGACGCGAAGGCGGTGATCGAAGGCCCCCCGCCGCGCGCCGTGCCGATCCTGCTTCGTCAGACCAGCTTCAAGGCGATCGAGGAGGATGTGACCTTCCCCGGCGACCATCCCGGCCAGCATACTGCGCGTTTTGGCGAGGTCGAACAGCGCGGCGCAGCGCTCACGCCAAAGGGCCGCGCGCTCTACGACCGGTTGCTGGCGACGGCACGCGCTGGGGCGGGATCGCAGGGGGCCAGCTATGCCGACCGGCTGAACACCTGCTTCGCCGCTTTTCCCGACACGATCGAAGCTTTGCGCGAACAGGGACTGGCCTGGTTCCGCTATGAACTGACCGAGGCCGGGCAGCGGCTGATCGCAACTGGCGTTCGTCCCGCAGGCGGCATCGATGACTGGCTGGCGGCAGGCCATGTCCGCGCGCTGCCGATCGTGTACGAGGATTTTCTGCCGGTCAGCGCGGCGGGCATCTTCCAGTCGAACCTGGGCGGCACCGAACAGCGCAGCTATGCCGCATCGCCGGCCCAGGCCGCATTCGAGGCCGCGATGGGCGATGTGGTCCAGGACGAAATGGCGCTCTACGCCGCTGCGGAGGCACGATCGATGATGGAGGTGCGCCAGGCATTGCGCGGGGCGGCGGCGGCCTGATGGCGGCGGTCGCCAACCTGCTTCGCGCCCTGGATCAGACGGGGTTCACCGGCGATGCCGAGGATGGCATCGGCGCGCGGCAGGTCGCGTCGACCGACAACAGCATCTATCAGGTCCGCCCGGCCGCCATCGTCTATCCGCGTACCGGCGACGACGTGACCCTGCTGGTTCGCGCCCTGCGCGACACCGATCTCTCCTTGACAGCACGCGGCGGCAATACTGGTACCAACGGCCAGTCGCTGAACGACGGGATCATCGTCGATTTCGCACGCCACATGCGCGGGATCGGGGCATTCGCCCCGCAAGCGAACACGGTCACGGTCGAACCGGGCGTCGTGCTGGACCAGTTGAACGCCTTTTTGAAACCGCATGGCCGCTTCTTTCCGCCGATGGTGTCGACCGCCAGCCGCGCGACGATCGGCGGCATGGTCGCGACCGATGCTTCGGGCAAAGGGTCGCGCCGCTGGGGCAAGACGTCGGACTATATCGTCGCGCTGGATGTGACACTGTCGGACGGTACTCCATGGCGTGCCGAGCCGATGACGCGGGCACAGGCGGAGGCCATAGCGGCGGGCACCGGCATCGTCGCCGACATCCACCGCGAGGTGCTTCGCATCGTCACGCAGCGTGCCGACGACATCGCGGCGATTTTCCCGGAGATGAACCGGGGCCTGACCGGCTACAATCTGCAAAAGACGTGGGACGCGGACGTCGACCGATTCTTCCTCGGCTATCTCCTCGCCGGCTCCGAAGGCACGCTCGCGATCACCCGTTCGATCACCCTCCGCGTGGCGCACAAACCGAGAAAACGTGCGCTGGCGGTCATCCGCTATGCTGCGTTCGACACCGCGATGCGCGACGTGCAACGCCTGATCGCCGCCGATCCGGTCGCTATCGAGATTCTCGACGACAAGGTGCTGGGCGTCGCGCGGAGCGACATCATCTGGTCGAGCGTCGAGGGGCTGCTGGGTGGGGCGAGCGATGCGCCCGTGGCGGCGATGAACTTCGTCGAATTCACCGCCGACGACGATGCAACCATCGATGCCGGCCTCTCCGCGCTTGCCGCGATCGGCCCGCAAGGCGACATGCGGATCGTGCGCGACGATGCCGCCATCGACCAACTGTGGGCCCTGCGCGAAAAGTCGGTCGGGCTTCTCGCCCGGCTGGGCGGCGCGCGGCAAGGCATTCCCTTCGTCGAGGACACCGCCGTCCCACCTGAAAAACTAGCCGATTTCGTGGCGGAGTTCCGCGCGCTGCTCGACGGGCACGGCCTGAACTATGGCATGTTCGGCCATGCCGATGTCGGCTGCCTGCATGTCCGCCCATTCCTCGACCTGCGCGATCCCGCACAGGCCACGCTGGTCCGCCCGATCTCCGACGAGGTCGCACGGCTGACCAAGGCTTACGGTGGGCTGCTTTGGGGCGAACATGGCCGCGGCTATCGGGGTGAATTCTCGCCCCTGTTCTTCGGCAGCCTCTATCCCGAATTGCAGGCGCTGAAGGCCGCCTTCGACCCCGACAACCGGTTCAATCCCGGCAAGCTCGCCGCGCCGGGAGGACAGAAGGTCGATCGGATCGATGGCGTACCGCTGCGCGGCGAAGCCGACCGGCAGATTGACGAGGCGCGCTCCAAGGCATTCGATCGCGCGATAGCATGCAACGGCAATGGCGCGTGCTTCGCGTGGGACTCACTCGACGTGATGTGCCCATCCTACAAGGCGACACGCGACCGCGCGCAGTCGCCCAAGGGCCGCGCTTCGCTGCTGCGCGCCTGGGCAAGGCTGGATTCGATCGCCGATCCGACTGCGGCGGAGGTTGCTGAGCGCGACGCAATGGCCGCCGACACGCAGGCGTCGCTCGCCACCTGCCTGTCGTGTAAGGCGTGTACGACGCTGTGCCCGGTCAAGGTCGACGTGCCGACGATGAAGTCACGCTTCGCCGAACGCTATTGGGCCACGCGAACCCGCCCCATCCGCCACCACGTTGTCGCGCGGATGGAAGCGATGCTGGCCGCAGCGCGCGTCCTGCCCGGCATCGCCAACCGCATCGCCAGCAGCGACTGGTTGCGCGCGACCCTGGAGCGTAGGTTCGGTTATGTCGATCTGCCTGCCTTAGTGGTTGCCAATCCGAGCACTCTGCCTCCGATCGTCTCGTCCGCTAAAATCAGGAAAATGCGCGCCGAAACGCTCGCGCGCACGGTTCTGCTCGTCGAGGACAGCTTCACTGCCAGCTTCGACGGTCCGCTGGTCGCTGCCGCCGGCCGGGTGCTCGCGGCTTGCGGCTACACCGTGCTGCGCCTGCCGCCACGCAGCAATGGCAAGGTGCTCCACCTGCTGGGAATGCGGGACCGCTTCGCACGCATCGCGCGCGCGCGAATGGCGGAAATACGCGCGCTGGCCGATCTCGGTGTGCGTCTGGTCGGGCTCGATGCCGCCACGGCACTGATGTTCACTCAAGAATTCAGCGAAATGACCGGTGAGAGCGTCGAGGTCGCGGGCCTGGAAGTGGCGCTGGCCCAAGCGGTGCGACAGGGGCGCGCCCCAACCGTCGTTCCAACCGTTCTCCCGCAACGCCTGCTCGGTCATTGTACTGAGCAGGCGCTGCGGCCCCAGGCGCTGGCAAACTGGACGGAGGCGCTGGCAGGCTTTGGCATTACCGCCATTCCCACCAAAACCGGCTGTTGCGGCATGGCTGGGCTGTTCGGCCACGAGGCCCAGAATCAGACACTGTCGCGCAACATCTTTGCGCTCGGTTGGGCTGATGCGACGCGGGACGATGCGATGCTCGTCACCGGCTTTTCCTGCCGCTGCCAGACCCAGCGCCTGACCGGTCGCCGCCCGCTGCATCCGGTGGAACTGATCGACCGGGTGCTGTCGGGATAGATGCGCCGTTGGGGATAGCCCGTATCCCCGCGAGGCATGGTCAAGGACGCGAAGCCCTACCGCCTCAACCGCGTCGCCAGCACGACGGCCGACATCGTTCTCCCGATCCCTTCCAGTCGCCCGATCGCGTCAATCACGTCATTCAACCGCTCCAGGCTGGGTGCCTCCACCAAAGCGATCAGGTCATATTCGCCCGCAATTGCATAGACTCCGGTCAGTTCGGGGATCGCCGCCAGCGCCTCGCTCGTCTCGTCCAACAGCTTGGGCAGCGTCGTCATCATCACATGCGCGCGTACCATGCGCCGGTCATGCGCCTCACCCAGCCGCACGGTATAACCGTCGATCGTCCCGTCCTGCTCCATGCGCGCGATGCTGGCGTAGACATGCGCGCGCGACACATTCAGCACATGCGCCAGTTCCGATACCGGAACGCGCGAATCCTGCCGCAACAGCGCCAGCAATCGCGCGTCCAGCTCGCGCTTCGAAGGATTGAGGTTATCGGCCGACATCCGTTTCTCCCGCATAGATGGCGGTACGTGGGGGTTGGTCGTCCGATATGCTACCACGATACATGCCGTCGCTGTTCATTGCGAAGGCGATGTGACCGCTGCCGTCCATCGCGATCAGCCCACCATCTCCGCCAATCTCGCCCACTTCCTCGATCGTGTCGCCAGCCGCCGTGGCGATGTCCTGCCCCTTCCACTGGACCCGGTCGCAAATTTGGCGCGCAGCGGCCTGCCGGATGAAGAATTCGCCAGTGCCGGTCGCCGACACCGCGCATGTATGGTCCACCGCATAGGTACCGGCCCCGATAATCGGTGAATCGCCGATCCGGCCCCAGCGCTTTCCAGTCAGCCCGCCAGTCGAAGTCGCGGCGGCCAGGTGCCCGCGCTGATCGCGCGCCACCGCGCCGACCGTGCCGAAGCGGTGCGTCGGGTCGAGAGCCGCGTGTATCTTGTCCCGCTTCCAATCCAGATATTCGCGCCAGCGCTTTTCAGTACGGAAATAGGATGGATCAACCTGTTCCACCCCCTGCTCGCGCGCGAACTGGTCCGCGCCCGCCCCGGTCAGCAGGACGTGGCGGCTATGTTCCATCACCGCGCGGGCCAGCACGACGGGGTTCTTGGTCGCACTCACCCCGGCCACTGCGCCCGCGCGCAGCGTTGCGCCGTCCATGATCGCCGCGTCGAGCTGATTCTTGCCCTCCGCATCGAACACCGCGCCACGCCCGGCATTAAAATTGGGATCGTCCTCCAGCACCTGCACCGCGGCCTGTACCGCATCAAGGCTGCTACCGCCCTTCGTCAGCACTGCTGATCCGGCGGCCAGCGCCGCGTTCAGCCCGCTGCGATAGGCACGTTCCTGTTCCGGCGTCAGCGAACCCCTGGGAATCACGCCCGCCCCACCATGAATCGCCAGCGACCAATGGCCGCCCGGCGGCAGCGGTACGTCGATCAGCCTGCCCGCAACCACCTTTGCCGTGCCGACGAACGCCGGCTTCGGCACCGTCATTGTGTTGAGGTCGATCATGCTTTCGGGTGCGATGCCGGTGATGCGAATATCTGCCCAATCTAGCGCCTTGCCGGGGGCCAACTTCGGTGTCCCTTGTGGCTGCACCAGCCAGGCATGGGTATTCGCCGGCCCGTAATAGGTCGCCTGTCCGTCCGCGTCGACACACAGCGTACCCGCTTCATCGACGCCCAGCCCGATGGCGGCCGGATCTCCGGTCGCGCGTGCCTTTGCGACGAAGGCGATCAGCCGCCCCAGCCGGTCGCGCTCATTGAAATGCGTGTCGGTGATGACATGGGCCAGGCGCGGCATGTGCAGGAAATCGCGGACCAGCGTCACCGCATCGCTCAGCGGGTCGGACAGCGCCTTGAACGAATCGATGCTACCGCCGTCCATCGCGCCATAGGCGGTGCCGCCCAGCACGGCGAGGCCCGCACTGGTGCCCGCGATCGGCTTGCCCGCCGCGACATGCGCGTCCAGTGCGCGGGCGACCGGCGTTCCCTGCCAGAAGCGGACATATTTCGCCTGGTCGCCACCCGCCAGGAAGATGCCGTCAGCCTTGGCGATCGCCGCGAGTATGCGCGGGTCGGTCGAAGCCGCGCGATCGGTAAACAGGATGGTCGACACCGATTGGACACCCGCCATCTCGGTGAACATCTCGCGTCCGCCCTCGCCATCGCTCGATGCGCGCAGGATCAGGATATGACCATAGCCCGCCTTCTTCGCAAACCACTGGAAGGCCTGCTTGTCCCAGTCGCCGCCGCCCATCAGCATCAGGCCCTGCGACGTGGCGGCGGGCCGGGGCTTGGCCGGATCGCCGGTCACGAAAAAGCGTGCCCCCGCGACCGCGGCGGTCGCCGCCTGTTGCCCCGCCGCCGGCACAGCCGACGCAATCCCCACGCATATCAACGCGATACCCAGACCATAATGTCGCAAGGCCACACCCCCATCAAAATAATCGAACGACCATCCAATATGACGATTTTATATTTCAATTTGCAAGAAGTCCATGTCATTATGATTGCATATCGGGGCAAAAATTGGGGGCTTTATTATGCGAGGGAACCGAATCGTACGCTTGCTGACGGGTGCGGGGATGATGGCGATGGCGGGCGGCGCGATGGCGCAGGAATTGCCCGCAAACACGCCGATCGCGAATGCGTCGGATGAGATCACCGTCCTGGGGTCGCGCATCCCGCGCGTGCAGAAGGAAGGACCTGCACCGGTCACCATCGTCACGTCGGACGATATCCTGAAGGGCGGCTTCCTGAGCGTTCCCGACGTGCTACGTAGCCTGACCCAGAATAGCGGCGAGACGCAGGGCCAGCAGAGTGCCTCGGGTGCCAGTTTCAGCCCCGGCGCGCAGCAGGTCGACCTGCGCGGCCTCGGCCCCAATCATACGCTGGTGCTGGTCAACGGCCGCCGCATCGCCGACTTTCCCCTGCCGTTTCAGGGGAATAGCAACTTCACCGACATCTCTAACATTCCGGTCGGGCTGATCGACCGGGTCGAGGTGCTGAGCGGCAGCGCCTCGGCGATCTACGGGTCGGATGCGATCGCCGGTGTCGTCAATTTCCAGCTGAAGACAAAGGCCGACGGCACCCGCATCGATATGCGTTACAGCGATACCGAACAGGGCGGTGGCGCGGCATACCGATTGATGGCGACGACCGGCTGGGAAACCGGCGGCTTCCATGGTGTCGCTGGCATCGAACTCCTGAACCAGCGACCGCTATGGCAATATCAGCGCAAGCGGCAGGATTCGACGGCCGACAACCCGACTACGGCGACTCCGCTGGCGCAGCGCGTCTTCCTGCGATCCGACGAGAGTTCGAACTATATCGATCCGGGCCAGGCGACGTGCAGCGCGCTGTCGGGGCTGGACCAAGGTAGCATCTATTACGCCAATCGCCGCCGGTACGGCCAGTTCTGTGGCAGCAACCAATCGGTCGCCTATGGCACGATGATTTCGGACCGCAAGTCGCTCACGGCCTACAGTTCCATGGGCTATGATCTGGGCGGCGGCACCGAATTGTTCGCCGACCTGCAATTCAGCGTGTCAAAGCTGAAGCTCTTCCGCCGGATGAAGAGCTGGTATTATGTGTCGCCTGACGGAAATGAGGAAGGCACCTTCTTCAACCCGAACCTGTCGCGCGATGCGACCAGCAGCGGTTTGCAGCTCGACAACTGGACGCGCCAGTTCACGCCGGAGGAGATGGGCGGGTTTCAAAACGGCATGACCCGCAATCGGTCGATCACCTTCAACATCACGCCCGGCATTCGCGGTCAGTTCGGCGCGAACGAAAAGTGGAAATACGAGGTGTCGTTCAATCACGCGCAGTACACGTCGCGCGTCACCTTCCCCGAAATCGTCATCTCGAAATCGAACGCATTGTTCCTCGGGCCGCAGCAAGGGGTCGATCCGGTCACCGGCTATGCGATCTTCAATGCCGATCCCCGCCGCCTGTACACCCCGCTGACGCCGCAGGAATATCGCTCGATCTCGGTCGATTCGCTCTATCGTCCGCGCTCGTGGACCGACACGCTGTCCGCTTCGCTCAACACGACCGATCTGTTCCAACTGCCCGCCGGTCCAGTCGGCTTCGCGCTTGTCGCGGAGGCGGGCAAGCAGGGCTATGAATTGCGTCCCGATCCGCTGACCCTGACCAACTATTATGTCGGGCTGGTCGATTCGGACGGCAGCGGGTCGCGCAATCGCTGGGGCCTCGGCTATGAATTCCGCGTGCCGGTGCTGTCGTTCCTGCAACTGAGCACCGCCGGCCGCTACGATTCCTTTCACATCGCCGGCAACACTTTCGGGCGTTTCACTTATAATATTGGTAGCGAATTGCGTCCGACCAGGCGGCTGCTCTTGCGTGCCGCCTACGGCACCGGCTTCCGCGCGCCCGACCTGAACTATGTCTTCCGTGGGCCGGGTAACACTCATCCCTCCGCGACCGATTATTATCTATGCCGGACCAACGAGCCGAACAAGACCATCGGCGATTGCAGCTATTCCGACCAGACGATCATCGCCCGCAAGCAAGGCAATCGCCAACTCCGGCCGGAAACCTCGACCTCGTTCACCGGCGGGGTGGTGTGGCAACCATCGAACCGGATCGACGTGTCGGTCGATTATTTCCAGGTCAAGATGAAGAACCAGGTGCTCGACATCAACGTCGATTCGGTGCTGCGCAATGAGTCGCAATGCCGAGCGGGCGGCGATCTCGACCCGTCGTCGCCCACCTGTCGTGACGCCATCGCGCGCGTGGTCCGCTATGCCAGCGGCGCGCTCACCGGACGGCTACAGGCGGTGAAGGTCAATCCGATCAACGTCGCCGAGGAAACCACCGACGGCATCGATATAGCCGCCAATTTTCGCCTACCGACCGCCGCGATCGGTGATTTCACCCTGTCGGGCGGCTATACCTACGTCTTCAATCACACGGTACGGCAATATCCGGGCGATCCGATCATCGACAAGTTCCGGGTCGATAGCAATTTCGACATTCCACGCGAGAAAGGCACGGCTAGCCTGACGTGGAGCCTTGGCGACTTCTCGACCACGCTCACCGGCATGCGGTTGGGCAAGCTGCCCAATTACGACCAGCGCGCCTTCATCAAGGCGAGCTATCTGTTCAACCTGTCGGCGCGCTACGATCTGAACGAACGCCTCCGCGTGACCGGGACCGTCACAAACCTGTTCGACCAAGCGCCGATCCACGATCCGACCTATGCGTCTTATCCCTATTACGACATTTCGTGGTTCGACGGCATCGGTCGAAGCTATGCCGTGCAGCTGACGTGGAAGATGGGCGGTAAACCGCTCTGATCCCTTACGGAAAGCCTGATCAGCAGCCTCAAGCTTCCGCCCTGGCTTCATCCAGCAGCCAGTGGCGGAAGCGGTCGAACAACGGGCTGCCGCGGCGGCTACGCGGCCACACCAGATAATAGGCTTCCGAGGCGCTGAGCGTGACATCAACCGGTGTCACCAATGCCCCCGATTGCAGTTCCGGACGAATCAGGAAGGACGGGATCAGCGCCATGCCCATTCCCGCTGCCGCGGCATGGGCCAGCATCAGGAAATGTTCGTATACCGGTCCGTCACCGATCGCGGCATTAGCCATCCCGGCGGCGGCGAACCAGCGGTCCCACGCATCGGGCCGGGCCTCCAGCGACAACAGCGCGTGCGGCAACAGGTCGACGGGCGTCGCCACTGGATTGCGCGCCAGCCAGTCCGGCGAACAGACGGCCACGACATCTTCATGGAACAGCAGCGCATGGTCCGCGCCGGGCCAATCGGGCAGGCCAAAATGAATCGCCGCATCGAACCGCTCCTCAGCGAAATCGAACGGATGGGACCGTGCGGCGAAGTTCACCAGCAATTCGGGATGCCGCGCGGTCAGACCCGGGAGGCGCGGCGCCAGCCAGCGCATCCCGAAACTGGGCAGCGTCGCAATGGTCAGCGCGCGGTCGGCAACCGGCGTCAGCAACCGCCGCGTGGCGCTCCGCAACCGCTCGACCGCCGGCCCCACCGCGTCGGCATAAGCGAGCGCCGCCGGGGTCGGGGTCACTCGCCGCCCGCGCCGCTCGAATAGCGGAACCCCCAACCACCCTTCCAGCAGCGCGATCTGGCGACTGATCGCACTCTGGGTCAGTGCCATTCGCTGCGCCGCGCGCGAAAAGCTGCTGGTTTCCACCGCAGCCAGGAAACTGGCGAGCGCTGGCAACGGCGGCAGCTCGCGACGGTGGATGTCATGATGATCGCTGGGCATGAAGAGCGGACTGGATCCGGTAGCATTACGTCGGTTCAAACGCTGACATTCCACGCCTGAAACAGCAAGGAAATCATGCCGCGAGCGTACCGGAACCGAGACTCAATCAGTGATCGACTGCTGGCTTCGCGGACATCGGAAGAGTGTTTTGGAACCGAAGGGTTTGAATGAACGGTACGCTGAAGCTGGCAAGCTATTGGTCTGCCGCTCACTTAACCGCGTTTTCGCCGCTTCATTATGACGATCGGTGCCCATCACTGTCCGGCCCGCTGCGGACGAAATGACATGAATCCGGAGCTTTTCATGATGGCGCGCCCGAGGTGAAAGCGATGGGCACTCGGATCATTGGGAAATTCTGGTGCCGAGGGCGACCGGCGTGATGATCAAGGCATCCTGATGCGGACATCCTGATCGCTGGCCCTGGTCGTGCCACCCGCATTCGATCTTTAGGTCGAGTCGGCATTTAGCACTGCTTTTTCTTCTCTCTCCTTGTGAAAGGGGAAGATCCCGCAGACTCCGGCTTCGCGTAGCAAAGGCTTGGTCGGAGTTGGGTGAGGGGCGGGCGCGGATGCGGGCGTTGTTCTGCCCACCGCGTCGTTTCTCCATTTTCTGTCGGGATGAGGTATCACCCAAATGGGATTTAATTTCATCTTTTAATGAGGAAAATGATTGTCTAGCCTTGCCCCCGGCAAGGGGGCTGCATGCAGAATTCTGACGCGGGCAATTTCGACCGATCGAGCCTCGACCGGCCTCAGGAGAAAAGGCCGGTACTCGTAGCGGACATCGCTGGAAGTTTCACCTATGCTTCCTACCAGAATGCGATACCTGTTGTTCGCGGGATAAGAATCGAAAACGCCGATGGCCGACATCATGAAAACATCCGGCTTGAGCTCGCGTCGTCACCTGCTTTCCTCAGGGCGAAATCCTGGACCATCGATCGGCTCGCGCCGGGTGATAGCCTGTCCATCAGTGATCGGAAGATCGAACTCGATGCTGGGTATCTGGCGGGTCTCAACGAAGCCGAGCGCGGCGAAATCACCCTCCGCTTAGCTGCGGGCGACCAGTTGCTGGACGAACAACGCGTCCCTGTCCGCCTGCTGGCGCGGGACGAATGGGGTGGCGTTGCCGATATGGCACAACTCCTGCCCGCCTTTGTAATGCCCAACGATCCTGCCGTCGGGCGCATCTTGCGCAGCGCAGCCGACCGTTTGGCGGAGCACGGCCATCCCAGCGGTCTTGATGGCTATCAGTCCGGCGATCCGCAGCGTGCCTATATGCTGACGGCCGCGATCTATTCCGCAATCGCGGCAATGGCGGTGCATTACGCCGAGCCGCCCGCCAGTTTCGAGGCACGCGGGCAGAAGGTGCGCCGCCCCGCGACGATCGCCGACGAACGATTGGGGACGTGTCTCGATACCACCTTGCTGTTCGCCGCTGCATTGGAAGGCGCAGGCCTGTATCCCGTCATCCTGCTGTTTGATGGCCATGCAGCCGTCGGTGTCTGGCTGACCAAGCGGACGTTTGGCAACACCGTCGAAACCGATCAGATGGATGTTCGCAAAGCGCTCGCTTCACGGGAGCTCATCGTGTTTGAAACGACGGGCGTTACCCATCGACCGGCCATGGCGATGGACGTGGCGCAACGTGCGCTCGATCACCGCATGAGTGAAGATGAAGCGGCGGCCTTCGTCGCCGCGATCGACGTGCGTCGTGCGCGCAGCGGCGGCATCACGCCGCTCGCCTCGCACGACGCCAAGCCGGTCAGTGACCCCGGGCAAGACGGAGACGCAGTCCTGGGCGCCGCTCTGTCGCTGCCGTCCGCACCATCTTTCAATGACCTGCCTGATATGCAGGTAGAGGAAAAGCCGACGACGGCAGCGGGACGGATTGATCGCTGGCAGAAGAAGCTGCTCGATCTCACCCTCCGCAACCGGCTGCTGAACTTCCCGGATTCAAAGAAGACGATCCCGTTCCTCTGCACCGATGTCGCCTATCTGGAAGACAGGCTGTCGGATGGTGCGGCGATTCAGATCGTGTCACTCCCGCAACAGAACCCGCTCGGCGAGCGCGATGCAGCGCTGTATCGCGAAGTGCATGGCCGGGACCTGCACCGCGGTTTTGCTGCGGAGGCGTTAGCGCGAGACGAGCTGCCATCGCTGCTTGATGGCCGCCAACTTGAGTCGCGGTTGATTGACCTGCACCGGCAGGTGCGCAACGATTTCGCGGAGGGTGGCGCGAACACGCTGTTCCTCGCGGTCGGCTTTCTACGCTGGAAGAAGAAGCCGGAGGATCAGCGCAGCTATCGCGCACCACTATTGCTGATCCCTGTCAAGCTGGAGCGGCGCAGCGCCACCGCACCGTTCCGCCTTCGCTTTCATGAGGACGAGCCGCGCTTCAATGCGACGCTGCTGCAATTTCTGGAGCGTGACTTCGACCTGAAGCTGCCGCAGTTCGGCGGCGAACTGCCACGGGACGATAGCGGCATCGATGTGCCGCGCGTGTTGGCGGCGATGCGACAGGCGGTCCGGGACGTGCCCGGCATGGAGGTCGTTGACGAGACGGCGCTGTCGACCTTCAGTTTTGCCAAATTCCTGATGTGGAAGGATCTTGTCGAGCGGACCGAAGCGCTGCGGGAAAATCGGGTCGTCCGCCATCTGATCGATACGCCGGACAAGCCGTTCGGCGATGGCCAGCCCGCCATCCGCGACGAGGGCGAGCTCGATCGTGTCTATGCTCCGGCAGATATCATCTGCCTGCTGCCATCGGATTCTTCCCAGACCGCCGCCAGCTTGGCGGCGGCGGAAGGCCGTGATTTCGTGATCGTCGGACCACCTGGTACGGGCAAGAGCCAGACGATCGCCAACATGATCGCGAACTGCTTGGGCGTGGGAAAGACGGTGCTGTTCGTCGCCGAGAAGACGGCAGCGCTGGACGTGGTGTATCGCCGCCTGCGCGAACATGGGCTGGGCGACCATTGCATCGAACTCCATTCGAACAAGTCCGATCGTCGGCATTTCCTGGCGCAGTTGAAGGCGGCGTGGGAGCATCGAGGGCAGATCGATCCAGCGGAATGGATCACGGTCAACGACCGGCTGAAGCTGCGTCGCGATACGCTGAACGCGTATGTCGAGGCGCTTCACAAAAGCTATCCGAGTGGCTGGACGCCTTATTTGGCGCTCGGGGTGGCCCTGCGGGGAGCAGCGGAGCCCGCGCCGGATTTCGGTTGGCCCAAGGGGCAGGTTCATGACACCGTCACTCTGGCCGCACTCGAAGAACTGGCGGGCGAGATAGGGCTGGTCTTCGCCTCGGTTGAACGTCGTCCGGCGCTGGACCTGGTCGATATTGATGAGCCGGGCACGGCGCGGCAGGACGAACTGCTCGCCGCTGGACAATCCCTGCGCAACGCCGCCGATCTGCTGAGCCAGGCGCTGGATGCCTATCGCGGTGTGCTTGGCCTGGCCGCTTCCGATCAGCCCGTGACATCGAGGGTCGCGACGCTGGGTGATTTGGCCGCAGCGCTGGAGGCCGGACGGGATCGTGACCTGTCGATCGCGTTCCATCCCGATTTCGCGCGGACAAGCGATGAAGTGGCCGCGCTGACGACCGCCATCGAGCTGTACCGGGATGCCGAACAGCAATTGAGTGCGCCCTTTGCGATCGCCAGCGTGCGGGCCATGGATTTGACCGCACTGGATCATCAGTGGCGTGAAGCGAGCGCCTCGATCTGGCCGCTTTCGGCTTTGGGGCGGCGCAAGGTCGCCAACATGCTGCAAGGTTATGCGGACGGTGGGACGGTGGAGCCGGACGAGGATCTGCCCGTACTTCTGCGGATGAAGGAGCAACTGGCGGCGATCGAACATATGCCGCTGAAGGACCGGCAACTTCCGGTCGCGGGCCTCGACACCGATCCGACGGCGCTGCGCGCGATCCTGGAGGGTGCGGGTGAGTTACGGGCGGCTTTGCGGACGGATGGCTGGGGTCCGGGCGAAGCGGAGATCATCGGCAGGCGTGTCGCCGCCGCCATGCGGGATCGCGACAGCAGCCGCGGCCTCTGGCAGAGCGGCTCCCGATTACTTGCCGCACGGCAGGGTTTCGACGCGGCGCGCTCGCGCTTCGCCAAGGCCGCGGGACGGGACGTCTCGTTGGGTGAGGGCCCGGCGGCGCTGTCGGATCTGGCGGCAAGCCTGACGGCATTGGCCGATGCACGCCACTTGCTACGGGACTGGTCGGCTTGGTGCCGTATCCGCAACCGAGCGGTGGCCTCGGGACTGGGCGCGTTGGTCGAGCAGATCGAGGGCGGCGTCGTTCCCGCCGGTCAGGCACGCGCCGCTTTCCGTCTTGGCTATGCCCGATGGTGGCTGCCGACGGTGCTCGACAGCGAGCCGGTGCTGCGCGATTTCCGACGCTTCCAGCATGAAAATGCGATCGACGAATTTCGTGAGATCGACGATCTGGTCCGCACCCACGCGACCGGCCGCGTCGTGAGCGCCCTGGCGCATGGTCTGCCGGCCGTACAGAGCGTGCCGCGCAATTCCGAACTCGGTTTGCTGCGCTACCAGATGGAACTGCAGCGCCCGAGTCAGTCGATCCGCGACCTGATAGGCAAGATGCCGGAGAACTTTTCGAAGCTGGCGCCCTGCATGTTGATGTCGCCCCTGTCGATCGCGCAGTACCTGCCGCCCAACCAGGCCCTGTTCGACGTGGTCATCTTCGACGAGGCATCGCAGATCACGACATGGGACGCGGTCGGCGCGATCGCGCGCGGCCGTCAGACAATCATCGTCGGCGATCCCAAGCAGTTGCCGCCGACCAACTTCTTCGGCAGCAACGAGGAGGACGAGGAGGTCGCCGATCATGAAAAGGACATGGAAAGCATCCTCGACGAAGCCAAGGCGTCCGGTATTCCGGTGCGCGACCTGCGCTGGCACTATCGCAGCCGCAGCGAATCGCTGATCGCCTTCTCAAACCACCATTATTATCACAACCGCCTCGTCACGTTCCCGTCGCCGCAGGTGGACGACCGGGCGGTGCGCCTGCACAAGGTGCCCAACGGCGTCTATGATCGTGGCAAGACCCGCACCAATCGGATCGAGGCGCAGGCGGTGGCGGACGAGGCGGTCGCACGGATGCGCGCATGGCTTGGTCTGCCGGAGAAGAGCCGTCCGACGTTGGGGATCATCACGTTCAATGCGCAGCAGCAGTCTTTGATCCTCGACCTGCTGGATCTCGCCCGCCGCGACGAACCCGCGCTCGAATGGTTCTTCGCGGATGACCGGGTCGAAGCGACGATCGTCAAGAATCTGGAAAATGTGCAGGGCGACGAACGCGACGTCATCCTCTTCTCGATCACCTTCTGGAAGGATGCGGCGGGCAAGCTGACCATGGATTTCGGTGCCCTAAACCGGGACGGTGGCGAGCGACGGTTGAACGTGGCGGTGACGCGCGCGCGGCAGGAGCTGATCGTCTTCTCCGGCTTCACCGCCGATCAGATCGATCCCACGCGCACCAAGGCGCTGGCGGTCCACCACCTCAAGACCTTCCTGGATTATGCTGAGCGTGGTGCCATCGCGCTGCCGGCCGAGACGGCCGGTTCGGTCGGCGGGTTCGACTCTCCCTTCGAGGAAGCGGTGGCAGCGCAACTGGAGCAACGCGGCTGGGTCGTCGTGCCGCAGGTCGGCATTTCGGGCTTCCGTATCGACTTGGGTATCCGCCATCCCGATCTGGCGGGCGCCTATCTGGCGGGTGTCGAATGCGACGGCGCCACCTATCACAGCGCGGCGACGGCGCGGGACCGCGACAAGGTTCGCGAACAGGTGCTGACCGGGCTCGGCTGGAACATGCTTCGCGTGTGGTCGACCGACTGGTGGTATGACAGCACAGGGTGCGCCGAGCGGTTGCACGCGGCGCTCGAGGCATTGCTCGAGCACAGCCGCGCCACCCGCGCCGATCCGGTGGCCGAAGCACATTGGACCATGGGCCATGAGGTCGAGGGGATAGAGGGTATTCGCGACGACGCAGCCGCCCTTCCAGTCGAAGCGGTGAAGTCTGCCCCCGGCCGCATCGAGGTGGAACTCGTCGCTACCGAGGTCGCGCCTCCCGCCATCGAGATACAGTTTGCCGGTGCCCATCCGGTTCCGGCGATCACGCTGCCTTCGGTACAGCCGGACGATCGTTATCGTCTCACGGACCTGGGTAGTTTCCCCGTCGATCCCACCCGATTCTTCGACTTCGCCTATCGCGATACCCTGCGCGACATGATCGTCGCCGTCATGGATGCGGAGAGTCCGTTGCGAACCGATATCCTGTACCAGCGCATTGCCAGGGCCCATGGCTGGTTGCGCACCGGTGGAAAGATCCGCGAGCGCATCGACATGCATCTTCATGATTTCGAGCGGACGCAGGAATCGAGCGGCGAGTTCATCTGGAAGCCGGGCGAGGTGGTCGACTTCCGATCCTATCGCGCGCCAGGCGGGGACGACGCACGGCGGGCCATCCCGGACATTCCGCTCGCGGAATTGTCTGCGGCGGTGCGGGCGCATCCCGCTTTGCTCGACGAACCCGATCCGGCGCGCGAGCTGGCCCGATTGCTGGGCGTCGAACGATTGGCCGCCGGATCACGGGCTCGGTTGGAAGAAGCGATTGCGCGGTGCCGCGAGGCTGCCACGACCGCAACCATGACCACCACGACGCCGGGAGCAGCATGACCATGACGCGTTTCCTGCATTCGAGCGATCTGCACCTGGGCAAGCGGTTCGGGAATTTCGCTGGCGACCTGCCAAGCCGCCTCCGGGAGGCGCGCCATGCGGTTCTCGGCACCCTTGCACGGCACGCCCGCGAAAATGGCGTCGACACGATTCTGTTGGCGGGGGACACGTTCGACACGGAAACGCCCGCGGCCGATGTGCGGCGGCAGGCGCTGACCGAGATGGCGCATCATGTGCCGATCCGGTGGGTGATTCTGCCCGGCAATCACGATTCGCTGCAGGCAACCGAGCTTTGGGCACAGTTGGCGCGCGAGGTGCCGGCCAATGTCGTCCTTGCGACCACGGCGCATCCGATCCCCTTGGCGGACGGCGCAGTGCTGTTGCCCGCGCCGTGCACATTTCGACGACCGGGCAAGGATCTGAGCGACTGGATGGACAGTGCTCCCACGCCGGAGGGGGCCATCCGCATCGGGCTGGCGCACGGTGCCATCCAGAGCTTCTCCGAGGAGGCGTTAAGCGATGACGTGATCGCGCCGGATCGGGCGCGCCGAGCCGGTCTCGACTATCTGGCGCTGGGGGACTGGCATGGTGCCATGGCTGTCGATCCTCGCACCCATTACAGCGGCGCGCCGGAACAGGATCAGTTCAAGCACGAGCGACCGGGCACCGCCTTGCTGGTCGACATCGCGGCAGCCGGTGCCGTTCCCACCGTGAGCCCGCTTCCGACCGGAACATTCACCTGGCGCACATTCGACCTGCATCTATTGGCGGGGGACGATCCAGAAGCGGGCTTGGCGGCCTTGTTGCCTGATATGCGGGATCGGCGGCAGACGCTGGCCCGGATCAGGGTAGACGGACGGGCCAGGCTGGTCGCGCGGACGGCCCTGCTGTCCGCCTATGGGCAGGTCGCCCCCGATTTCGCGTGGCTCGATCTGGACGAAGTCGGTCTGGCGACTGAATGCGATGTGGACGATCTGGACCAAATTGACCGCGCCGGTGCCCTCCGGGAAGCCGCCGACATGCTACTCGCCGAGAGCACCGATACTGCCCAGTCGGCCGAAGCCCGCGCGGTGGCCAGTGCCGCCCTGTCGCGTCTGTACGACTATGCCCAGCGAGTGACATCATGAAGATCGACGCGCTCCGGTTTCACAACGTCAAGCGCTTCGGCGGGCGTGGCGTCGCGATCGAGGGGATCGGCGACGGCGTCAATGTGCTGTGTGCCGCCAACGAATTCGGCAAGTCGACCAGCTTCGAGGCGCTGCACGGCCTGTTCTTCCTGCCGCATTCCAGCACGGCGGGCGGTGTCAGGAACCTGCGCCCCTATAGCGGCGGCAATCCCCTGGTCGAAACGGATATAGCGGTCGGCGGGGCGCGGTATCGGCTGACCAAGAAATATTACAGCGGCGGCTTCGCCAAGGTTGTCGACCTTGCATCGGGGCAGTTGATCGCCCAGGCCGACGAAGCCGAGAACTTCATCACGCGGTTGATCCAGGGCGGCGCGGGTGGCCCGGCCGGGTTGCTCTGGGTGCGCCAGGGCGTGACGGGGATCGAAACGCGCAGTCGGACAGAGGAAGAGAGCGACCGTCAGGTCCGCACCAGCCTGCTCGAATCGGTGCAGGGCGAGGTCGAGGCGATGACGGGTGGCCGCCGCATGGCAGGAGTCATCGCCGCCGCGACGCAGGCCACCGCCGAACTGGTCACCGCAACCGGCAAGCCCAAGGCGGGCGGGCGTTACGCGACCGCGATAGCGTTGCGTGACCGGTTGGCGGAAGAGGCGCTGCAGCTGGAGAAGGAGGTCGCGGCACTACGGAGCGAGCTAGACCAGCGCAGCCTCGCCCAGCGCAGGCTGGCCGAGCTGGAGCAGCCCGATGCGCGCGACAGCCGGAAGCGGGACATTGAGAAAGCTGAGGCGGCCTTCGAAGCCGCCAAATCGCAGGCCGATCGCCTGAAGACCCTGCATGCCGAGCTGGGGTTGGCGCGGGAGCGGCGGGACATTGCCCTGCGGGACCTTCGTCAGTTTGATGGCGCATTGGCGGATGCCCGTGCCCTGGCCGAGGACAATCGCGACGCGCATCGCCGCCGGGACGAGGCCGTCGAACGGCGGCGCTCGACCAGCGACATCATCGCCAGGGCGCAAGCCGATGGCGAAGCCGCCGAACAGGAGGAGATTGACGCCCGTACCCTGCTCGAACGTCTCGACGCGGCGAGCAAGGCGCGTGAAGCGGCGGAGCGCCGGGTGGAAATGGAAGAGCGGCTGCGGCACGGCGAGCAGCTGCGCGACACGATCGAAGGATGCGAAGCCCAGCTGTCCGGCCTTCGCCTGCCGAAGGGCGCCGTCGACGAACTGGCCGATCTCGATATCGAGATCGTTCGTCTTCGCGCAGTGCAGGATGCGGCGCGTCCTTCGGTCCGGATCGCCTATGATCCCGCTGCCAGCGCGCGGGTGACGATGGCGGGTGTTGCCCTGAGCGATGGGGAGGAGCGCGGCTATGACGTTCAGGCGCAACTGATCGCGCCGGGCCTGGGCACCATCACGCTGCGCTCCAACAGGGCAGAGCGTGATGACACACGCCTGACCCAGGCGGAGGGACAGCGCCAGACGCTGCTGGCATCGATGGGGGTCGCCGATCTGGCCACCGCCCGTGCCCAGGAAGTACGGGTGCAGGGAATCGAGGCGCAGGCCAATGAAGCCCGAGCGCGGCTGTCGATCGTAGCGCCCGATGGGGTCGATGCCTTGCGCCAAGCCGTGGCCGTACTAGCCGACATCGCCCCTGCGGACGGCGATCTGGAAGCGGACCCGGCCGAGGTTCGCTCCCAGCGCGAGGCTGCCGTGCAACGCCGCCGTGAGGCAGTGCAGGTCATACGCGCCACCGAACCTGCGCGCGCCCACGCCGATGAGGCCTTTGTCGCTGCCGAAACGCGACTGGCTAGCCTGCGCACGCGGGAGGAGCAGGTCGTCGCGATCCTAGGCCCCGCTGAAGGGCGCGAGGCGCGTCAGCAGGAACTGACCGAGCGTCTGGCGGATCGTGAAGCCGTACTGACGAAAGCGCAGCAGGCGCATGACGAACATGCCGCAGCTGCGATCGACCTCGACGCGGCGGATGCTGCCCTTCGACGCGTTCGCTCGGTGGAACAGGCCGCCGCCATCGAGGCCCAGCAGCTTCGGGAAAATATCGCGGGATGGAGTGCACGCATTGCCACGAAATCCGAGGAGGCCGTCGAGGAACGCTGGCGCGAGACGCTGGAAGCGCGCGACGCCGCTCAGGTCCGTGTGACGGCTTTCGAGCAGGAGGTCGCCGTCCTGTCACGGCTCACCCAAGCGCTGGAATCAGCTCGTGCCGATGCCAGCGAACTTTATTTGAAGCCGGTGATGAACGAACTGCGCCCGCTGCTCGGTCTGCTGTTCGATGACGTTGCCATCACCTTCGACGATCGCACATTACTGCCGCATAAGATTACACGAAGCGGTCAGGAAGAGGATGTCGACCGCCTTAGCGGGGGCATGCGCGAGCAACTGTCGGTCCTGACCCGCCTGGCCTTTGCGCGCCTGTTGGCACGTGACGGTCGCCCGGCACCCGTCATTCTTGACGATGCGCTGGTCTATTCGGACGACGACCGCATCGAACGCATGTTCGACGCGCTTCACAGGCAGGCTCGGGACCAGCAGATCATCGTCTTCTCATGCCGTCAGCGGGCTTTCCAGAAATTGGGTGGAAATGTCCTGCAGATGATCGATTGGGTGCCCTGAGGCGAGCGATCGACCGGCGGCTTGGAAGACAAAACCTTCGAAACCTGATGGCTTGCCCACCGCCGGACGCAAGATCGAGCGACAGCTGGTCTCCGGCGGTAACCATCTGCTGCCGGATCGCCAGTTTATCCGGGGCGGTGCGCCAGTCGGCGCCCGGGCCATCGGCATAGATGGTCGCCTCGTACCGCGCGCCCTTGTCCAGAAAGTCGAGCGGCACCGTCAGGCGGCGCGCCGTGTCGCTGGTGATCGCACCCAGATACCAGTCGAGGCTGTTCCGGTCGCGCCGCGCGACGACGGCATATTCGCCGATCTTTCCCTGCAGCGTGCGGCTGTCCTCCCAGTCTGTCGGAACGTCACGGATGAAGCGGAAGGCGTCGGCGTGCTCGTCATAGTGTTCGGGCAGGTCGGTACTGGCTCCGGCAGGACGATCCGCTACGATGGCGCGATGGAGTTCCTCGCGCAGCAGATCAATCCGCCAGCATCTTGGGAGACGTTCGAGGAACTGTGCCGGGCGCTATTCGCGGCAATCTGGAACGATCCGCTGGCGCAGCGCCATGGCCGAAGCGGTCAGGCGCAGCATGGCGTCGACATCCACGGTGCGCGGCCCGACAGCCCCGGTGAGACGCTCGGCGTCCAGTGCAAGGGCAAGGACCGGAATTTCGGCAAGAAGCCGACTACGTGCGAATTCGATGCTGAGCTTGCCAAGGCGGAAGGCTTCGTGCCCACCCTGGCGGGCTGGACCTTCGCCACGACCTTTGCCGACGACGCTAAGCTCCAGGCGCATGCGCTAGCGGTGTCACGGCAGCGCATCGCCGCCGGCAAATTCCCGGTGAATGCGCTCGGCTGGAACAGCCTGGTGTCGCAGTTGGCCCAGCATCCAGCGGTTATTGAGCAATTCTATCCTGGGCTTGGCGTCCAGCTGCCCCAATTGATGGCGACGCTCGCAACGTTGCCCGAACTTGTGATCGACGCGCTCGGAACGGCGCCGCCAGACCAAGCCGAGGAAGCGTGGATTGAGGAGCGCTTCGATCAGGCGCGCGATCTTGGCCCGGCGCTGCTCGGGCGGCCGCTCGGGGCTGCCGATGTCAGCGCCTGCCCCGAATTGCCCCAGGTCGACCGGCTATGGCGCGAACTCGAAGCAGGGTTCAGCGCGCGGCTGGTAGCAACGGCGGGTGCCGGCAAGTCGGTGTGCTCATTGCAGCTAGCGAAGCGTGCGCATGACAAGGGCTGGCGGGTGCTGCGGCTCAAGGATCCCGCAGTTGGCGCCCTCTCCCTTGCACCCGGCAATCAGCCGACCCTGCGCATCATCGACGATGCCCATCTGACGGACCCACAATTGCTGCGCCGTGCCGAGGAAGCGGAACGGCTGGCCGAGATCAAGCGAAGGGCGCGTAACGCCAAGGGGCGATTACTGTCGGCCACGCGATCAGAGCAGTGGCACCGCATGGCGCTCGCGTGGCTCGAACGCGATGTGGGATATACGGGCGAAATGGCGGCGGCGCGCGTCTGGCTGCGCCACCAGCCGCTCGACGCTTATATTGAGCTGGTCGCACCCTTCGCCGCCGCGATGCCAGGCGCCACGATCATCGCGGCCGAGGTCGCGGCGGTCCGTGCCCATCTCGACGAGTGGACGAAGCGCGGGGAGGCGCTACTGCTCGACCGCGCAGCCCGCGCCTATGCGGAGGACGTCGCGGGCTTTCGCGTCTGGCAGCGTGATCATCCGGACAGCAATGCATGGCGGCGCAAGGCGATGACGAAATCGCAGGGATTCCTGATCGGGCGGATGGTGGCCGCGCTCGATCTCGAGCCGCCCGCGCGGATGAATCGCGGTGAGGCGCACGACTGGATCGAACAGCGCGGCGGGAATCCGCGGCTCGTCGGCCTGCCGATTGATTCCGATACGCCGCGCGGGCCGTCGCACTTCTCGTCGGAGGTCACAGCTGCGTCGACCGGTGAGGTTTCCAGCGCAACCGATCACCGCTCGCTCGGCGACGCGGGCCATCGAGGGGACGCGGCATGACCGACATCCTCGACGAATTCCGCACGGTCGTCGTCGGCGGCCGCGTCGAGCGCTTCCATGGCTACGACGCGCTAGCGCGTCGTGCCGAGGAACTGATCGGCCGGATGCAGCAGATCGAGATCGCTCTGGGTGCGACCCCGCCGGGATCGGAAAAGGACTGGCATGATCTGGCGGCCGCCGCCGAAGCACTGGTCGCCATCACCGCGGCGCAGGAGCAATGGCTCGCCGATCACGATGCCGCGCTCGGCCGCGCGATCGAGCAGGCGCGCAGCGACATACGATCCCTCAACGTTCAGGAAGGTAAGGCGGACGCGGGAGACGTGGCATGAGCATCATCGACGAAATCGCCGCAGCGGTCGCGCAGGCCGGCCTCGACGACGGCATTGATCCGTCCGTCGGTCTGCGGTGTGGCTGGGACTATTGGGTGCCGGGCCAGCCGCTGACCGATGGCTGCGGCATCGCTCGCACGCCACACCGCCTTCCCATCGACCTGGACCCGCTGCCCGAAGGCGCCGTTGCGATCATCGACGGTACGATGACCGCGGCGCAACTCGTCGGATCGATCTGGCGGCAGATCATGATCCGCCCGCGCGATCCTCGCGCAGCCATGGGCCATGACCAGTTCGCCGTCAGCAGCATGGCCGCGCATTGCGGACGTGCCGAGCATCTGGTCACGCTGGTCGGTCATTCGCCCCGCGACTTGGCGATCTATCTCGACGACCTGCGACTGCGCGACCGTGCGGTCTTCGACCGGGTGATCGCCAAGGACTTCAAGGGCGCGATCGCGCTGCGCCCGACGATCGCCGATGATCCGTGGCCCGACCGCGTGCGCGCGTTGTGGGAAGCGCCGGAGGCGGACTATCTCCCGCCCTTCCTCGTCGCCGTCCTTTACGCCGAACTTGCCCGCCTGGCCGTCAACCACGACGGGCTTCTCGTCATGGCATTCGACGGAGGCATCGAGCTCTCGACGCGGCGCTTCGTGCCCCGCGTCCCGCTGGCGGGCGGTCCCCATCAACCGTCAGCGATCAAGCGGGCGATCGAGATGCTGCCCTATCAGTCGATCGCCCTGAGTGCGCCGGGGACCATCCTGCAGCGCGGCGATGCCGAAGCGGCAGCGGCCTGGGCCAAGGTCTGCGCCGCAAGCCTGTCGGCGATGGCCGAAGAGCGGGAGGGTCTCGATATCGCGCCCGCCACGCCCCAACAGGCGAAGGCGATCGCCCGCGATTTCGAGGCCCATCCCGCCTTCTGGCTGGAACAGCGCAACGATCACGGATGGTCGCGCCAGAACCGCCCCGCCGCGACATATTGGGGGCTGGATTGGCGCCAGCACGCCTCGGTCGGGCTGGTGGAGATCATGATGACGGCCCAGGACTGGAACCGTCGCTGCCGGCCGGGGGGACGGAAGCTCAGCACCATGTCGATGCGGCGCGTGTCCTGGGCGATCGCGACGATCAGCTATGCATGGATGACGGAGAATAACCCGGCTGCCGCGGTCTGGCTGTTGCGGCAGGCGCAGGGCAAGAACGAAGATCCGCTCGGCGCGTTCAGCCCCTTCGCGATGGACGATATCCTCAAGGAGAAGTCGGGAAACACGCTGCGCAAGAAAGCCCTTGCGCTGGTTGCCGATCGGCCGAAGCCGGGCGAACTGGGCTACACGGCGCGCTATCAGGCCCATTTGTGGCTCAACGACCGTGGGGACGACATCGCGCATTACCGGCAGTATAAGTGGGACGCGATCATGGGGTACCATAAGGCGAAGGCGGGTATCTTGCCCAAGATCCTCCGGGATACGAGCCGAGTGCCCGAAGAAGTGGCCGCGGTTTTGGGGCGAGCACATGGCGTATCGCCGATTCACGGTGGCATCGGACATAACCGGCCGCCATCCTCCGCCATGACCGACGACATTGCTGCCGCTCGCGGCGCGCAGAACTTCGGCATGATGATCTCGCCCCCGTCGACTGATCTGATGCGCGAAATGCTGTCACGAAAGCGGAAGCACGCGCCGAAAAAGAAGAAGAAGGCGAAGACCAAAACGCGATGACCCCGTCCGTGCCACTCGCTTTCAGCGGATGGCATGGACGGCAATCCGTCGGACGCCAATCGTCCGACACTTGGTCGATCGTCACTGCCTTCCGCTGGTTAGCAGTGGGGTGAAATCAAACCGTTCCGGCTGCCGGTGCGGCGTCGATATGCGGGTGACGGCGCATATGGCCAATAGCGTGTCGGCGCAGATGAACCCGGCAATTTGAGTGAGGCGGCTTTCCTACAAGGATGATATTTCGGGAATCATCGGTCGGGCTGAAAATGTGCGTCCGCCGCGTGACATGGGCCAGCAGAACGCCGCCCTGATACGGCGGGATGGGAACAGGCATTCAGCCTACCGCCGCCCTCGTCAGGGCTTCTGCCAACCGCACGACATCCTCATGCTGCGTCCGCCATGACGAGATACTAATTCGAAAGGCGGGGCGCCCTTGCCAGATCGTCGTCCCGAACCACCCGGCATCGCTTTCCAGAACGCTTTGCCGAACACGCGCCGTTCCCTCGTCGTCCTGGTATCGCACCAGGACCTGATTGAGCGGGACGCGGTTGAGAACGTCGAAGCCGTTCGACCGCAGGCGATCAGCGAGCCAGGCGGCTTCGTCGCAGTGACGGTCCACCAGTTCGGCAACGCCCCGTCGTCCCAGCGTCCGAAGGGCTGCCCAGATGGGAATGCCGCAGGCGCGCCGCGAAAACTCCAGCGTCAGGTTCTTCTGAGCATCCTTCGACGCGCTCGAATAGGCCGCATCGGCGTTCATCGCCTCGGCCAGGGCAGTGGCGTCCCGGCAGATTGCGACCGCACCGTCATAGGGCGTGTTCAGCCACTTGTGCCCGTCCGTTGTCCAACTATCGGCGCGATCGACGCCCTCGGTCAGCGGCCGTCGTGAGGAAGCGCGTGCCCAGAGCCCGAAGGCGCCATCGATATGCACCCACGCCCCTGCGCGTCGGGCGGCCTCGATCAACGGCTCGAAGGGATCGAACTCCCCCGTGTTTACTTCGCCCGCTTGAAGACAGAGGATGGTGTGATCGTCCAGCGCGGGAAGACGCGCGGGGTCGATCCGCCCTTGCGGGTCGGTCGGTGCCACGATGAGGCGGCCCATTCCGAAACCCAGGAGCCGCAGCGCCTTCTTCACGGTGATGTGGACGCTCTCGGAAACGACGACCTTGATCTCCGGCGAGCCATGGAGGCCATTCCGGTCGAAGTTCCACCCCTGACGGTCCAGCAACGATCTACGAGCTGCCGAAAGGCAGGCGAGCGTGCAGGCCGTGGCGCTGGTGCCGAAGCCGACACCGCTTTCGCGCGGAAGGTCGAGCACGTCGAGAAGCCAGTCCCCCGCGATCTTCTCCACCGTCGCAGCCACCGGCGAGTTGTCGTAGGACGAGGCGCACTGGTCCCACGCCAGCATCAACCGCTCAGCCGCCGCAGCGGCGGGCAAGGCCGCTCCGATCACGAAGCCGAAATAGCGCGGTCCGTTCGATCCCGTGGTGGCCGAGGAGCCGTGAAGGTCGAGAAGGCGCAGCGTATCGGCCGCGTCGCGGCCATGCTCGGAAATCGGCTCGGCGAAGGCGGCCAGTCCGTCGCGCGCGGCCTGATCGGGGAAGGGCGGACGGATGTCGAGGGTTGCCAGATAGTTTCTGGCGCGCGCGTCGGCGTCCGCGATCAGATCGAGTTCCTGCATCTTTGCTGTCGCTGCTGCGTCCGCCATCCTCAAGCCTCCGTGATCTTCTTCACACGCGTCCTCTCCCAGCCGAGCGGATGGCCGGCGGGGGTACGCAAATCCAGCCGGGGCACCGGCTTGTTCGTCTCGATATCGATGAGCGACGACCGCGGCTCGTCGGGGCGGTAAAGATGATCCTCGCCCCACTGCCGAAGCGCGACGATGACGAGGAACAAGCCCCGCCCCTTCTCCGTCAGCACATAGTCCCGGTAGGCGCTGCCATCGGAGGCCGGCGCTGTCTCGATGACCTCCTTCTCCGTGAGGTCGCGCAGGCGAGACGCCAGGATGCCCTTTGCGATGCCGAGGCTTGCCTCGAACTCGCCGAAGCGCCGCACGCCGTCAAAGGCATCGCGAATGATCAGCAGCGACCACCAGTCGCCGATCACGTCCAGGGCACGCGCGACCGGGCACGGTGCATGGCCGAAGCTGACCCGTTTGACCATCGTTAGCCCCAACGCCCCCGAACGCATCATCTAGTCCTGTTTTAGAACTAGATTCGAAAAGGCGCAAGTGGTTTCATCATGAGACTACTTGCTCTTACAGGGATCGATCGTGCCGCAGAACCAAGGGGGCCAACCCCATCGCTATGACGGCAGCGGCCTGCCGCGTGCCACCACCTGGGTGTTCGCCGTCGCGGCGGGCCTCAGCGTGGCCAATATCTACTATGCCCAACCTCTTCTCGACCTGATGGCGCAGGATTTCGGCATCGCGCCCGCCTCGATCGGCTGGGTGGTGACGCTGACCCAGATCGGCTACGCGCTAGGCCTCATCGTCATTTTACCGCTTGGCGATCTCATCGACCGGCGTCGTCTGGTCGTCGCGCAGATGCTCATGTCGGCGGGCGCACTTGGGCTTGTATCAACGGCGAAAACGAGCGCGGTGCTGTTTATCGGCATGGCGGCGACAGGTGTACTGGCCGTAGTGGTGCAGGTCTTGGTGGCCTTCGCCGCAACGCTCGCGAGGCCGGGCGAACGCGGCAAGACGGTAGGAACCGTAACGAGCGGGGTCGTGATCGGCATTCTGGGGGCTCGCTTCATTGCCGGGCTGATCGCCGATTTGGGAGGCTGGCGGGCCGTGTACCTGACCTCCGCCGGGGCGACGCTCGTCATGGCCGGACTGCTTCTGCGCACGCTGCCCAGGCGGCTTCTCCCAGAGAGGCAGGACGGCTACGGCGCGGCGCTCCGATCGATCCCGTCGCTCTTCCTGCGCGATCGGGTTATTCTCCGGCGTGGCCTTCTGGCCCTTTTGATCTTCGCGGCTTTCAGCACCTTCTGGACGGCGCTGGTGCTGCCGCTCAGCCAGGAACCCTTTTCCTACTCCCATATGCAGATCGGCTTGTTCGGTCTCGTCGGGATGGCAGGTGCTTTGGCCGCCTCGGGCGCCGGTCGGCTTGCTGATCGAGGGCTCGGCCAAAGGACAACAGGACTATCGCTTGCGCTTCTTACGGCATCATGGGGGCTCATCGCCTGGCTGCCGCACTCGGTCCTGTTGTTCCTGGCCGGTGTGATCCTGCTCGACCTTGCGGTACAAGCCGTTCACGTCACCAATCAGAGTATCATCCTGGCCCGGCATCCGAAGGCCGGCAGCCGTCTCATCGGCGGCTACATGGTGTTCTATTCGATCGGCAGCGCGTTAGGGGCAATTGCCACTACGATCCTATACGCTCAAGCCGGCTGGGTAGGAGTTTGTGGACTTGGTGCCGTATTTAGTTCCCTGGCCCTGTTTACCTGGGGCATCGAGCGCTCCGCCATCGGACAATCACCGACGCTCGGTCCTCAAAATGGCCATCCGATATGATGCGCTCACGGAGCTTTCCCAAAAAGCGAACGGTCAGCGAGACGGCCAGCTCTTTCTCAAAAAGGTGCCATTATGAGAATGGGTGGCTTGGCCCATCAACCCTGACGCTCATGCCCATTCTACTGAGTTACCACACGGTCTTGGAACAGGTTGACAGTGGCAAAGTCGATGAAGGCCCGCAGCCGCGATGATACCAGGCGGCCGGAGGGCCATACGAGTGTGAATTGGCCTTCGGAGCGCACCTTGTCCTCCAGCAGGTGGCAGAGCTCACCAGTCCGAACGGCATCTGCCGCCAGGAAGTCAGGCATATATGCGATGCCCAGACCGTTGATCGCCGCAGCGCGTACGCCCTCCATGTTGCTGCATGCCAGGACTGTACGCGGGTGTCGGTCGAGTTCGAGAGGCCAAGGCTGTAACTGCCCAGAGCCCGGATAGCGGAAGCGCACGGCGTCATAGGTCGCCAAGGCATCGACCGAGCGAGGTTGGCCGTACGTGTTTATGTAGGCAGGAGACGCGCACAGCACGAAAGAAAAGGAGCCGAGCTTGCGCGCGATCAGCGACGACGCGGCCAGTTCACCGCCACGTATCGCCACGTCTATGCCTTCTTCGATCAGGTCGACCAGTCGATCATTGCAATGCAGGTCGAGCTCGATGTGCGGATAGGCAGCGCAAAATGCGGGCAGGTGCGGGACGAGAAACCGATAGCCAATCGTGGGCAAGCTGACCCGAAGGACACCGCGCGGTGTCGCCCCCGCATCCGATACGGCAATCTCCGCTTCGCGCAGATCATCCAGAATGCGCCGGCAGCGCTCCAGGAACAGCGCGCCTTCATCGGTAAGGCGGACGCGACGGGTGGTACGATGCAGAAGGCGCACATTAAGCGCCGCTTCCAGTTTGGCGATATTCTTGCCGACAGCGGATGGCGACAGCCCGAGCGCACGAGCTGCGCCGACGAAGCTCTGCAGTTCCGCCGTTCGAACAAAGCTGGTGATGCCGAGCAGATGATCCACGTCAGCAGATTATAGCCGAAAAGGATATAGACCAAGTCCAACTGACCTGATTATCGCCCTGGGTTCGTGAGATAAGGCGGTGCGCGGAGGTATCCCGCATATGACCAGCTCATCTCATAATCCTGCCGGCACCCGCCCCCGTGCCGCTTTGGCTGCGGTGTGCACAGCCGCCCTCATCCTGCCCATGAGTTTCTCCGGCGGAGCGGTGGCGACGCCTGCGATCGGGCATTTGCTGGGCGGCGACCTGCCGGGGCTCGCCTGGATCACGAACGCCTTCATGCTGACGTTCGGTGGCCTGCTCATGACCGCGGGTGCCCTGGCCGATCGCTGGGGCCGCAAGCGGGTGTTCATGGCAGGCGTGGGTCTGTTCGGTGTCGCCTCCCTCATGCTGAGCTTGGCGCCGACGCTCGGTTGGATCGATCTGCTGCGTGCCGTGCAGGGCGTCGGTGCCGCTGGTGCCCTCGCTGGGGGAACCGCGGCCTTGGCGCAAGAGGTCACAGGCTCGGCGCGCGCGCGGGCATTCAGCCTGCTGGGCACCACCTTCGGCATCGGGCTCGCATTCGGGCCGCTGGTCGCAGGCATGCTGATGGAGGCGTTCGGGTGGCGTGCGGTTTTCGCCGCGCCGGCGGGCGTGGCGGCCTGTGCGCTCCTGCTCGGGGCGGGGTCGCTGCGCGAAACTCATGCAGCGGAATCGTCTGCGATGGACTGGCTGGGCGCAGCGACCTTCTCCATCGCGCTCGCGTGCCTCACCCTCTTCATCCTTCAAGGACCGGTCTGGGGTTGGATCAGCATGCCAATGGCAGGGCTGCTCCTTGCCGCCATCGGCGGGTTTACACTTTTTGTTCGCGTCGAGCGCCGCAGCACTGCGCCGCTGCTCGATCTGACCCTTTTGCGCTATCCCCGCTTCCTGGGGGTGCAGCTGCTGCCGATCGCGACCTGCTACTGCTTTGTCGTGCTGCTGGTTCTGCTGCCGCTGCGATTCATCGGTGTCGAGGGCATGAGCGAAACACACGCAGGCATGAGCATGCTTGGCTTGTCGGCACCTATGCTGGTCGCGCCGACCCTGGCAGTGCGGTTGGCGCGTCGCCACTCCGCAGGGGCCGTATCAGCGGCCGGGCTGCTGGCAGCAAGTTTAGGTCTGCTTTGGCTATCGCTGTGCGGTCCCGGGTCCGGCGCGACACCGGTGCCGGCAATGCTTCTGATCGGTATGGGGGCCGGATTGCCTTGGGGATTGATGGACGGCCTGTCGGTTGCGGTCGTGCCGTCGGAACGTGCCGGCATGGCCACGGGTATCTTCGGCACCACCAGGGTCGCGGGTGAGGGCATTGCGCTGGCCAGCGTGACGGCGGCATTGGCGGCTCTGGTGCGCTGGCACCTTGATAGGCTTACGATCGGCTTCGCTCAGGTCCGGCCGCTTTTGGCCCAGCATCTGGTTACCGGTGACCTTGGCCGGGCCATCCGGCTGGGTGCATCAGCTGAGGCGCTGAAGGAGAGTTATGCGGCCGGATTCGCGCTTCTCCTTTACGTGCTCGCAGGCCTGACTTTCGCATCCGCAGTGCTGGTGTTCGTGACCTTGCGGCGCGTCGACGCTCATGAGGTGTCGGCGAGCTAGGCCGAAGCGCACGGCTGTTCGAGAACGTCAACGGACAATCAAGATGCTGATAGGCTATGCTCGTGTGTCGACCATCGACCAGGATTTGGCACTGCAGACGGATGCGCTAGCCAGGGCCGGTTGCGAGAGAATGTTCGCCGATAAGGCGAGCGGTGCGAAGACTGATCGACCGGGTTTGACGGAAGCTCTGCAATTCCTGCGCACCGGAGACACGCTCGTGATATGGAAACTCGACCGGCTTGGTCGTTCCATCCGGGGCCTTATCGACCTTGCCGCGGGTCTTTCCGACCGGAAGATCGACTTTCGGTCCCTAACCGATGGTTTCGATACCGCCACCCCTTCCGGACGGCTGCTCTTTCACATCCTCGCGTCAGTCGCCGAAATGGAGCGAGAGCTCATTAGGGAGCGTACGATCGCTGGGCTGGCAGCAGCCCGGGCGAAGGGAGGCACCGGTGGAGGCCGTAAGCCAACTATGACGGCCGACAAGATCGATACCGCGCGGAAGCTGCTGGCGGCAGGAGACAAACCTGCCAAAATCGCTAAATTGCTGCAGGTTGGCTTATCGACTTTTTATCGGCATTGCCCAGCAGGCAGCTAAGCCAGCCTGCTGCAACGGTCGCAACCCTTGCCGATTGGGATCGAATTTCGTGAAAGTTTCTCACCGATGGACCGCAACAGGATCCAGTTCGGTTTGGCGCAACAGCTTGCCTGAAACTGCGGTCAAGAGTAACGAACCTGCGTCGCGAAAAACGGCTGTCGGATGGGCAATCGGCCTCCCGCTCCCGCGTGCACGTCGGCCATGAATGGCATGGTCGGCCAGCGTCTCCATACACGATCCTCGCCGGTCACGTCGGCGAGTAAGGAGCGCGAACATGAACCACGATATCGGCATCATCGGCGCAGGTCTTGGCGGCCTCACCCTCGCTTGCGTCCTGCTTCGACACGGCGTTTCGGTAACGATCTTCGAGGGGGAGGCCTCTCCCACTGCCAGGGCGCAGGGCGGCTTGCTCGATATTCACGAGCAAAGCGGACAGCGGGCGCTGGAGGCAGCCGGGCTTCGCGAAGCCTTCCTGCGCCTCGTCCGTCCCGGAGAGGATGCCAAGCGGATCGTGAACAAGGACGGTATCGTCCTGTTCGACAGGGCGGGCGATCCGACATCGACGCGCCCGGAGGTCGATCGCGGCGAACTGCGCGCCATGCTGATCAGGGCGCTTCCGCCAGGAACGATCCGGTGGGGGCACAAGGCCGCCTCCATCATCCCACTCGGCGACGGGCGGCACCGGATCGACTTTACCGGCGGGGCGCGCGTGACGGTCGGACTTGTGGTCGGTGCCGATGGCGCATGGTCAAAGGTGCGACCTCTCGTTTCCGCCGTCGCCCCAGCCTACGCCGGAACCTGCTTCATCGAGATAGCGCTGCCCGGCGACACCGTGGCGCAGCGGTCATCGATTACGGCGATCGGCAGCGGCACGCTGATGGCGGTCGACCCAGGCAAGGGCATCATGGTCCATCGTTACCTGGATGGGAGCGCCCGCGGCTATGCGGCGCTCAACAAGTCGGAGGCGTGGATACGCTCCCTCGACGCGACTGACGATCGCACCGTTCTTACCCGCGTCGCGCGCGAGTATGATGGCTGGGCACCGGCGCTCACCGCGTTCATCCGGGACAGCGGGATCAACCCTGAGCTACGACCTATCTACGCCCTGCCGGTGGGAATGCGGTGGGACCGTGTGCCGGGCGTGACGTTAGTTGGCGATGCTGCGCATCTCATGTCACCTTTTTCCGGTGAGGGCGCCAACCTCGCAATGGACGACGGGTTCAGATTGGCAACCGCCATTCTCGATCACCCAGGTGATTTCGAAGTAGCGTTGACCGCCTACGAGGCGGACCTGTTCGATCGCGTGGCCGGGATCGCGGAGGCTTCCGCTCGGAACCTTGCGACCTTCTTTGGCGATGGTGCACCGTGGAGTGTCGTCAGGCTCTTCGATCCCTGGGCCCAACAGGCTTGAGATGTCCCGGCGAGGCTTCCCGATTAGGAACGGCCAGCGAGACGGTCACGGCCTTCCCAGAAGGATGGTATGCTGGGAATGCTCGCTCAGTGCGCCGTCCGGCAAAGGTCCAGAGGCAATAGCGCCGTGCGTGCGATCCCGTTCAATTCCGCCTCTGAGCAGCCGTCCCGGGCTTGCACCGACATCCCTTGCACGGTGGCTGCGTAGAACGCAGCCAATGCGAGGGTGTCCGTTTCCCGACGCAACTCGCCGGCCTGTTTGCCGCGATCGAGGCGGGCCTTGATCGCGTCGCGCGCAGCCAACCGCCGCTCGGCCATTCGACGCGCGATAGCCTGATGCTCGATACCGCAACTAAGGACTCCGAGCGCGATGAAGCACCCGCCCGCCCGATCGTCACGCGTGTAATTGGTTGCCGCCTCCGCCAGAAGATCCTGGATCGCGTCGAACGCAGTGCCGGCCCGATCCAGTGCCGCGACGGCAAACGCCCCCTCGGTTCGCTGATACAGCTCGACGGCTTCCTCGAAGAGGGCCTCCTTGCTGGGGAAGACGCCGTACAGGCTGGTAGGAGAAACTCCGATTGCCTCGGTCAAGTCGGCAATCGAAGTGCCTTCGTAACCGCGTTCCTTGAACATCGTCAGCGCGGTTGCCACGGCCTGATCCCGATCGAACTGACGGGGACGACCACGCGGACGATTGGTGGATGGGGAGCCTCTTTTCATAGTGGTCGCTACGATAATCTGTTGACACGGCGGTAGACAAGCGCATCTATTTCCGCATCGATCGCTACAAAAAGGAATGCGGATGTTTCGTCGAGCTGTCGCTACCCTGGGGGCGCTCACCTATGGCCTTATCGGCGGGACTGCGGCCCAGGCCGATCCTCATCGCATCCTGATCTATGGTGATAGCAACACCTGGGGTTATGAGGGGCGCAGCGATGACGGGCTCACGTCCCGTTTCCCGGCAGACCGGCGATGGACGGGCATCGTCCAACGCTCGCTCGGATCCAATTACGTGGTGATTGAGGACGGCCTGAACCTGCGCACGACAAACCTCGACGGCGAAGACTGGCCCGGCAGCGTCATGCGGCCTGACACCGTCAACGGGGCGAAGCATCTCCCCGCGTCGATCGCGGCCAACATGCCGCTGGACCTCGTCGTCATCATGCTCGGCACCAACGATCTTCAGGCGCGATACAAGCGGACGCCCCGGCAGATTGCCGATGCCGTCGTTGGGTTGGCACGCTTGGTTCAAGCCTCATCCGGTGGGATCGGCACGGTATATCGAGCGCCAAAGGTGCTCATCGTATCACCGGTCCAAGTTTCCGCGATCCCGATCGATGAGTGGAACAGGCGCTATGCGGGTAGCCGCGAAAAATCGATCGCGTTCTCGGCAGCGTTCAAGGATGCAGCCGATACCGCCGCTATTCTAGAATTTGACGCCGCGGCGGCAATTGGCGGTGCCGCCCATGGTGTTGACGGCATCCACTTGTCGGAAACGGATCATCGGAAGCTGGCTGCCGCCATCCTGCCGACGATCCAACAGGTGATCGGTACGCCATAGCCGAAGCACGTTCAGGTAGGCCTTGCCAAAAGGGAGCGGCCTGCGAGACGGTCGGGGCGTTCCCACAAGGATAGAACTGCGAGAAAGGCGCTGTGCCGGCTTCAATCGGGAGTAAACGCCAGGATGTTTGGCAGAAGCCCTGGGAAGCGCCTTTCGATATCATCCCAGCGCAACACGTTGATGTTCTCGACACCGCGCTTGGTAGTGCAGATCAACCCGCTTTCTCGCAACACCCGGAAGTGGCTGCTGAGGGTCGATTTCGGCACCTGCAGGAACGGAGCGGTCGCGGCCGTGCAGTTCAGCCCTTCCCTGGCCCGGTGAAGCGCTTTCACGATTTGCAGGCGCGTCGGATCGGCCAGCGCCGACAGAATGTGGTGCAGTTCGACGGCATCCGCCGGAGGGTGAACGAAACCGATCATCACCCATACCTATCAGGGGCTGGCGTCAAATTCCATAGTTCCGTATATCCGTACTACCGAATCAACGGAACGAGGATATCAGTGATGACATACGCGGCACTCGTAACGGGGGGAACGGCCGGGATCGGGCTTGCCAGCGCGCACGCGCTCGCCGCTACCGGGCGACCGGTCTACGTCACCGGCAGGACCGAGGAACGACTGAGGGCTGCGGCAGCCGAAGGTCTGATCGGCATCCGCGCGGATATGGCGACAAGCGACGGTATCCGCGCAGTCGCGGAACGTCTGGAAACCGATGGTGTGACGCTCGATGTTCTCGTGGCCAATGCCGGCACTGCTGAGGCGACCAAATTCGGGGATGTCACCGAAGCTGATTTCGACCGCATGTTCGATCTCAACGTGCGCGGGGTCTTCTTCACCGTACAGGCGTTGCTGCCCCGGCTCGCCGATGGTGCGTCGGTTATCCTGATCGGCTCGATCTGCTCGATCAAGGGCATGGCCGACCTCAGCGTCTACAATGCGTCGAAGGCGGCGGTGCGCGCCTTTGCGAGATCATGGGCCAACGACCTTCGTGACCGATGCATCCGCGTGAATACCCTCAGCCCTGGTCCGGTTCGCACGCCCCTCGCCCATCAGTTGCAGGGAGAGGCCGATGGCTCGATCACTGCGTTCGAAAACTGGACCGCCCAGAACGCACCAGCCGGACGGATCGGCGAACCCGAAGACATCGCCTCCGTCGTCAGCTTTCTTGCCGGGCCGGACGCCCGATATGTCAATGGCGTCGAGCTGTTCGTCGATGGAGGCCTCGCACAAATATAAGCGGATGCCGGGCGACCGGACCTTTGGTCCGGCGCCCGCCCAAATACGAACCCGAGGTAGGATTTCGGTTGAGTCGGGTGGTCCAACGTATGCCTGGGACATGGACATTCTCAAAATCCGTTCCCGATTGCCATTTCCCAAAACCACCGTTCTGTGATGCAGACCGTCCGAAAACGCGATGCGAGGCGGTTCGGCGGGAGCGTTCACGGACGAAATCGCTGGAAATCGGATATTTGCCGACGCCTGCGCCTCAG
>NZ_JBEPKL010000031.1:0-49305 GCF_040544655.1 Sphingomonas sp. 1185
GATCAGGCGCTGGGGCGTTCCCGAGGCGGACTGACCACCAAGATACACATGCTCGCCGACACGTTCGGCCGACCTTTGCGGTTTCGTATCACGCCCGGCCAAGCCAGCGACATCGCCTCGGCACCCGCCCTGCTCGAAGGCCAGCGCGGCAATGCCGTGCTCGCCGACAAGGCGTATGACGGCAATGACTTGCGTAGCCAGATCGCTGCGATGGACGCCGAGGCGGTGATCCCGTCCAAGCGCAACCGCAAGGTCGCCATCCCGCACGATGCCCGCATCTACAAGCATCGCAACCAAATCGAGAGATGCTTCGGTCGCCTCAAGCATTTCCGACGCTTCGCTACTCGCTACGACCGCCGCATCATCCACTTCACCGGCTTCGTCCACCTCGCCGCCGCCATGATCTGGCTACGATGAATGTCGATCCGGCCTAAGGCCATGACCGATGCGCGGATGGCTGAAGCATAGCCGCTCAGAGATTGCGGTCCAGCGGCAACCCGCTGCGCAATCGCCTGTTGATTTCGGTTAGCATAGCCGCTCAGAGATTGCGGTCCAGCGGCAACCAGGAGCGCCCCTGGATCGCAATCGCCACGAGCATAGCCGCTCAGAGATTGCGGTCCAGCGGCAACTAGCTACAGCCAGAACCGCCGCCTAGCCAAAGCATAGCCGCTCAGAGATTGCGGTCCAGCGGCAACGCGGCTGCGCGCTGCCGACCAGATCCTTGAAGCATAGCCGCTCAGAGATTGCGGTCCAGCGGCAACGAGGCACGCGAGGGATCGCCCGATGACGATAGCATAGCCGCTCAGAGATTGCGGTCCAGCGGCAACGACAGCGTGGCGGCGATGCTCCCGCCCGAGAGCATAGCCGCTCAGAGATTGCGGTCCAGCGGCAACAAGCCATCGCCGAAAACCTGCGTCCCCGTCAGCATAGCCGCTCAGAGATTGCGGTCCAGCGGCAACCGCAGCAGGTCAAGGAATTGGCCGACGGGTAGCATAGCCGCTCAGAGATTGCGGTCCAGCGGCAACCGGCTGGCGTATCTCCCTTACGATCGCGCAAGCATAGCCGCTCAGAGATTGCGGTCCAGCGGCAACCGCATGGCGATGCCATACACGAACGACTCGAGCATAGCCGCTCAGAGATTGCGGTCCAGCGGCAACACGCGGCTAGGTCACGATGATTTCGGGAGGAGCATAGCCGCTCAGAGATTGCGGTCCAGCGGCAACTGTCTGACTATCGACCGAAAGGCTATCGGCAGCATAGCCGCTCAGAGATTGCGGTCCAGCGGCAACTCGATCAGCCGGTTGGGGTTGCGCACCTGCAAGCATAGCCGCTCAGAGATTGCGGTCCAGCGGCAACGCATGTCGAACGCATCGCCCGCGCGGCTGTAGCATAGCCGCTCAGAGATTGCGGTCCAGCGGCAACAATTCGGCAAGCTTTGCGCGAAGCATCCTGAGCATAGCCGCTCAGAGATTGCGGTCCAGCGGCAACCCAGGCGGCACCTGTGGTGAACCCGCCACCAGCATAGCCGCTCAGAGATTGCGGTCCAGCAACAACCTCCCAGCATAAGAGCCCGGCGGGATGCGCCGCCGTAACCACCGCCCCCGACGCGCGAAACAAGAAAGGGGGCGGGCATCCCGCGATGCCCGCCCCCTTTTGCGGATAGCCCGGCCGTGACGGGTCAGATATGGATCGGCTTGCCCTGCACCGCCATGGCGGCTTCCTTGAGCGCCTCGGCATGGGTCGGGTGTGCGTGGCAGGTGTACGCGATGTCCTCGGACGTCGCGCCGAACTCCATCGCCTGCGCGGCCTGCGCGATCATCGTGCCTGCGAGGCTCGAGATGATCCACACGCCCAGCACGCGGTCGGTCTTGGCGTCCGCAATGACCTTCACGAAGCCGTCGGTGTCGCGGTTGGTCTTGGCGCGGCTGTTCGCCATGAAGGGGAACTTGCCGACCTTGACCTCGCCACGCTCCTTGGCGGCTTCTTCCGACAGGCCGACACCGGCGATTTCGGGCATGGTGTAGACGACGCTGGGGATGACGTCGTGGTTCACGATGCCGGTCTGGCCCGCGATGTTCTCCGCCACCGCGACGCCTTCATCCTCGGCCTTGTGCGCGAGCATCAGGCCCGGCGCGACGTCGCCGATCGCCCAGACACCGTCGACATTGGTCGCGAAGTCATGATCGATCTCGACCTGGCCACGGCCGTTGAGCTTCACGCCAGCGGCCTCCAGGTTCAGCCCGTCAGTGTTGGGCTTGCGGCCGATCGCGACCAGCACGGCGTCGGCCGACAGCGTTTCCGCCGTGCCGCCAGCCGCCGGTTCGACCGACACGGTCGCGCGGTCGCCCTCGACGGTGACGCCGGTCACCTTGGTCGAGGTCTTAAGCTCCATGCCCTGCTTCTTGAACAGCTTGGCCGATTCCTTGCGGACCTCGCCGTCGAAGCCCGGCAGGATCTGGTCGAGATATTCGACGACGGTGACCTTGGCCCCCAGACGACGCCAGACCGAGCCCAGCTCCAGCCCGATCACGCCACCGCCGATGACGACCAGATGTTCCGGCACCTTGGGCAGCGCCAGCGCGCCGGTCGAGTCGACCACGACCTTCTGGTCGATGGTGACACCGGGCAGCGGGGTGACGACCGAGCCGGTCGCGATCACGATGTCGCGCGCGGTGACGGTCTGGTCGCCGACCTTGACCGTGCTCGAATCCTGGAACGCGGCCTTGCCCTTCAGCCAGGTGACCTTGTTCTTCTTGAAGAGGTACTCGATACCGCCGGTCAGCTCGCCGACCGCCTTGGCCTTTTCGGCGTGCATCTGGTCGAGGTTGAGCTTCGCGCCCTCGATCTCGACGCCGAACTTGGCGAGCGCACCGTGCGATGCTTCCTCGAACAGCTCGGAGGCGTGGAGCAGCGCCTTGGACGGGATGCAGCCGACATTGAGGCAGGTGCCGCCCAGCGTCTCGCGCGCCTCGGCGCATGCGGTCTTCAGGCCCAGCTGCGCCGCGCGGATCGCCGCGACATAGCCGCCGGGGCCCGCGCCGATCACCAGGACGTCATAGTCATACTCAGCCATTTGTCTCTCCCGTTCCCCGGCTTTCGGGGTCCAGCCTGCGGGCGCACCCGCCTTACATAGCAAGGACGGACCCTCGCCGCGGCAAGGGTCCGTATAGATCACAAAGCGATCAGAGGTCGATCAGGATGCGGGTCGGATCCTGGATCGCGTTCTTCAGCGCGACGAGGAAGGTCACCGCCTCGCGGCCGTCGATGATCCGGTGGTCATAGGACAGCGCCAGGTACATCATCGGGCGGATGACGATCTGGCCGTCGACGACGACCGGACGCTCCTCGATCCGGTGGAGGCCCAGCACCGCCGACTGGGGCGGGTTGATGATCGGGGTCGACATCAGCGAACCGAACACGCCGCCGTTCGAGATGGTGAAGGTGCCCCCCTTCATCTCTTCCATCTTCAGCGTGCCGTCCTTGGCGCGCTTGCCGAAGTCGCCGATCGTCTTTTCGATGCCCGCGACCGTCAGGTCCTGCGCATCGCGGATGACCGGCACGACCAGGCCGTTCGGGGCCGAGACGGCGACCGAGATGTCGGCATAGTCGTGATAGACGATCTCATCGCCCTCGATCGAGGCGTTGACCGACGGAATGTCCTTCAGCGCCATCGTCGCGGCCTTCACGAAGAAGCCCATGAAGCCCAGGCGGACGCCGTGCTTCTTCTCGAACAGGTCCTTATACTTGGCACGCGCCTCGATCACCGCCGTCATGTCGACGTCGTTGAACGTCGTCAGCATCGCGGCGGTGTTCTGCGCTTCCTTCAGGCGCTTGGCGATCGTCTGACGCAGGCGCGTCATCTTCACGCGCTCTTCCTTGCGCGCCGAACCGGCGGGGGCGGCAGCAGCCGGAGCGGCGGCCGGGGCCGGAGCGCTCGACTTGTTGGCGGCGGCGGCGGCGACGTCTTCCTTGGTGATGCGGCCGTCCTTGCCGGTGCCCTTGATCGTCGCGGGGTCGAGGCCATGCTCGAGCACTGCACGGCGCACCGACGGCGAGAGGGCGGCGGGTGAGTCGCTCGACTCGTCAGCGGCCGGAGCTGCCGCAGGGGCCGGAGCGGCCGCCGCCGGGGTCGCGGTCACGGCCGGGGTCGCCGCTTCGGTCTTGGCCGGGGCCGAGCCACCCGCATCGACGGTCGCCAGCAGCGCGCCGACCTGTACCGTGTCGCCGACCTTGACGGCATGCTGGCCCATGACACCCGCCACCGGCGAGGGCACTTCGACCGAGACCTTGTCGGTTTCCAGGCTCGCGATCGGCTCGTCGACCGCCACCGCGTCACCCGGCTGCTTCAGCCATTCGCCCAGCGTCGCCTCGGAGATCGATTCGCCCAGCACCGGCACCAGAACTTCAGTCGCCATTCCCATTTCCTCCGCCCGGTCCATCGACCGGGGCTCTTACGCGGGCGGGCAAAACGCCCGCGCCAGATTTCATCCCTCCCCGGCCCCTGAAGGACCGGGGAACTCGGTTAAGTGTCAGTCCGCCGCCGCCGTGGTCGGCTTGGCGGTGGTGTTGCTGCCCTCGGCGCGCGTCCGGCGGATTTCCTCGCGGACATTGTGGCCCAGCGCATCGGCGACCAGCGCGCCCTGCTCGGCGGTGTGACGCTTCATCAGGCCGGTGGCGGGCGATGCCGCCGCCGCACGACCCGCATAACGGGCGCGCTTCACCGACGCCCCGGCCTCGGCCAGCGCTTCCTCGATCAGCGGCTCGACGAAGAACCAGTAACCGTTGTTCTTCGGCTCTTCCTGCGCCCAGACCACGTCCTGCAGGTTGGGCATGCGCGCGATCCGCTTGGCGAGCGCGTCGCTCGGGAACGGATAGAGCTGCTCGACGCGCACGATCTGGGTCGTGGTGTCGCCCGCCGCGTCGCGTGCCTCGATCAGGTCATAGGCGACCTTGCCGGTGCACAGGACCAGACGCGTCGTCGCCTCGTCGGCGGCACCGTTGGTGTCCGACAGCAGGCGGCGGAAGTGGCTCTCGCCCTGGAAGTCCTCGGCCTTCGACACCGCCAGCTTGTGACGCAGCAGCGACTTGGGCGTGAAGACGATCAGCGGCTTGCGGAAGTTACGGTGCATCTGGCGGCGCAACAGGTGGAAATAGTTGGCCGGGGTGGTGCAGTTCGCAACCTGGATATTGTCGTTGGCGCAGGACTGGAGGAAGCGCTCGGGACGCGCCGACGAGTGCTCCGGCCCCTGCCCTTCATAACCATGCGGCAGCAGCATCACGAGGCCGTTGGCGCGCAGCCACTTGGACTCGCCCGACGTGATGAACTGGTCGATCATGATCTGCGCGCCGTTGACGAAGTCGCCGAACTGCGCCTCCCACAGCACCAGCGTCTTCGGATCGGCGAGCGCATAGCCGTACTCGAAGCCCAGCACGCCATATTCGGACAGCGGGCTGTCCAGCACCTCGAAGCTGCCATGCTCGACGGTCTTCAGCGGCACGTACTTGTGCTCGTCGGTCTGGTCGACCCAGACCGCGTGACGCTGCGAGAAGGTGCCGCGACCCGAATCCTGGCCCGACAGACGCACGCCGTACCCTTCCGACAGCAGCGAGCCGAAGGCCAGCGCCTCGCCGGTCGCCCAGTCGAAATTTTCGCCACTCGCGAACATCTGCCGCTTGGCGTCGAGCACGCGGTTCAGCGTCTTGTGGACCTGAAGCCCTTCGGGGATCGTGGTCAACGTGCGGCCAATCGCGTCGAACAGCTTCTTGTCGAGGCCGGTCTCCACGTTGCGGCGACCCTGATCGGTCTCCTTCGGCGCCGACAGACCCGACCAGCGACCGGCGAACCAGTCGGCCTTGTTGGGCTTGTAGCTCTGGCCCGCCTCGAACTCGCCTTCGCAGCGCGTGGTATACTGCTTAATATTCTCGTCGACCCAGGCCTGGTCCACCACACCCTCGGCGACGAGGCGCTTCGAGTAGATCTCGCTGACACCGGGGTGCTGGCGGATCTTGTTGTACATCAGCGGCTGGGTGAAGCCCGGCTCGTCGCCCTCGTTATGACCGAAGCGGCGATAGCACCACATGTCGATCACGATGTCGCGGTGGAACTTCTGGCGGAACTCGATCGCCATCTTGGTGGCGAAGGTCACCGCCTCGGGATCGTCGCCATTGACGTGGAAGACCGGCGCCTGGACGCCCTTGGCCACATCCGACGGATAGGGCGAGGAGCGCGCGAACTGCGGGCTGGTGGTGAAGCCCACCTGGTTGTTGATGATGAAGTGGACGCAGCCGCCCGTGTTGTAGCCACGGATGCCGGAGAAGCCGAGGCACTCCCACACGATGCCCTGGCCCGCGAACGCCGCGTCGCCATGGATCAGCACCGGCACCGAGGCCGCGTGATCGGTCAGGTCGCCCGCGATCGTCTGGATCGCGCGGGTCTTGCCCAGCACGACGGGGTTCACCGCCTCGAGGTGCGAGGGGTTGGCGACCAGCGACATATGGACCTTGTGGCCGTCGAACTCGCGGTCGGTCGAGGTGCCGAGGTGATACTTCACGTCGCCCGACCCGCCGATATCATCGGGGTTGGCCGAACCGCCGGCGAATTCGTGGAAGATCACGCGCAGCGGCTTGGCCATGACGTTGGCCAGCACGTTCAGACGGCCGCGATGCGCCATGCCGAACACGATCTCGCGCACGCCCATCTGGCCACCGTACTTGATGACCGATTCGAGCGCGGGGATCATCGACTCGCCGCCGTCCAGGCCGAAGCGCTTGGTGCCGACGTACTTCTTGCCGAGGAACTTTTCCCACTGCTCGGCCTCGATGACCTTGTTCAGGATCGCCTTCTTGCCATCGACGGTGAAGTCGATCGCCTTGTCCTGGCCTTCCATCCGGTCCTGGAGGAAGCGGCGCTCCTCCACATCCGCGATGTGCATATATTCCAAGCCGATATTGCCGCAGTAATTCTTGCGCAGCGTGTCGACCAGCTCGCGAACGGTCGCCCATTCGAAGCCCATCGTGCCGCCCAGATAGACCTTGCGGTCGAGGTCGGCGTCGGTGAAGCCGTGATATTCGGTCTTCAGGTCCTCGGGAAGCTCACGCAGGCCCGACAGGCCGAGCGGGTCGAGGTTCGCCGCGAGATGGCCGCGCACCCGGTAGGTGCGGATCAGCATCTGCGCGCGGATCGCGTCGCCCGCCGCCTTGACGATGTCGGCGGTCGAGGGCGCGGCGGCTGCCGGAGCGGGCTTGCCGCCCCCCTTGCCATCACGGCCGGGCTTGGGCGCGGGTTCCATCTGGGTCGGGTCGAGGCCCGCCGTCAGATCGTCGGTCGAGGTCAGCGGCCAGCGCTTATTCTGCCAGCTGGGGGCGCCCACGCCCTGCTCCAGACCGTCGAAAAAGGTCCGCCAGCCCGCATCGACCGACGACGAGTCGGCCTGATACTTGGCATAGAGCGTTTCGATGAAAGCGGGGCTGACGCCCGCCGCGATTTCGCTGAATTCCTGGCCTTCGTAGCCCATGAGACGCTTCCTCGACCGCCCGTCTTCTTCATGATCGCCACCCCGGCACATCCGCCTGGGGTCCGCAGCCGCGAGCGGCCCGCCTGCCGCCACGGACCCCGGCGGGTGTGCCGGGGTGACGCGATACGCCTTACTTGTTCAGCACCGACAACAGGGTCGAGCCGAGCTCCGACGGGCTGGCCGCGACCTTGATCCCGGCTGCTTCCATCGCCGCGATCTTGTCCTCGGCGCCGCCCTGGCCGCCCGACACGATCGCACCGGCATGGCCCATGCGACGGCCCGGAGGCGCGGTGCGGCCCGCGATGAAGCCCGCCATCGGCTTCGAACGGCCGCGCTTGGCCTCGTCACGCAGGAACTGCGCGGCTTCTTCTTCGGCCGAGCCGCCGATCTCGCCGATCATGATGATCGACTTCGTTTCGTCATCGGCCAGGAACATCTCGAGCACGTCGATGAAGTTGGTGCCGTTGACGGGGTCGCCACCGATGCCGACTGCGGTCGTCTGACCCAGGCCAGCGTTCGAGGTCTGGAACACCGCCTCATAGGTCAGGGTTCCCGAACGCGACACGACGCCGACCGAGCCCTTCTTGAAGATCGAACCCGGCATGATGCCGATCTTGCACTCGCCCGGCGTCAGCACGCCCGGGCAGTTCGGACCGATCAGGCGCGACTTCGAACCCGACAGGGCGCGCTTCACCTTGACCATGTCGAGGACCGGAATGCCTTCCGTGATCGCGACGATCAGCGGGATTTCCGCGTCGATCGCTTCCAGGATCGAGTCGGCCGCGAAGGGCGGCGGAACGTAGATCACGCTCGCATCGGCGCCCGTCTTCGACTTGGCTTCGGCGACGGTGTTGAAGACCGGCAGGCCGATATGCTCGGTGCCGCCCTTGCCCGGCGTCACGCCGCCGACCATCTGCGTGCCATAGGCCAGCGCCTGCTGGGTGTGGAACGTGCCGGTTTCACCCGTCATGCCCTGGGTGATGACCTTGGTGTTCTTGTTGACGAGGATGCTCATCCGTCGGTTCCGTCCTTGTCCGCCCCGGCGAAGGCCGGGGCCCAGTTGCGATACGGTTATGGCAGTGCGATGCGATCATACAGGTCATCCCAATCGGGATTTAGCCCTTCGATCTCTCGCAGCTTCCAAAGCCGCTTCCAATTCTTCATTCGCAGTTCGCGTTGCCGCGCTGCTTCCCAGCTATCATGCACCTCGTACCATACGAGCCGATGACAGCGGTTATCCCGCGTGAACCCAGCCACCACGTCGTTGCGATGTTCCCACACGCGCCGCGGCAAATTAGTCGTCGAACCGAGATAGATCGTTCCGTTCCGACCGCTGGCCATGATGTAGACGAAGGCTTGCGCTTCGATCACTCTGGCCAACCCAACTGGGCCCCGGCCTTCGCCGGGGCGGTGTTATTCCTTTAATGAATTACGCCAGGCTCTCGTCGATGCCCTTGCAGGCGACGAGCAGTTCCTTGACCGCGTCGACCGAGACCTGAAGGTTGGCCTTCGCCTCGTCCGACAGCTTGACCTCGACGACCTTTTCGACGCCGCCGGCGCCGATCACGACGGGCACGCCGACATAGAGGTTGTCGATGCCATATTCACCCGACAGGTGCGCGGCGGCGGGCAGGATGCGCTTCTGGTCGTACAGATACGCCTCGGCCATCGCGATGCCGCTGGTGGCAGGCGCATAATAGGCCGAGCCGGTCTTGAGCAGCGCGACGATCTCGCCGCCGCCGCCACGGGTGCGCTTGACGATCTCTTCGACCTTTTCCTTGGTCGAGAAGCCCATCTCGATCAGGTCGCTGACCGGGATGCCGCTGACGGTCGAATATTCCAGGACCGGGACCATGGTGTCGCCGTGGCCGCCGAGGACGAAGGTGTTCACGTCCTTCACCGACACGCCGAACTCTTCGGCGAGGAAGTGGCTGAAGCGCGCCGAGTCGAGCACGCCCGCCATGCCGACGACCTTGTTCGCGGGCAGACCCGAGAATTCGCGCAGCGCCCAGACCATCGCGTCGAGCGGGTTGGTGATGCAAATGACGAACGCGTCGGGGGCGTTGTCGCGGATGCCCTCGCCGACCGCCTTCATCACCTTCAGGTTGATGCCGAGCAGGTCGTCGCGGCTCATGCCGGGCTTGCGCGCGACACCGGCGGTGACGATGATGACATCGGCGCCCGCAATGTCGGCGTAATCGTTGGAACCCTTGATATTCGCGTCGAAGCCTTCGACCGGGCCGCACTGCGACAGGTCCAGCGCCTTGCCCTGGGGCACGCCCTCGACGACGTCGAACAGGACGATATCGCCCAGCCCCTTGAGCGCGGCGAGGTGCGCCAGCGTGCCGCCGATGTTGCCGGCGCCGATCAGCGCGATCTTCTTGCGAGCCATTCCAATCCTACTCCGTAGTGGACGTGCGTGATTGGTCACGCGGCCTACGCCTATATGGGCGTCGGGGCAACCGTTATTCCACAGAGTTTAAGATTTTAAACGATAATAGTTCGCAAGTGCATTAAGGTCAAATCAAGGGCTCGCCCGACCCGTGGCCCTGGGCCAGATAGTCCTCGGAGCGCATCTCTTCGAGGCGGCTGATCGTCCGTTCGAACTCGAATCGACCATCCCCGGTTTCATAGAGTTCGGCGGGCTGCGCATCGGCTGCGGCGAGCAGCTTGACCTTGTGTTCGTAGAGCGCGTCGATCAGCTGGACGAAGCGCGCCGCCTCGTTGCGATTCTCCGGCCCCAGCTTGGGGATGCCGACCAGGATGACGGTGTGGAAGCGCCGCGCGACCGCCAGATAGTCCGCCGCCCCCCGCGCCTCGCCGCACAGCCGCTTGAACGAGAAGACCGCGACGCCCTTCAGCGCCTTGGGGACATGCAGCACGCGGCCACCGACCTTCAGATCCTCCGAGGGTACATGCGCGGCATCCTCGACCGGATAGTCGGTCAGGCGAAAGAAGGTCGCCGACAGCGTCAGCGTCGCCTTGGGCCCATTGGGCACCAGCCAGGTGTCGAGCCGCCCCAGCCGGTCGCGCCGGTAATCGGTCGGCCCGTTCAGGGCCAGCACGTCCAGCCGCGCCTCGATCAGCGCGATGAAGGGCAGGAAATGCTCGCGGTTGAGCCCGTTCTTGTAGAGGTCCTTCGGCGGCCGGTTGGAGGTGGTGACGATCGTCACCCCCGCCTCGATCAAGGCGGTGAACAGCCGCGACAGGATCATCGCGTCGGGGCTGTTGGTCACCATCATCTCGTCAAACGCCAGCAGCCGGACTTCCTCGGCCAGCGCGGCGGCGACGGGGGCGATCGGCTCGCCCGCCTGCTTGGCCCGCTCGGTGGCGATGCGGGCATGGACCTCCAGCATGAACTCGGCGAAATGGACGCGGCGCTTGGCCTCGACCGCGACATGGTCGAAGAACAGGTCCATCAGCATCGACTTGCCGCGCCCGACATCACCCCAGAGATAGACGCCCTTGGGCGCAGGCGTGCCCTTGCCGGTCAGGCGTGCGAAGAAGCCGGTCCTGCGCGGCGTTTCCAATTCGGTCGCCAGCTGCTGGAGCCGGGCGGCGGCGGCGGCCTGTTCGGGATCGGGGCGAAGCTCTCCGGCTTCGATCAGGCGGCGATAGGCATTGAGGATGTCGGGCATGTTGGGGGGCGGTGTCTGCCCTGGCCTCTTTCCCGTCAACCCCATTCCTCCCCTGGAAGGGGAGGTGGCAGCCCGCAGGGCTGACGGAGGGGTGTCACCGCCCGATCAGGGATACCGCCCCTCCACCATCGCCTGCGCGATGGTCCCCCTCCCCAAGCGAGCTTGGGGAGGAATAGAAAAAGGGGGCCGTTTCCGACCCCCTTTCCGTTTCCGTCGAACCAACCGGATCAGATGATCCGCTCGGCCTCCATCTTCTTGATTTCCGCGATCGCCTTGGCCGGGTTCAGGCCCTTGGGGCAAACATTCGCGCAGTTCATGATGGTGTGGCAGCGATAGAGGCGGAAGGGATCCTCCAGCTCGTCCAGACGCTCGCCGGTCATCTCGTCGCGGCTGTCGGCCAGCCAGCGATAGGCCTGGAGCAGGATCGCCGGGCCCAGGAACTTGTCGCTGTTCCACCAATAGCTGGGGCACGAGGTCGAGCAGCAGGCGCACAGGATGCACTCGTAGAGGCCGTCGAGCTTCGCGCGGTCGTCGGGCGACTGGAGCCGTTCCTTGCCCGAGGGCGCGGGCGACACGGTCTGGAGCCACGGCTTGATCGAGGCGTACTGCGCGTAGAAGTGCGTGAAGTCGGGGACCAGGTCCTTGACCACGTCCATGTGCGGCAGCGGGGTGATCTGGACGGTGCCCTTCACATCCTCGATCGCGGTGGTGCAGGCCAGGCCGTTGCGGCCGTCGATGTTCATGGCACACGATCCGCAAATGCCCTCGCGGCACGAACGGCGGAAGGTCAGCGAGCTGTCCTGCTCGGCCTTCATCTTGATCAGCGCGTCGAGCACCATCGGGCCGCACTCGTCCAGATCGATCTCGAACGTGTCGTAACGCGGATTCTGGCCCGAGTCGGGATCGTAGCGATAGACCTTGAACTTTTTCAGACGGCCGCCGGTGGTCGCCTTATGCGTTTCGCCCTTCTTGATGACGCTGTTCTTCGGCAGGGCAAATTCGGCCATGGTCACAAACCCGCTGGATGGGCCGACAGGCATGTCGGCAAAGGATCGCTCCCGCCGATACATGACAGGGGCGCATGTCGCAAATGTCTTGACCGATTTAAGCGCTGCCTCAGATCACATCAAGGACGAGGCCCAGCTCGCGCGCCTCCTCGGCATCGATATACCAGTTACTGCGCGCCTTTTCCTGCAGCGTCTCGAAGGTCACCTTCGATCCGTTGACGATGGCGCGGAAGCCCTCCTCCTGAATCAGCACCGACTGCTCGATCTCGTGCAGTTTGGCCTTCAGCACCACGGGCAGGTTGGTCAGCGGGCCGGACAGGTCGATGCTGCCGCTCATCTGCCGCTCGTGCAGCATCAGGCGGGTGCCGCGCGTCAGGAAGCGATATTCGACCGGAAAGGCCGACATGAAGGTCGCCCCCGCCGAATAGACCGCGACCTTGCCCAGGAACAGCGTGTCGCGCCCCGTGTAGTCGCGCAGCAGCCGGATCGAGTCGCCCATCGCCCGCGCCATCTCCGGATCGCCGCCCAGCGTGGTGATCGACACGACCAGCGGACCGTCCGCCGGCGCGGCGGCGAGCTGGTCCTTGAACCCGGCATACATCACCTCGTCCACCGTGCCGTACAGCTGGATGTGCGGGCGGGCGAGCAGCGGATAGTTCACCGCATTGTTGGGATGGTCGTGCATGATGCAGCGAACCGGGGGCGGAGGCGAAGGTTCCGATGGGTGAGCGTGGGCTTCGACTTCGCTCAGCCTGAACGGCTGTGGGGCAAGCACCAAACTCCGTTCAGCCTGAGCGAAGTCGAAGGCCAAGCGAAAACCTATCCCAGCTTTCCCTTGGCATAGTCCTGTGTACCCCGGGTCAGTACGTCATCACCGTCCACGATCTCCGCCACCGGTATATCCGGCAACGCCTTGATCTGCGCGTATAGCGGCGAGAAGTCCGTCTCCAGCGTGGCGCGAAGCAATTCCTCGAACGACGGGATCACGAAATAATTTTGCTGGAAATCGTCGATCCGATATTCGGTGCGCATCACGCGGGCGAGGTCGAAGCCGATCCGGTTGGGGCTCGGATCCTCCAGCGCGAAGCGGCTTTCCGAATAGCTCGACACGATCCCCGCGCCATAGATACGCAGGTCGCCATCTTCGCGCACCAGCCCGAACTCGACCGTGTACCAATAGAGCCGCCCGAGATATTTCAGCGCATCCATCCCCAGCGCGCGCTGCCCGCCGCGCCCATAGGCCGCGAGGTAATCGGCGAAGACCGGGTCGGCGAGCATCGGCACATGGCCGAACACGTCGTGAAAGACGTCGGGCTCCTGAAGATAATCGAGCTGGTCGGGCCGCCGGATGAAGTTGCCCGCGACGAAGCGGCGATTGGCCATATGGTCGAAGAACACATCGTCGGGCACCAGCCCCGGCACCGCCACCACCTGCCACCCGGTCAACGCCATCAGGCGTTCGGACAGTTCCTCGAAATCGGGAATGCCCGGCCGCGACAGCTTGAGCACGTCGAGGCCGCGCAGATACGCCTCCGACGCGCGGCCCGGCAGCAATCTGGACTGGCGCGCGAACAGCGTGTCCCAGGTCGCATGCTCCTCGGCCGTATAATGCGCCCAGCCCTGGGGGATGGTCCAGTCGGCACCGGCCCCTTCGGGCGGAGCGGCGAGAACATGGGTATCCTGTGCCATTCGTGGAGCCTATCATGATGATGGTGACAAATGAAACCATATCGTGGCGACGGCTCGGCCGGGTTGCAAGGGGGATGGCGGCCGCCATCGGGTTGATCCTGCTGGGCTATTTCGCGTTGGGACTGGCGCTGGGGGCGGTTCCGCGTCGCACCATCGCCCTGCCCGCGCCCGGCCCCGATGCGGTCACCATCTTCGTCGAGTCGAGCGCGGTCCATACCGCCATCATCCTCCCCAAACAGGCGGCGGGGGTGGACTGGCGCGACTGGGCGCGGGCCGAGGACTTACGCGATCCGCGCTATGCGGGCTTTCCCTATCTCGCCATCGGCTGGGGCGAGGCCGGCTTTTTCCGCGAGACGCCGCACTGGCGCGACGTCAGGCCGGGGACTATCCTCCGTGCCGCGCTGGGCAGCGACCGGACGCTGATCCATGTCGACCACCTGCCGCTTCCGCGCGCGAATGGCGACGATGTGCAGATGATCCGACTGTCGCCCGAGGCGTATCGCCGCCTAGTCGCGTTCATCCGGGGAAGCTGGCGGAGCAATGGCGCTCATTATCCCGGCTATGACGTGTACGATGCCTTTTACGAAGCGAGGGGGCGGTACAGCGCCGCCCACACCTGCAACAGCTGGACCGGCGACGCGCTGGCGGCGGCGGGGGTGCGGATGGGGTGGTGGACGCCCTTCCCCTGGACGGTGATGGCATGGCTGTGATCCCGCCGCCGTCCAAGGCGCTCTGGGCGGCCGAGCTTCCGCGTGCGCTGTGGATGGGTGCGACCTGGTGGCGGCATCGCGCCGAACTGGCCGCCGCGCCGCGGGGCGACGGGCGGGCGGTGATGGTGCTGCCCGGCCTGTTCAACAGCGACCGGTCGAACATCGTCCTGCGCCGCTATCTGGCCGCCAGGGGCTACCACGTTCATGGCTGGGGAGTCGGGCGCAATCTGGGGGTGCGCAGCGTCGGGCCGGACGCCGGACATCTGATCGCACGGGTCGAGTCGGTCGCCGATCGCGGGCCGGTGACGCTGATCGGCATCAGCCTGGGCGGGATCATCGCGCGGATGGTGGCGCAGGCGCGCCCCGATCTGGTCGCGGGCGTCGTCACCATTTCCTCGCCCTATGCGGGACCGGCCCGCGCGACCAATGTCTGGCGCGCCTTCGAGACGCTGACCGGCGAGCGGGTGGACGACCCGGCCGTCATCGCCCGCTCGGCGGTGATCGCCGGGCCGCTGCCCTGCCCCTCCGCCGCGATCTGGAGCCGGAGCGACGGGCTGGTCGCCGGGATCATCTGCCGCGATGACACGACCCCGGCGGTCGAGGTCCGCTCCAGCCATTTATGGGTGCAGCATCGGCCCCAGGTGCTGGCGGCGGTGGCGACCATCCTGGCGGGATGGCCGCCGCCCGTCAGCGGTCAGTTACCGGCGCGATAGCCTTCATAGCCCTGCTGGCCCTGCTGGCACTGCTCGGGGTGCTTGCGGCACTGTTTCTCGTAATCGCGACGCTCGCGGCCCTCGCGCGCTTCCTGCTTGCGCATCTTGCGGCCGTAATTGCGGTCCGCCTCGTCCTGGCTGGTCGTCGTCCAGTCGACCACCTGCCCCGCCGCCTGGAACGGGGCCTTCACCACGCTGGCGACCGTCTTGACGCAGCCCCCCAGGCTGAGCGGCAGGGTCAGGACGGCGATTTTCAGGACGAGGTTACGCATGGTCACGGGATCTTTCAGCGGGCGCGCACGACGGCGTTGCGCGTTTCTACCCCGATTTGCGGGAAATCGGTGAAGAATCCGTCGATGCCCTGGCCCAGCGCGGCGCGAATCTCGCCCGCGACATCGCCATGCGCCTTGGGATCGATGCCCCGGCGGAAAGCGGGGCGAACGAACTGGTTCTCCGCACGATAGGTCCAGGGATGCACCCGCAGCCCCGCCGCATGCGCGTCGGCCACCAGCGTCGTCGCCGCATCGCCCTTCCACAGCATCGCCTTGTCCGGGCCGATCCCCCAGGCATAGGTCGCGACCTGGCGGAGCCCTTCGGGCGTCATCATCGCGGCATAGCTGGGCGCGGCGCCATCCGCCGGACCGCCCTCGCCCGCGACCAGCTGGATCAGGCGGATGCCGGTCATCATCTTGAGATGCTGGAGGTTCTTCACCTCGAACGACTGGATGAAGACGGGCGCATCGGCGGTCTTCATCCCCGCCTTGTCGAGCGCGGCGACCAGCGGGCCATCGGTGCCCATGCCGATCGAGGCGAAATAGGTCGGATGCTTGGTTTCGGGATAGATGGCGATGGTCCGCCCCAACTCCTTCGACCGCTGCTTGGCGAGCGCGATGATCTCTTCCAGTGTCGGGATCTGATACCGGCCGTCATAGGCGGTCGAGCGCAGTTGGGGCAGGCGTTCGCGGGCACGCAGCGTCTTCAATTCGGCGAGCGTGAAATCCTCGGTGAACCAGCCGGTCTCGCGCTGTCCGTCGATCGTCTTCGTCGTCTTGCGATCGGCGAATTCGGGATGCGAGGCGACATCGGTCGTCCCCGAAATCTCATTCTCATGCCGCGCGACCAGATGGCCGTCCTTGGTCGGCACCAGATCGGGCTCGATCACGTCCGCCCCCTCGCGGATCGCCAGATCATAGGCAGCCAGCGTATGCTCAGGCCGCTCCCCGCTTGCGCCGCGATGCGCGATGACGATGGGAGACGAGAGCGGTTTCGACCAATGGGCGGACATGGCCTCACCCTGCCCCATGACCAAAGCTACGGCAATGAGAGTGGTTCGCAACGGGAAACGCAGGGAAATCATGGCGTTTGTTCATCCAACTGTAATCCCAAGGGGATGGCGCGATGCATTTCACAATCAATGGTCAATCGCATGACATCGAGGTCGATGTTCGCACCTCGCTGCTCGATCTGTGTCGCGAACATCTGGGGCTGACGGGTTCCAAGAAAGGCTGCGACCATGGTCAATGCGGCGCCTGCACGATGCTGGTCGACGGGCGGCGGATCAATAGCTGCCTGACGCTGGCGGTGATGCATCAGGATGACGAGATCACCACGATCGAGGGACTGGGCCAGCCGGGCAATCTCCACCCCTTGCAGGACGCGTTCGTGCGGCATGACGGGTTCCAGTGCGGCTATTGCACGCCGGGCCAGATCTGTTCGGCGGTCGGCATGCTCGACGAGATGAAGCAGGGCTGGCCGAGCCATGTCACCGAGGACCTGGGTGCGGCCGAGCTGACGGTCGAGGAAATCTCCGAGCGGATGAGCGGCAATCTGTGCCGCTGCGCCGCCTATCCCAATATCGTCGACGCGATCCGCGACGTGGCGGGGCTGGGCGACCGCAACCCCAATGAGGATGTCGGTCGGGAGGTCGCGGCATGAAGCTGTTCGACTATGCCCGCGCCGACTCGATCGGCACCGCCACCCGCGACGGCGCGGTGCCGGGCGCGCGCTTCATCGCGGGCGGCACCAATTTGCTCGACCTCATGAAATTGCAGGTCGAGACGCCCGACACGCTGGTCGACATCAGCCGCCTGGACCTGGGCGAGATCGAGGCGCGCGAGGATGGCGGCCTGATTATCGGCGCGCTGGTGCCCAATAGCGACCTCGCCGCCGACGCCCGCGTGATCGAACGCTATCCGGTCCTGTCGCGCGCGCTGCTGGCGGGGGCCTCGGGTCAGTTGCGCAACAAGGCGTCAACCGGGGGCAATCTGCTCCAGCGGACCCGCTGCTATTATTTCTATGACCCCGCCACCCCGTGCAACAAGCGCGATCCGGGCAGCGGCTGTTCAGCGATCGGCGGCGAGAACCGTATCCTCGCGATCCTCGGCACCTCGGACCAGTGCATCGCGACGCATCCCAGCGACATGGCCGTCGCGATGCGCGCGCTGGAAGCCGTCATCATCACCCAGAAACCAGACGGCGACCGCCGCCGGATCGCGATCGGCGAATTCTATCGCCTGCCGGGCAGCACGCCCGAGATCGAGACCGTGCTGGAGCCGGGCGAGCTCATCACCCATGTCGAACTACCCCCCGCCCCTGCGGGCCGCCAGACCTATCGCAAGGTGCGCGACCGCGCCTCCTATGCCTTTGCGCTGGTGTCGGTCGCCGGGATCGTCGCGGTCGAGAATGGCAGGATCGCCTCGGCCCGGCTCGCCTTTGGCGGTCTTGGCCCGATGCCATGGCGTAACGAGGCGGTGGAGGCCGCGCTGGTCGGACAGGAGCCCACCGACGCCGCCTTCCACGCCGCCGCCGATGTCCTGCTGGCCGACGCCAAGGGCTATGGCTCGAACGATTTCAAGATTCCGCTGACGCGCCGCACTTTGGTCGCGACGCTCCGTGAACTGACTCAGGAGGGCTGATCCCATGTTCGGATTCGGCAAGGACGACACGCATTCGCTGACCATGAATCAGCCACATCCCGACAGCCTGCTCGATACGGGCGTGCAGGGGGTGATCTCCAAACCGCTGGATCGGGTGGACGGGCCGAAAAAGGTGACGGGCACCGCCACCTATGCCGCCGAATATGCCATCGAGAATATCGCGCATGGCGTGCTGGTCAGCGCCACGAAGGGCCATGCGAAGATCAAGGCGATCGACGCCGATGCGGTGAAGGCCATCCCCGGCGTCATCGACGTCATCACCGATTACAAGACCTTCATCCGCAACTCGCAGCAGGGCGGCGAGACCGAAGCCCCGACGCAAGGCGTGCGCACCATCGACTATTTCGGCGAGATCATCGCGATCGTCGTCGCCGAGAGCTTCGAGGTCGCGCGCGACGCCGCCAAGCGGCTGAAGGTCGAGTATGAAGAGCTGGACGACGGCGCGTTCGACTATGAGGCGAACAAGGACAAGGCCGAGCCCGCGCCGGACGGACTGATCAAGGGCCATTACGACCAGGGCGATTTCGACAAGGCGTTCGAGAATGCGGCTGTCAGGCTCGACGTCACCTACACCACCCCCAGCCAGAACTCGGCCGCGATGGAGCCGCATGCCTCGATCGCGGTGTGGGAGGACGGTGCGCTGACCTTGTACGGCGCGTACCAGATGCCTTCCTCGGACGCGCAGCAGCTTGCCAAGGCGCTGGGCGTGTCGCAGTCCAAGGTGCGAATCATCTCGCGCTATATCGGCGGCGGCTTCGGATCGAAGCTGGGCATCGCGCCCGAAAGCGTCGCCGCCGCCATCGCCGCCAAGCGGCTGGGCCGCCCGGTCAAGGCGGTGATGCTGCGCCAGCAGGTGTTCGACGCCACCGTCCGCCGCTCCAACACCGAACAGCGGATGCGGCTGGGCGCCGAGGCGGGCGGCCGGATCGTCGCACTGGGGCATGAGGCGATCACCTCCAACCTGCCGGACGAGGATTTCTTCGAGCCCGTCGGCATCGGCACCCACTTCCTCTATGCGGGCGAGAATCGGCGGATCAACCATGACGTGGTCCGGCTGAACTGGACGCTGTCGGGATCGATGCGCGCGCCGGGCGAGGCGGTGGGCATGGTCGGCATGGAATGCGCCATGGACGAACTGGCCGAGGCGATCGGCATCGACCCGATCGACCTGCGCAAGATCAACGATCCCGAACAGGACCCCGAGCTCAAGGTCCCCTATTCCTCGCGCAACCTGACCCGTTCGCTGGAAGAGGGCGCAAAGCGTTTCGGCTGGGACCAGCGTAAGGCGGCGGGTCAGCGGCGCGAAGGCGACTGGCTGATCGGCATGGGCGTCGCCGCCGCGTGCCGGTCTAACCAGCTTCAGCAGTCGGCGGCCAAGGTCGAACTCCACCCGGACGGCAGCGCCACCGTGTCCTCCGCGATGACCGATATCGGCACGGGCAGCTATACGATCATGGCGCAGATCGCCGCCGAAATCCTCGGCCTGCCGGTCGAGAAGGTCAGCATGTCGCTGGGCGACACCAATGATCCGCCCGCCGCCGGATCGGGCGGTTCCTGGGGCGCGGCCTCGGCGGGCTCGGCCGTGTATCTCGCCGCCGAGCGGGTGCGCGAGAAGCTGGCCAAGGCGATGGGCGTCAAGCCCGCCGACCTGACGCTCAAGGACGGCATGGCGATCGGCGACAATCGCTCGGTGCCGCTGGCCGAGCTAGTCGGCAAGGACAGTCTGTCCGCGATCGGCGAGATCAAGCCGGGGCAGCAGGAAAAGCAGTTCCAGCAGGCGAGTTACGGCGCGCATTTCGCCGAGGTCGGCGTCAATGTCGTCACCGGCGAGGTCCGCGTGCGGCGGATGCTGGGCGTGTTTGCGGCGGGACGCGTGCTCAATGCCAAGACGGCGCGCTCGCAATGCCTCGGCGGAATGACCTTCGGCATCGGCACCGCCTTGACCGAGGAGCTGATCCACGACCCGCGCACCGGCAAGCTGGTGAACCATGACCTGGCCGAATATCATGTGCCGGTGAATGCCGACGTGCCCCAGCTGGAGGTCCATTTCCTCGACGAGCGGGACATCCATGCCAACCCGATCCATGCCAAGGGGATTGGCGAGCTGGGCATCTCGGGCGCGGCGCCCGCCGTCGTCAACGCCATCTACAACGCCACCGGCGTCCGGGTGCGCGAGATGCCGGTGAGGCTCGACAAGCTGCTCGATCATCTCCCGGCGCTTTGATGAGCGACAATGATCGGGTTCTGGCCGCCGCGCGCGAATGGCGCGGTGCGCCGTTGGCGATCGCGACGGTGGTGTCGACCTGGGGGTCGGCACCACGTCCGCGTGGAAGCCATATGCTGGTCCATGAAGATGGCCGGTTCGAGGGATCGGTGTCGGGCGGTTGCGTCGAGAACGACATTCTCCATACCGCCGCGGAGGTGATCGCGGGCGCGCCGTTCCAGGTAAAGCGCTACGGCGTGGCGGATGCCTCGGCCTGGGAAGTCGGACTGCCCTGCGGCGGCGAGATCGCGGTGATGGTCCAGCCGGTGTCGGCGGACGGGTTCGATCCCGAACTGTTCGACCGGATCGCCGAGGCGCGCGAGACGGGGCGCTCGCTGACCGTCACCACCGACCTTTCCACCGGCAAGGCGGACCTGCGTCCCATCGAGACGGGCGAGGTCTTCGCCAACCGTTACGACCCGCCGCGCCGCCTGCTGATCGTCGGTGCGGTGCAGATCGCGCAGAGCCTGGCGCAGCTTGCGCAGACGCTGGGCATCGAGACGGTGGTGATCGACCCGCGCGCCCGCTTCCTGACGCCGGAGCGGTTTCCCGGCGTGACGCTGGACGATCGCTGGCCCGACGAAGCGGTCGCCGCCTATACCCCCGGCCCCGCGACCGCCGTCGTCACGCTGAGCCACGACACCAAGATCGACGACCCCGCGCTGGTCGCCGCGCTTGCCCATCCCACCGCCTATGTCGGCGCGCTGGGCAGTCGGCGCAGCCATGCGGCGCGGCGGGAGCGTCTGGCGGCGATGGGCGTTTCCCCGTCAGCGATCGACCGGATCGACGGCCCGGTCGGGCTGGACATCGGGGCGATCGGCCCGTCGGAGATCGCGCTGTCGATCGCGGCGGCGATGATAGGAGCCTTTCATGATCGACGCTGAGGATGTGGTTCTGGTCCTGCTGGCGGCGGGACAGTCGAGCCGCTTCGGAATGGAGAACAAGCTGGAGGCCGAGTTCCTCGGTAAGCCGGTGGGCTTCCACGTCACCACCGCGCTGGAAAGCATTCCCTTTGCCGACCGGATCGTCGTGACCGACGGGTGCCAGCTCGACTTCGCGTCGCGCGGCTACCGCGTGATCCATAATGACGATATCGCCAAGGGCATGTCCTTCTCGCTGCATCTGGGCGTGCAGGAGGCGATCAAGTCCGGCCCCAAGGCGATCCTGATCGCACTGGCCGATATGCCGCGCGTGACGGCGGCGCATATCTATCGCCTGTTCGATGCCTTTGACGGACCCGACGCGGTCGTCGTGTCGAGCAATGGCGAGCATCCCACCCCGCCCGGCGTCTTCGGCGCGGGCCGGTTCGACGCGCTGCTCAAGCTGGAGGGCGACGAGGGCGGCCGCAAGCTGGTCGCGGGCGGGCGCCACGTCGTCACCGCCCCGGCCGAGCTGATCGATATCGACACGCCCGAGGATCTGGAACGGCTACGCCAGCTCGTCCACGCGCCCGAGCGGATCACTCGTGCCGTAGAGCATCGATCGGATTGAGCGCCGCCGCCCGCCGCGCGGGGAAATAGCCGAAGACCACCCCGATCACCGCCGAAATCGCAAAGGCGATGACGTTGATCTGGGGGTCGAAGGTCCAGGGCACCTGCATCAACGGCACCAGCGCGGCGATGATCGCCTGCGCCAGGATCAGGCCGATGATTCCGCCCAGGCAGGACAGCACCACCGCCTCGACCAGGAACTGCATCAGCACCTCGCGCGCGACCGCGCCGATGGCCAGGCGAATGCCGATCTCGCGCGTCCGTTCGGTCACCGACACCAGCATGATGTTCATGATGCCGATGCCGCCGACCACCAGGCTGATCGCTGCCACCGCCGCGACGATCCGGGTCAGCATCGTCGTCGTGCTGGTCAGCGTGTCGCTGATCTGCTTGGTGTCGAAGATGTTGAAATCATCTTCCTTGCCGCCCGTGATGTTGCGCCGTTCGCGCAGCAGGTCGGTTAGCGAGGCCTGCACCGCGCTGGCCTGATAGGCCTGGTCGATGCCGACCAGCATCAGCCGGATGTCGCGGCTGCCCGTGAATCGGCGCTGCACCGCCTTGATCGGCATGAGCACCACATCGTCCTGATCGCCGAACCCGCCCTGTCCGCGCGTCGTCAGCACGCCGACCACGTCGCAACTGATCGCGCCGATGCGGAAGCGCTTGCCGACCGCCTCGGTGCTGGGGAACAGGTTCTTGCGCACGGTATTGCCGATGATGCACACCGCCTTGCCCGCCGCCTGCTCGGCCGGGGTCCACAGACGCCCCGAGGCCAGCGGCCAGGGCTGCACCGTGAAATAGGCCAGCGTCGTGCCGGTCACCGTGGTCGACCAGTTCGCGCCTTCATAGATCGCGGTCGCGGTCGTCTGGGCCTGGGGCGCGACCGCCGTCACACCCGCGATCTGGTCGGCGATCGCCTCGACATCCTCGGGCTTGAAGTCGGGCGGACGCGGGCCGCCGCCGCCGCGCCCGAAGCCCTGGCCGGGGCGGACCTGAAGGATGTTGGTGCCCAGCGACGAGATGGACTGCTGCACCGCCGCCGTGGTCGCCTTGCCCAGCGTCACCATCGTCACGACCGCGCCGACGCCGATGATGATGCCCAGCGTCGTCAGGAACGAGCGCAGCATATGCCGCCGGATCGACCGGATCGCGAGGAGAAGCGTGGTGCCGAACATCAGTGCATATCCGTCGCGGGCGCATCCGGCTCCGGCATGGTGCCCGGCCGATGCTGTGCCTCGATCCGATCGACCAACCCGTCCTTGAAATGGATGACGGTGCGCGCGAACGCCGCCATGTCGGGTTCGTGCGTGACCATCAGCACGGTGATGCCGCTGTCCCGGTTGAGCCCGGTCAGCAACTCCATGATCTCCACCGAGCGTTCGGAATCGAGATTGCCGGTCGGCTCGTCGGCCAGCAGCACGTCGGGGCTGGTGACGATGGCGCGCGCGATCGCCACGCGCTGCTGCTGCCCGCCCGACAGTTCGGCGGGGGTATGGTCCCACCATTGGTCGAGCCCGACCTTCTCCAGCGCCGCCATGCCCATCTCGCGCCGCGTCTTCTTGTCCTCGCCGCGATACAGCAGCGGCAGCTCGACATTCTCCAGCGCGGTGGTGCGCGACAACAGGTTGAACCCCTGGAACACGAAGCCCAGATAGCGCCGCCGCAGCATCGCGCGCTGGTCGCGGTCCAGCGTCTCGACATGATGGCCGCGAAACAGGAAATTGCCGCCGCTCGGCACGTCGAGACAGCCCAGAATGTTCATCGTGGTCGACTTGCCCGACCCCGAAGGCCCCATCACCGCGACGAAATCGCCGCCGGCAATGTCCAGATCCACGCCCTTCAGCGCCTGGAACTGGGTCGCGCCGCTGCCATAGGTCTTGGTGACGCCGCGAAGCCGGATCAGGGGCGCATCAGCGGCCACCACCGCCCCCTTGCTGCCCCTGGCGACGCTGTCCCCCCGCCGCCGCCGGCGCGGCCTCGCCCGCCGCCAGCTGGCCGGTGATGACCTGCATCCCCGGCTTCAGCCCGCCCGACAGGACTTCGGTCATCGATCCGTTGGTGTCGCCGGTGACGATCTGCACCGGCTGCGGCTTGCCGTCCGTACCCCGGACATAGACGGTCTGCGTCGCGCCGCGCTGAACGGTGGCGGTGCGCGCCGCCCGGTCGCGGCGCGGACGGAAGGTCAGCGAGCCCGCAATGCCGCCTCCGCCACCCTGGCTCGCCCCATCGGACGGCTGGAAGCGCAGCGCGGCATTGGGGATCAGCACGACGTTCCGCTTGTCCGAGGTCACGATATCGGCGGTCGCGGTCATGCCGGGGCGCAGTTGCAGGTCGGGATTGGCGACGGTCAGGTCGGCGGCATAGCTGACCACCTGTCCCGTCGTCGACGTGCTGGCGGTCGAGGACGAGGAGGACGAGGTCGCCGCGCTGACCGTCAGGTTCGACCCCAGATCGACCCGCGTGATCGTCGCGGGGAAGGTACGCCCCGGAAAGGCGTCGACGGTGAAATTGGCCTTTTGCCCCACCTTCACCTCGCCGACATCGGCCTCGTCGATCGCGACCTCCAGCTTCATCTTGGTCAGGTCTTCGGCGATGACGAACAGGGTCGGCGTGTTGAACGACGCCGCGACCGTCTGGCCGGGATCGACCTGCCGCGCCAGCACCACGCCCGACACGGGCGAGCGGATGATCGCGCGCTGCCGCTGGGTCTGCGACTGGGCCAGCTGCGCGCGCGCGGCGGCGACATTGGCCTCCGCGACCCTCAGCGCCGCGACCGCGCGCTGCGCATCGGCGCGCCCGGTCTGGAGTTCGGTGCCGGAGGGCACGCGGCCGTTGGACAGCTTGTAGACTTCCTCCAGCCGCCGCAGCTGCGCCTGCGATTCGGCCACGGTCGCGCGCGCCTGCGCCACCTGCGCCTGATTGGCGGACAGCGTCGCCTGCGCCGCCCGGATCTGGTCGTCAATCTGTTCGGGATCGATCAGCGCCAGCGCCTCGCCCGCCTTCACCCGGTCGTTCACATCCACCACGACCTTCGTCACCAGACCCGACAGCTGCGAACCGACCGTCACCTGGTTGGTCGGGGCGAGCTTGCCGGTGGCCGAGACGGTCACGGTCAGGTTGCCGCGCGAGACGGGAGCGGTGGCATAGCCCGCCTGGTCCGACCCGCCGAAACAGCTTTTCAGCAGCACCGCGAGCAGCACGACGCCCAGGATCACGACGCCCCACTGCACCCTTTTGCGCCAGCGCGGTTGCGGCTTCACGCCCAGGAAATCGTCGAGAGTCTGATCGGCCATCAGCGGTTGTCCGGGGTTTGCGTCGCGCGCGGCGGCGCTTCGGGGGTGGTGCTGTCGTCCCATCCGCCGCCCAGCGCGGCGAACAGCGCGACCTGCGCGGTGGCGGCGTCCGAGCGCGCCTGGACCAGCCCGTTCTGGGCGCTCAGCAACGACGCCTCCTGCTGCGACAGGGTGGTGAAATCGGTCAGGCCCGTGCGATACTGGCTGCGCGCCAGGATCGCCGAGTTGCGCGCCGCGTCGAGCTGGATCGCGAACAGCCGCTCCCGCTCGCGCGCGGTGTTGAGCGCGACGATGGCGTTCTCGACATCCTCCAGCGCCAGCAGCACGGTGCCCTGATAGGCGGCATAGCTCTGATCGGCGAGCGCCCGCGCGTTGCGGACCTGGCTGCGCAGGCGGCCGCCGTTGAAGATCGCCTGGGTCAGCCCGGCGAACAGGCTGCCGGTGATCGCATCGCCCAGCGAGCCGATGCTGGTCGCCGCGGCGTTGATATTCCCGGAGATGGCGAGCGCGGGGTAGAGCGCCGCCTGCGCCACGCCGATCCGCGCCGTGGCGGCGGCCAGGTTGCGTTCGGCCGCGCGGACATCGGGGCGGCGGCGCAATATGTCGGCCGGAATGCCGACGCCGATCACCGCCGGTCCGCTGGGGATCGGCCGCACCGCCTCCAGCCGCGCCTTGAGTGCACCGGGCGCCTGCGCGGTCAGCACGCCCAGGCGCGAGACGGCGGTGTTGTATTGCTGCTCCAGCGTCGGGATGGTCGCGGCGGTCTGCGCCCGCTGCCCCCGTGCCTGCTCGGCGTCGAGCGAGGACACCAGCCCGGCGCGCACCCGGAAGCCCGCAATCTCCAGATTGTCGTCCTGCAGCGCCAGGCTGGCGCGCGCATTGGCAAGCTGTGCCTGATAGGCCCGCGCGAGCACATAGTTGCGCGCCAGTTCGCTCTCGACGGTCAGCAGCGTCGCGGCATAGGTGAACCCCGCGCCCTCATAGGTCGCGCGCGTCGCCTCCACGGTGCGGCGCAACTCGCCGAACAGGCCGACCTGATAGCTGGCCGACAGGCCGACAGTGAAGCTGTTGCTGCCGCCCCCGCCGGTATCGACCACCGTGCCGTCGGGCAGGGTGAAGCTGCGCCCGCCGCCGCGCAGATTCTCGTTGCGCTGATAGCCGGTCGAGCCGGACAGGGTGGGAAGAAGCGAGGACCGGCTCTGCACCAGGCTTTCGCGCGCCTGCCGCAGCCGGGCGACGGCCTGGACCACATCGGTATTGGCGACCACCGCGCGTTCGACCAGCTCGGCCAGCAGCGGATCGTCGAACGACCGCCACCAGCGCCCCATATCCTGCGCCTGCGCCGTGGCGGCGGGAACCGACCAGCTGGCGGGCACCCCCAGCGCCTGGGGAGCGGCGGGATGATGATCGGGACCGACCGTGCAGGCGGACAGGGCCGCCGAGGCCAGAAGAAGGACGCGGGCGCGAGGCTTCATGCCCGCGAACCTGCCCCGCCGATACGGCCCCGTCCAGTGCGATTATGTCGCAAAATGTTACAGCGCCGACAAATTCCCGTCACCTACCCCTGAAGGAGAGGGGTGGGTCCACCCCAGGTCCATGCGCTCTTGCCCACAGGGCCGGGGGGCTGCGGTTGTCCTGCAATATTCTCCCTTGTCGCGGGGAGGATTACCGTCCCACCCAGTCCGCGACCTGCTGCGCCACCTGGTTCGCGGCCTGGTTCAGCGCGGGGCCGACGCTGGTGCTGTCGATCTTGCCGACCGGAACGCGCGCCTCGAATCGGCGCTTTTCGACCGTGGTCTGGCCTTCGCGGACAAGCGCGGCGTCATACACCACCACGGCATCGCGCCGGGTCGCGTCCAGGCCGAACTGGCGCAATTCCCCGCCCAGCCGATCGCCGGGATCGGCCACCGACTCGCGCGCGGACAGCACCACGCGGCCCATCCGCGCAGTCAGCGTATCGGCCATCAGCCGCGCGAACAGCCGCGCGGGCGGCTCGGCCCATTGCGCGTCCTTCACATAGGCGATGCTGGTCGCATTCTCCTGCACCGGCACCCGCGGGGTCGCCAGTTCCTGCGGCGCGGCCGGCACCTGGACGGTGATCGACTTGCCTCGCCCCGAATCCTGCGTCTGTCCCACGGTCGGCTGCGACTGCGCCTGCAGGGTCAGCAGCGAGGGCGGCGGCTTGGCACCGAAGCTGATGCAGCCCGCCAGGGGAAGCGATGCCATCAGAACGATCAGCGGAGTCTTCATGACGGTCCTCATCGGCTTCCTCACTTGCCCTTATAGTCCGGCAGCTGGGGCTGCCCGATCAGCGACCCTGCGCCCTGCTGGTCGACCTTTTCGGCGACCGCCGACAGCGACTGGGTCATCACGCGCAAGTCGCGCACCAGACGATCGACCTCGGGCACGGTCTGCTTCGAGAAGGTCTGCAACCCCGGCCGCGCATCGCCGATCGCCGAATTCAGCGTATCGGCGCTCTTCTGGGCCGACGCGATCGCCTTGTTCAGATTGACCATGGTCGGCTTGACGTCCTCGGCGAGCAGGCCGTTGGTCGTCGCCGCTAGCTGGCCAATCGACTGCGCCGCATCGCCCGCCTGCTGGATCGCCACGCGCGTCTGCGCCAGCGTCGCCGCGATCTCCGGCCCGCGATCGGCCAATGCATCGGTCAGGCGGTTGGTGTTGTCGAGGATGCCCGCGATCGACGCCTGGTTGCGATCCGACAAGAGGCCGGTCAGCCGCTCGGTCAGCGTCGACAGCCGTTCGAGCAGCTGCGGCGCGGAGTTCAGGATCGCGCCGATACCGCCCTGCTTGGTCGGGATGACCGGCACGTCATAGGGGCAGACGGTCCGGTTTTCGGGCGTCGGGCAGGTGATCGGCGGTGCGCCCTTGCGCGCGCCATCGAGCGAGATGGTGCTGGTGCCGGTGAAGCTGGCCGAGATCGACGCGGTCGTCCCCTGAAGGATCGGCGTCTGGTCGTTGACCGCGACCCGCACCCGCACGAATTGCGGATCGGGCCGCCACAGCGCGATTTCCTTCACCTGGCCCGAGGGCACGCCCGAATAGGTGACCGCCGAGCCCTTGGCCAGGCCGTCCACCGACTGGCGGAAGAAGATGTCATATTCCTTCTCCGACGTGCCGCCCAGCCGGGCGATCCAGACGGTGAAGATCGCCAGCACTGCGAGCAGGATCAGCACGACAGAGCCGACAAGGACGTGGTTCGAACGGGTTTCCATCAGCGTGTCCCTGCTTCGCCTCTCGCATGGGCATCGGCCCCACTGCCCTGGCTATGCTGGCCGGTGGCGTGGGCTTCGACTTCGGTGGGGTGGCGTGCGGCGTCCGCATCCGCCGAACGGGGCGTCATGTCGGCGATCTCGTCCTTGGCGGCGATGGCGGCGCGGCCGCGCGGCCCCTTGAAATATTCCTCGATCCACGGATGGTCGAGCGCGATCAGTTCGTCGATCGTGCCGACCGCGATGACCTTCTTGTCCGCCAGCACCGCCACGCGGTCGCAAATGGCATAGAGGGTGTCGAGGTCATGGGTGATGAGGAAAACGGTCAGCCCCAGCGTCTTCTGGAGCGACTTGATCAACTGGTCGAACGCCGCTGCGCCGATCGGGTCGAGGCCTGCGGTCGGCTCGTCGAGGAAAAGCAGCTCGGGGTCGAGCGCCAGCGCGCGCGCCAGCCCGGCCCGCTTCTTCATGCCGCCCGACAGCTCGGCGGGATATTTGGGCCCCGCATCGGCGGGCAGGCCGGTCATCACCACCTTGTAGGAGGCGATCTCGTCCATCAGCGCCTGGGGCAGCTCGCGATAGAATTCGCGCAACGGCACCGCGACATTCTCCGCCACGGTCAGCGTCGAGAACAGCGCGCCCCCCTGGAACAGCACGCCCCAGCGCTTGCGGACCTCGGTCGCCTCGGTCGCCTCGCGCCCGATGGTCGGTTCGCCGAACACGGTGATCTCGCCGGTATCGGGGGTCTGGAGCCCGATGATCGAGCGCATCAGCACCGACTTGCCGGTGCCCGACCCGCCGACCACGCCCAGAATCTCGCCCTTGCGGACGTCCAGGTCCAGGCCGTCATGGATGACCTGCTCGCCGAAGCTGTTGCGCAGGCCCCGAACCTGGATCAGATGCTCGTCCCGTTCGGCCATCAGTCCCATCCGATCCAGGTGAAGAAGACCGCGAAGAACGCGTCGAGCACGATCACCAGGAAGATCGCCTGCACCACCGCCGCGGTGGTGCGCAGGCCGACCTGCTCGGCATCCGACTTGACCTGCATCCCCTGGAAACAGCCCGCGATCGCGATGATCGCCCCGAAGACGGGGGCCTTGATCAGCCCGACATACAGGTCGGTGATCGGCACCACTTCGCGGATACGCGCGATGAAGGTGACGGGCGGGATGCCCAGCGACACCGCCGCCAGGAAACAGCCGCCGATCATCGCGATCAGCGAGGCATAGAAGCCGAGCAGCGGCATCAGGGTGATCGCCGCCAGGGCCCGCGGCACGACCAGCGATTCCATCGGCGACACGCCGATGACCCGCATCGCATCGATCTCCTCGGTCAGCTTCATCGTGCCGATCTGCGCGGCGAAGGCCGAGCCCGACCTCCCTGCGACCATGATCGCGGTCATCAGCACGCCCAGTTCGCGCAAGGTGAGGCGGCCGACCAGGTTGATCGTGAAGACCTCCGCGCCGAACTGGCGAAGCTGCACCGCCCCCTGCTGCGCGATGACGATGCCGATCAGGAAGCTCATCAGGCCGATGATCGCCAGCGCCGAGACGCCGACCGTTTCGAACTCGTGCACCACCGCGTTGAAGCGGAAGCGGCGCGGATGGCGGATCACCGCCAGACCCGCGATCACCGTCGCGCCCATGAAGCCGAGCAGGCCGTACAGCGTCTGGAACGCCGCCACCACGGCATCGCCGACCTCGCCCGCGACGCGCGCAAAGGGGCTGATCGGTTTGGGCCGCATCGCCACCGGCTGATCCGCCTCGACCACCTTGTCGATCAGGTGGCGCTGGTCGTCGCTCAGCCCCTCGATCCGGGCGTCGTTGCGCGCGGCGAAGCGGTGGACCAGCCACGCGCCCACCGTGTCGATCCGGTCCACCCGCGACAGGTCGAGGCGGCGGACCGAGGCGTCCTCGCGATCCAGCCGTTCGGGCAGGTCGCCCAGCATCGCCAGCGACAGGCTGCCGGTGAAGCGCAGGGCCCCTCCGTCGGCCGGGTCGTGCTGATAATCGGCCTTGGCGTTCATCACCTGCCTCTTTGCGGGAAAGCGGGGGCATCGACAAGGCGCTTCCGCCTCGCGACGAATCGATCCCGCGCCTTAATTATACGGATAGGTGACGTTTTCAAAGCAGCCTGTCCACGACATGAAGGACCAGGCCGACGCTGCCGCCGACCAGCGTGCCGTTGATCCGGATATATTGCAGGTCGCGGCCGACCGCATTTTCCAGTCGGGTGGTGATCGTGTCGGCATCCCATCCACGCACCGTCTCCGACACCAGCCGGACGATCCCGTCGCCGTAATCGGCGGCCACACCCACCGCCGCGCGCCGGACGAAGCGGTTGATCGTCGCCGCCAGCCGGGGATCGGCCTGCAAGGTCTGCCCCAATTGCCGCAGCGCATCGCCCAACCGCCCCGCCGTCACCGCCTCCGGATCGCGCGCCAGCCGCAGCAACGCCTCCCGCGCCTGTTCCCACAGCCCGTCCAGCCAGCGCTGCATCGCCGGATTGGCGATCAGTTCGGCCTTCATCGCCTCGACCCGCGCGCGCGTGTCGGGATCATATTGCAGGTCCCAGGCGAGGCGGTCGAGCCCCTCCTCGATCTTCTGGCGGAGCGGATGCTCGCGATCCTCGGCGACGTCGTTCAGCAGCTTGTACAGGCCGTCGATCAGCTTGTCGGCCAGCGTCTCGTCCAGCCCGGTCCAGCGCAGGATCGCCCCGGCCCGCTCATGCACCATCGCGCGCAGGATCGGTTCGTTCGACTCCAGCGCGCCCGCCGCCCAGCGCAGCCCTGAGTCCATCAGCGGCAGATGCCGCCCCTCGGCGATCGTCGCTTTCAGCAACTGGCCCAGGATCGGCGCCACCTCGGTCGCGCGCAGCCGAGATCCGATCCCCGCCTTGACCATGCCCCCCAGCCGCTGCGGATCGAAGGCGGTCAGCATCTCGGCGAACAGACGCGACGCCCCGCGCCGGATCCGCCCGCTTTCCTGCGGCGGCTGCGCCAGCCAGCGCCCCGCCGCGCCCGCCACGTCGACGCGGCTCATCCGGCGCGCGACGACGCGGGGGATCAGGAAATTGGTGCGCAGGAAATTGGCGAGCGTGTCGCCGATCCGATCCTTGTTGCGCGGCACGATCGCGGTATGCGGGATGGGCAGGCCGAGCGGATGGCGGAACAGCGCCGTCACCGCGAACCAGTCGGCCAGCCCGCCGACCATTGCCGCCTCGGCAAAGGCGCGAACGAAACCCCAGGCGGGATGCAGCGGCTGAAAGGTGCGCGCGATCAGGAACAGCGCCGCCATCGACAGCAACAATCCGGTCGCCACCACCCGCATCTTTCGCAGGGCGGGCGGAACGGGCTGGCTACCCCCCGGTCGCGCGTTCAGGTCCATCGATCATGACAATTCGTGAACGGCGGCTTTGTTCAAGCAGAATCTTTCCCAAGCGTAACGAAACCACCCATTGCTCCCCTGCAAGGGGAGCAATTCACCGCGTCACTCCGCCGGATCGTAGCCCAGCTTGCCCGTCGCAGGGGGCAGCGCGGGGCCGCCCGCGGGCCCCTCGATCACCGGCCCGCCCCGCTCGTCGCCGGGGGTGTAGGTCAGCAGGCGTCGGCCGAGGCGCGGCCCGATCCAGCGCTCCGCCCCCACCGCCAGGCTGAACGCCGCGGGCACGATCAACAGGGTCAGGATGGTCGACAGCGCCAGCCCGCCGATCACCGTCACGCCCATCGGGCTGCGCCACGATCCGTCGCCGCCCAGCGACAGCGCGGTCGGGACCATGCCCGCGACCATCGCCACCGTGGTCATCACGATCGGCTGCGCGCGCTTGTGGCCCGCATCCAGCACCGCCTCGCGGATCGGCACACCCTTGGCGATCTCCTCCAGCGCGAAGTCGATCAGCAGGATCGAGTTCTTGGCGACGATGCCGAGCAGCATCAGCAGCCCGATATAGACCGGCAGCGAGAGCGGATTGCCGGTGAAATACAGCGCCAGCAACCCGCCCAGCGGCGCGAGCAGCAGCGAGGCCATGTTGACGAAGGGCGGCAGGAAGCGGCGATAGAGCAGCACCAGCACCGCAAAGACCATGAACACCGCCGAGATGATGGCCGTGAAGAAATTGGTCATCATCTCGTTCTGCATCTTGGCCTGGCCCAGCACCATCTCGCTGACACCCATGGGCAGGGTCTTCATGACAGGCAGGTCGTGGACCTTCTTCATCGCGTCGCCGCTGACGACGCCCTTGGCCAGGTCGGCGCCGACCGTCACCTGCCGCCGCTGGTTCACGCGGTCGATCTGGGTCGGGCCCGCGCCCAGCCCGATGTCCGCCACGACACTCAGGGGAACCGAGCCGCCGGTCTGGGTCTGGACCGGCAGGTTCTGGATGGTCGACAGGCGGGCGCGGGCATTCTGGTCCAGCGCGACGCGGATCGGCACCTGGCGATCGGACAGCGAGAAGCGGGCCGAATTCTGGTCGATATCGCCCAGCGTCGCGATGCGGATCGCGCTCGACAGCGCCTGTGTCGTCACGCCCAGATTGGCCGCGAGGTCGAGGCGCGGGCGGATGACGATTTCGGGCCGGTCGAGATTGCCGACGATACGCGGCGCGACCAGGCCGGGCACGGTCCCCATCTGCTCGACGATCTTGTTGGCGGTATCGCGCAGCACCGCCGGATCGTCGCCGCCCAGCGTGATGGTCAGGTCGCGGCCGCTCGATCCCCAGCCGAACTGCGACTGGAAGGACACGCGCGCATCGGGGATCGCCGCCAGCTCGGGCGCCAGCGACCGCTCGAAGTCGGTGCTCTTCATCGAGCGATCCTCCTTCAGCGTCGCGACCACGCGGCCATTGCCGACGCTGGTGCGCGAATAGACCGATTCGACATCGGGCTGCTTCTTCAGGAACGCGGCGACGCGGCGGACGACCTGGTCGGTCTGGGCCAGCGTCGTGCCCGGCACCATCTCGACCTTGGCGACCGCCTGGTCATTGTCCTGTGGCGGCTGGAAGGTCTTGGGGATGACCGCGAACATCACGACGGTCAGCGCGAAGGCGGCAAAGCCGATGCCGATCACCCACAGGCGATGGTCGCGGAACCGCCCGAAGAAACGCCGCACGACCCCGCGCCGCACGCCGTCGGTCGGCCGGTCATAGCGCAGCGACCAGCGCAGCGTCGCCATATAGGCGTCCATCAGCCGCCCCTCGCCATGGCTGGCATGGCCCGCCGACTTCAGGAAATAGGCCGCGATCATCGGGGTGATCATGCGCGCCACCGCCAGGCTCATGAGGACCGAGACGACGACGGTCAGGCCGAAATTCTTGAAATACTGGCCCGGCACGCCCGGCATGATCGACACCGGCAGGAACACCGCGACGATCGCCATGGTGGTGCCCAGCACGGCCAGGCCGATCTCGTCCGCCGCGTCGATCGACGCCTGATAGGCGGATTTGCCCATGCGCATATGGCGCACGATATTCTCGATCTCCACAATGGCGTCGTCGACCAGCACGCCCGCCACCAGGCTGAGCGCCAGCAGCGTCATCTGGTTCAGCGTGAAGTCCAGCAGGTCCATGACCCAGAAGGTCGGGATCGCCGACAGCGGGATCGCCAGCGCAGAGATCACTGTCGCGCGCCAGTCGCGCAGGAACAGGAACACGACGATCACCGCCAGCACCGCGCCCTCGATCATCGCATGGATGGCGCTTTCATATTGCTGCTCGGTATATTTCACGCTGTTCGAGCGGAGGACGAACTTCACCTCCGGATTGCGCTTTTCCAGCGCCTTCAGCTTCTCGACCGCGCCATTATAGACGCTGACGTCCGAGGCGCCCTTGGCACGCTGGAAGTCGAAGCTGATGACCTGCCGTCCGTCGACCGCCGCCTGCGAGCGCCGCTCGGCATAAAGGTCGCGCACCGTCGCGATGTCGGCCAGCCGCACGGTCCGCCCGCCGCGCACGTTGATCTGGCTCTGGCCCAGGTCATAGGCGTTGCGCGCATTGCCCAGCACGCGGACCGCCTGCTCGGTCCCGGCGATCTCGGCGCGACCACCGGCGGCGTTCAGGTTGGTCATGCGCAGCTGTGCGTTGACCTCGCTGGCGGTCAGCCCCTGCGCCTGGAGCTTCAGCGGGTCGAGGATCACGCGGATCTCGCGCGTCACGCCGCCGTTGCGGATGACCTTGGACAGGCCCGGAACCGACAACAGCTCCTTGGTGACATTGTTGTCGATATACCAGCTGAGCTGTTCGGGCGTCATGTTGGACGCGACCGCCGAATAGCTGGCCAGGTCGTTATCGGTCGAATCGACGCGGATCACCTGCGGCTCGAGGATGCCGTCGGGCAGCATCGAGCGGATCTGGGTGATCGCGTCGCGCGCATCGCTGACCGCGCGGTCGATCGGCGTGCCGATATCGAGCTGGACCAGCGTCTGCGACTGGCCCTCGGTCACGGTCGAGGTGATCTGGTCGACGCCCTGGAGGTTCCGCAACGCCGCCTCGACCCGCTGGGTGACCTGCGTCTCCAGCTCGGTCGGTGCCGCACCCGGCTGGCTGACGACGACCACGACGATCGGGAAGTCGATGTCGGGATCGTTGTTCACGTCCATCCGCATGAAGCTGACGATCCCCGCCAGCGTCAGCGCGACGAACAGGACGATTGGCGGAACGGGGTTCCGGATCGCCCAGGCGGAGATGTTGCGGAAACTCATGTCACTTGGCCTCCGGGCCGCCGAGGATCGGATGGACGAGCTGGCCCGCCGCCAGGAAGCCGCCCGCCGAGCGAACCACCCGCTCATTGCCGGTCAGGCCCGAGGCAATGGTCACGCCATCGTCGGACACCTGCCCGATCTTGATGTCGCGCCGGGCGACCTTGTTGTCCGACCCCACGATATACACGAAGCTACCCTTGTCGTCGCTCTGGATCGCCGAGTCCGGCAGGACGGGGGCATGGCCCGCGCCGCCGCGGATCGTCGCCGCCGCAAAGCCGCCGGGACGCAGCGCGGGGTCATAGGCCAGCGCGATGCGCGCCACGCCCTGCCGCGTCTGCGGATCGATGACCGGCGAAACCTGCCACACCTCGCCCTTGAAGGTCTTGTCGCCGCCGACCGGGGTGACGGTGGCGGGCGCCCCGACGGCCAGGCCGACCAGATCGGCCTCCGCCAGCTGCGCGCGCAGCTCCATCTGGCCGCCCATCGCCATGCGGAAGAGGACGCCCGAGCCCGAGCTGACGATCTGGCCCGGCTCGGCGGCGCGGGTCAGGATCAGCCCTTCGGCGGGCGCACGGATGTCGAGGCGGCCGTTGCGCGCCTGCGCTTCCCGGAACGTCGCCTGCGCGGCGCGGACGCGCGCGGCGGCGGCGTCGCGGGTGGCGGCGCGGCGCTGAAGATCGGCCTTGGAGATGAAGCCGCGATCGACCAGCTGCTGCGCGCGATCCAGCTCGGCCTGCGCGATCTGCTGATCCGACTGGGCGACCGCGACCTGCGCGTTGAGCGCTGAGGCGGTCTGGGTCTGGACCGAGCGATCGACGGTCGCCAGCACCTGGCCCGCGCGGACCCACTGGCCCGGTTCGACCAGGACGCGGGTGATCATGCCCCCCTCGCCCGCGACGCCGACCGGCATCTCGCGACGCGCGGCCAGCGTGCCGGTGGCCGAGACCACCCGGCTGACCGCCTGCTGCCCCGGCACGACGACGGTGATGTTGGGCACCTGCGTCCCCGCACCGGCGGCGGAGGCCGCCTCATGCTTCTTGCCGCCGAGCATGTACCAGCCGCCCAGCGCCAGCACGATCACCACCAGGGCGATGGCGATCCAGCGCCCACGCCGCGCGGGTGCCGGTCCCTCCAGCCCCAGATGCCGGCCGCCACCGATCGCCCCCGTCTCGTAATTCATGTTCGTCACCGATCCCCGATCCGCATCCTTCGTACGCATTTCACCGTTGGGATGCGCCATGACTCGCTGTGTTATAGAAATATATCACCATGCTCAAGCGTCTTTGCGCGATACTGGATCAAGATGGCTCAAGAATGATTCCGGCGCGTTCATCGCACGTTTTGCCGAGCTTCGCCAAAGCTTTGCCAGCTTCAACCTGCATCAACGGGAGATGATGATGAACAAAATTCTGCTTGCCGCCGCACTGGCGCCCGCCGCGCTGATTCCGGGGGCCGCCTGGGCCCAGAGCGCGCCCGCGCCGACCACGGTCGAGCCGCTCGTCCCGGCGGCGGGCGCGGTCCTCGACGTCTCGGCCGAGGGGCGGACGAGCCGCGTCCCCGACCTGGCGACGATCCGCGCGGGCGTGGTCAGCCAGGGCGCGACTGCCGCCGCCGCGCTGTCCGACAATGCGCAGCGCATGGCGCGCGTGCTGGCGGCGGTGAAGCGCGCCGGGGTCGCCGATCGCGACATCCAGACCGCGACCGTCCAGTTGCAGCCGCAATATCGCTATGGCGAGAATGTCCCGCCGACCATCACCGGCTATCAGGCGACCAACACGCTCAGCATCCGTTTCCGCGACATCGCCAAATCGGGCAGCGTCCTCGACGCGCTGGTCGCGCAGGGCGCCAACCAGATTGACGGGCCCAACCTGTCGATCGACAATCCCGACGCCGCGCTGAACGAGGCGCGCACCGATGCCATCCAGAAAGCCCGTGCGCGTGCCGAGCTTTATGCCAAGGCGGCGGGGCTGCGGGTCGCGCGGATCGTGTCGATCACCGAGAATGGCCAGGATGCGGGCGGCCCCGAGCGCCCGATGATGATGCAGGCGATGGCGCGCGACGCGGTGGCCAAGACCAGCATCGCCCCCGGCGAGCGCGACGTGACGGTCAATGTCTCGGTCCGCTTCCTGCTGAACTGAACGGACGACGCCCCCATGGCCGATCGGCTTGGGGGCGTCGCTCATTCCGCCGGGACGATCCCGGCGGCAAAAACATATTGTGATACGAGAAGGGCCGCCCGGTCGCCCGGACGGCCCATTCGTTCAATCGCCCTTTGTGGGGAGCGATTAACGCACCCGGCCGCGACGGACCAGGTTCACGATCGCCAGCAGGACGACAGCGCCCAGCAGCGAAACCAGGAACGACGTCAGCGTCAGTCCGGCATTGTTGATCGAACCGCCCGCAAAGATCAGGCCGCCGATGAACGCACCGACCACACCGACGACGATGTTCAGGAAGATGCCCTGCTGGGCATCGGTACGCATGATGATGCTAGCCAGCCAGCCGATGACACCACCGACGATAAGCCACAGGATAATACCCATTGTCTTTCCCTCCGTTGGGCCCGCAAGCGGGACACGGGGTTTAGACGTGCGAATGGCGTTACTTGTTCCGTACCCGTATCATCAACTCGACGCAAAAATCGATTTGTCAATATTTCTGCTGGCGTTCGTAAAGGGTGCGATAATGCTGGATGCGGGTCACGCGCAGGCCCGGCATGCCTGACCGGTCGATCGCGCGCTGCCACCCCGCAAATTCCTCGACCGACAGGCCATAGCGGTCGCACACTTCATCGACCGACAGCAATCCGCCATTGACGGCCGCCACCACCTCCGCCTTGCGGCGGACCACCCAGCGGGTCGTGCTGGCCGGCGGCAAGGTTTCGAGCGTCAGCGGTTCGCCGAGCGGCCCGATTACCTTGGCAGGGCGGATCTTCTGGTTCTCGATCATCATGCAACCTCGTCGGGGCTCCCTACCCCATATCGTCTACCAGGGAATGGGTAACACAGGCCGTTGAACACGGCTTAAAACCAACCGGTTAATTCTTCATTTACCCTGACTCCATTCGGCAAGAGCCCGTGCCATCGCCCCGTTGAACGCCCCGTCCAGCGGGGCGAACAGCGCCGGATCGACTGGCTCGCGGGTAAAGCCCGCCTGCACCGCGGCCGTATGACTGGCCGCCTGCCGCGCGGTCGCGCCGACCATCAGCACCGCCAGATCGGGCGGCAACACCGTCAGTTCGGTATCCCGATCGAATCTGTTGAAGCTGAGATCCAAAAGCGCCATCCATATTGTGGGTCGGCCCTCCTGTTACTGGACGGGTATGAAAGCCGGGTAAAGGCCCATCGCATTGGCCCCGTTTTTCAGGCCCCTGTCACCCCTTTCCCCATCGGTTGCCCCGATTTTTTGCATGCCCGGCCGGAAAGGCGTATGGGAGCGCGATGGAGCAGATGGTGGATTTCCAGCTTGGGGGCGATCCCCGGGCGCGTCGGATCGTGGTGGCGATGTCGGGCGGGGTCGACAGTTCGGTCGTCGCCGCGCTGGCCCATGCCACGGGGGCCGAGACGATCGGCGTCACCCTCCAACTCTACGATCATGGCGAGGCGGTGGGCCGCGCCGGGGCCTGTTGCGCAGGCCGCGACATCCGCGACGCGCGCGCGGTGTGCGACCGGCTGGGCATCGCGCATTATGTCTTTGACCATGAGAACAGCTTCCGCACCCAGGTGGTCGATCGCTTCGCCGACGAATATCTGGCCGGGCGCACACCGATCCCTTGCGTCCAGTGCAATATGGGGCCGAAATTCACCGACCTGCTCGCCCTCGCGCGCGATCTGGGCGCCGACTGCCTGGCGACCGGCCATTATGTCCGCCGGGTCGAAGGCGCGAGCGGCGCGGAGCTGCATCGCGGGGCCGATCCGGCGCGCGACCAGAGCTATTTCCTGTTCGCCACCACCCAGGCCCAGCTGGACTTCCTGCGCTTCCCGCTCGGCGCGCTGCCCAAGTCGCGGGTGCGCGAGATCGCGGCCGAACTGGGCCTCGGCGTCGCGGCCAAGCCCGACAGCCAGGATATCTGCTTCGTCCCCGACGGCGATTATGCGGGCCTGGTCCGCAAGCTGCGCCCCGAGGCCGATACGCGCGGCGACATCGTCGACCTGTCGGGCACCAAGCTGGGCGAGCATCGCGGCCTGATCCACTATACGGTCGGCCAGCGGCGCGGGCTGGAGATCGGCGGCAGCCCCGAGCCGCTCTATGTCGTCCGGCTGGAGCCCGACACCCGGCGCGTCGTCGTCGGCCCGCGCGCGGCGCTGGCGGTGGAGGCGGCGCGGCTCAGCGCGATGAACATCCTCGGCCCGCTCGACGGCCCGCTCTTCGCCAAGGTCCGCTCGATGGCCAAGCCGGTGCCCGCGCGCATGGTCGGCGACCGGCTGGTCTTCGACGCGCCCGAATATGGCGTGTCGCCGGGGCAGGCGGCGGTGCTGTACGACGGCGACCGGGTGCTCGGCGGCGGCTGGATCGCCGAGACCGAGGCGGCACGCATCGCCGCCTGACGCGTTTATCGGATCATGACCGGGCCAAGCATCGAAGACCTCCGCCGCCAGATGGACGCCGCCGCCGAACGCCTCGACTTCGAGGAGGCGCGGGCGCTTCGCGACCGGATCAACCTGCTGCGCGGCGGGGCGGAGGATATCAGCGTCGACACCAGCGGCCTGACCCGCCAGCAACCCGGCGCGATGGGCCTGGGCACCAGCCAGTCCCGCCCCGAACGCCCCGAAGGCTGGGTGCGGCCCAAAAAGCCCGACCCGATGACCAAAGGACGCGGGCGGCGACAGGGTTGAGGGCGGGCGGGGCGGACCATCTCCAGCCTGCGCGACGTCCGCCTTCCCTCAATCCGTCAAACCGGCCGCAAGCCACCGGATCGCCCAGTTCCGCTTGTCGCGCCGCGCCCGTGAACATATATCGAACACATGGCGCAACTCGACACCCGTGAGAAGCTGGCGATCCTGGCGGATGCCGCGAAATACGATGCCTCCTGCGCCTCGTCGGGCACGTCCAAGCGCAACAGTCGCGACGGCAAGGGGATCGGCTCGACCGAGGGCATGGGCATCTGCCACGCCTATGCGCCCGATGGCCGGTGCATCTCGCTGCTCAAGATCCTGCTGACCAACAGCTGCATCTTCGACTGCCATTATTGCATCAACCGCAAATCCTCCAATGTCCGCCGCGCGCGGTTCACCGCGCAGGAGGTGGTGAACCTCACCCTCGCCTTCTATCGGCGCAATTATATCGAGGGGCTGTTCCTCTCGTCGGGCATCATCAAATCGTCCGACTATACGATGGAGCAGATCGTCGAGGTCGCGCGCAGCCTGCGCGAGGATCATGGCTTTCGCGGTTATATCCATCTGAAGACCATTCCCGATGCCGATCCCGAACTGGTGCGGCTGGCGGGGGTCCATGCCGACCGCGTGTCGATCAATGTCGAGCTGCCGACCGTGGGCGGGCTCCGCCGCCTCGCGCCCGAAAAGGATGCCGCTCGGATCGAAGGCGCGATGGCCGATGTGAAGACCGCGATCGAGGACCGGGCGGACGCCTCCAAACGCTACAAGTCCGCCCCCGGCTTCGCGCCCGCCGGCCAGTCGACGCAGATGATCGTCGGCGCCGATGCCGCCACCGACCGCGACATCGTCGGGCGCGCGGCGACGCTCTACGACCGGTTCCGCCTGCGCCGCGTCTATTATTCGGCGTTCAGCCCGATCCCCGACGCCTCCGCCGTCCTGCCGCTCCAGCGCCCGCCGCTGATGCGCGAGCACCGGCTGTACCAGTCCGACTGGCTGATGCGCTTCTACGACTATCGCCCCCATGAGGTGGCCGCCGCCGCCGACGAGGCGACGGGCATGCTGCCGCTGGACATCGATCCCAAGCTCGCCTGGGCGCTCAAATTCCGCCAGCATTTCCCGGTCGATGTGAACCGCGCCCCGCGCGAGATGCTGCTGCGCGTGCCGGGGCTGGGGGTGAAGGCGGTGGACCGGATCATCGCCACCCGCCAGTGGCGCAGGCTGCGGCTGGAGGATGTCGGGCGGTTGACCGTCTCGATCGCCAAGCTGCGCCCCTTCCTGATCGCCGAGGACTGGCGCCCGGTCGCGCTGGCCGAGCGGGCGGACCTGAAGCCGCTGGTCAAGCCGCGCGGCAAGCAGCTCGAACTCTTCGGCTGAGTGAGAGTGATTCGCGGGTGAAACGCGCGTCGCGCTTCGCCGTTGGTCGCGCGAAGGAGACAGGGCCATGGCCACCGCCGACATTTATGCCGATCTGAAGCGCGACCACGACAAGCAGCGGGAAATGCTCAAGGAACTCGCCGAGATGAAGGGCGACGGAGCCAAGCGCAAGAAGCTGTTTGAGGCGTTCCGCATCGAGATCCAGAGCCACGCCGCCGCCGAGGAGGAGTCGCTCTATGCCACCATGCTGGGCGAACCCGAACTGCGCGACGATGCACGCCATTCGGTGTCCGAGCATAAGGAGATCGACGATCTGCTCGGCGAGATGATGGACCTCGACTTCGCCTCGGACGAGTGGGAGTCCAAATTCTTCCACATGCGCCATCGCTATGAACATCATATCGACGAGGAAGAGGAAGAGATGTTCCCGGCCGCCGAAAAGGAACTGGACGACGCGACCGAGAAGAAGCTCGCCGAAATCTACGAGGAGCGCAAACCTATCGAGGCGAAGGAGGCCAAGGCCAATCCGCCGGGCGGAGACGAGCGCGATTGATCGGGAGCGACCCTCATCCTCCCCGCCACGGGGAGGATTGACGCGCGATGCGCATCATAACCCTTTCTGCTCCCGATGATTTCGACGCTTGGCGGGACGCGGCGCGTGGGCTGATCGCCGACGCCGTGCCGCCCGATCAGGTCGTCTGGCAGGTCGGCGAGCAGACCGCCGACCTGTTCGGCGCCGTCGCGGAGGAGAGGCCGACCAGTCCCGCGCCGCGCTTCACGGTCGCGCGCGGCTTCATCGACCTCGCGCGCAGCGTCATCCTGTCGAACGATCCGGAGCGTTTCGCGCTGCTCCACACCGCGCTGGACCGACTGCGGCGGCAACCCCGGCTGATCGAGGATCAGGCCGATCCGCTGGTCCGCAGGCTCGACCGGCTCGCCAAGGCGGTGCGGCGCGACATCCACAAGATGCGGGCCTTTCTGCGCTTTCGCGAGACCGAGGATGACGACGGCCCGCGCTATGTCGCCTGGTTCGAGCCCGAACATCATATCGTGCGCGCCAATGCCGCCTTCTTCGTCAACCGCTTCACGACGATGCGCTGGTCGATCCTGACGCCCGAGGTGTCGCTCCACTGGGACGGCAAGACGCTTTCGGAAGGGCCAGGCGCCAGCAAGGCCGACGCGCCCGAGGGCGATCCGACCGAGGCGGTATGGAAGACCTATTATGCCAGCATCTTCAACCCCGCGCGCGTGAAGATCGGCGCCATGTTGAAGGAGATGCCGCGCAAATACTGGAAAAACATGCCGGAAACCGCGTTGGTCCCGCAACTGATCGCAGGCGCGCAGGCACGGGAGACGGGCATGATCGACACCGCCAGGGTGGATGTACGGACCGGACGCGGCGGCAATGCGCAGGCGGCCTGGGCGGCGCTGCGCGACGAGGCGATGGGCTGCACCCGCTGTCCGCTCTACGCACCCGCCACCCAGACGGTGTTCGGCGAAGGCCCGGTGGACGCGTCCCTGATGTTCGTCGGCGAGCAGCCGGGCGACCAGGAGGACCTGGCGGGCCGCCCCTTTGTCGGTCCTGCCGGACAGGTCTTCGACCGCGCGGTGGCGGAGGCGGGGATCGACCGCGCGCGAACCTATGTCACCAACGCGGTCAAGCACTTCAAGTTCGAGCCACGCGGCAAGCGGCGTATCCACAGCTCGCCCAATGCGGGGGAGATCCAGGCATGCCGCTGGTGGGTCGAGCAGGAACGCCTGCTGATCCAGCCGCAGGTGACGGTCGCGCTGGGCGCGACGGCGGCGCGTTCGCTGTTCGGCAAGGCGATGACGATCGGGCGCGAACGGGGCAAGGCGCTGACCCTGCCCGATGGCGGAACGGCGTTCATCACCGTCCACCCCAGCTATCTGCTCCGCCTGCCCGATCCGGCGGCAAAGGAGGTGGAATATGCGCGCTTCGTGGAGGATTTGAGGTTGGCGATAGAGGCAATGGGATAGGCAAGTCCCAAATCTTTCTAGATTGCGCTTCGTGTTATTGCGTAACAGCCTACATCTCATCACAATGACTGCTGCATATTGAGATGGGAGGAATTGCAAATGTATCTGCAAATGCTTATGATTTCGGGATCTTTGGAGAATGCTACTCCACCAAAGCCTGCCGCAAGACAGGACGGCTCTATTGGCGCTTTCTTTTACCCACCTGAAGCGGTCGCAAGACGCGAGGAGGGAAAGACCATCGTGACCATTCACGTCACCGCAAAGGGCAAAGTTGACGCGTGCAGTGTCGCAACGAGTAGCGGATCCGCCAGCCTCGACAAAGCAAGTTGCGACTTCGTTCGCCAAGTCAGATTTGATCCTGCTCGCGACGAGACAGGCAAAGCGGTTGACGGCAGCACCCAATTCCCGATGAATTGGCACCTTCCCAAGAAATAGCGCACATAAAGCTCGGCGTTTACATATTGCGCGGGTCCGGCCCGATCCGCCCCTCGGCATCGTCCAGCGCGTCGATCGCGGCCATGTCCTCGTCGTCCAGCGTCAGTTCGGTCGCGGCGAAATTGTCCGCCATGTGCGCCGCATCCGCCGCCTTGGGGATCACCGACAGGCCATGCGCCAGATGCCAGGCGAGCACCACCTGCGCGGCAGAGCGGCCATGCTTGTCCGCAATGGCGACGATCTCGGGCGTCTTCAGCAATTCGCCGCCTTGCCCCAGCGGGCTCCAGCTCTGGGTCACGATACCCCTGGCCTGATGATAGGCGCGCGCCTCGCGCTGCTGGAAGCGGGGGTGGAGTTCGATCTGGTTGACCGCGGGCACCACGCCCGTCGCCGCGATGATGCGGTCGAGATGCTCGGGGAGGAAGTTCGACACGCCGATCAACCTGGCCTTGCCCGCTTCGCGAAGCGCGATCAGGCTTTGCCATGCCTCGACATAGGCGTCCTCGGCGGGGACCGGCCAGTGGATCAGATAGAGGTCGACCGCCTCGACGCCGAGCAGCGCCAGGCTCTCGTCCAGCGCCGCTTCGGCATCGCGGTGGCGGTCGTTCCACAGCTTGGTGGTCAGGAACACGTCCGCATCGCGAAGGCCGTCGCCCACGCCGCGCTCATTGCCATAAAGGGCGGCGGTGTCGACTAGGCGATAGCCGGTATCGAGCCCGCGCCGCACCACCAGCGCGACCTGCGAATCCGGGATCTGATAGGTGCCCAGCCCGATTTGCGGCATGGTGCGATCATCGTTCAGGGTCAACATCGTCATGCGTCCCAAACCGGCCGCACGCCCATGCGGTTCCGATTGACCCTGCCCCGCCAATCGCGCAAGTCGCTGGCCCCATGGTCGAACAACTTCTTTCCGCACTGGCGAGCTTCGCCATCTGGGTCATCTCGTCGGGCGGCTATCTGGGCATCATGCTGCTGATGGCGATCGAGAGCGCGTGCATTCCGCTGCCCTCCGAGATCATCATGCCCTTTGCCGGCTATCTGGTGTCGACCGGCCAGTTCAACCTCTATCTCGCCGCGACGGCGGGGGCGCTGGGGTGCAATCTGGGTTCGATCGTCGCCTATGAGATCGGCAAGCGCGGCGGGCGGCCGGTCGCGGAGCGCTGGGGCAAGTATCTGCTGATCGGGCCGGGCGAGCTGGACGCGGCGGACCGGTTCTTCGCGCGTTACGGCTCGATCGCGGTGATGATCGGGCGGCTATTGCCGGTGATCCGCACCTTCATCGCCTTTCCGGCGGGGGTGGCGCGGATGCCGCTCGTGCCGTTCCACCTCTATACCTTCCTCGGCAGCTGGCCCTTCTGCCTGGTCCTCGCGATCGTCGGGCGCGAGCTGGGCGAGAAATGGGATTCCGACCCGCGCGTGAAGGCGTTCTTCCACCGGGCCGATCTGGCGATCGGAATCGTGCTGGTTCTGCTGGTCGGCTTCTATGTCTGGCACCGGGTGCGCGGGCTGAAGCGCGCGCAGGACTGAACCAGCCACAGGGCGAGCGGGATCGTGACCGCCGCCCATAGATAAAGGCCGTTCCAGCTCGTCCATCCCCACCATTCGGAGGGGATGGTGCGCAGGTCGCCGAAGCGGAACCGCAGCTGGATCACCGCCTGCCACCAGGCCCAGCGATAGCCGGGCGGCGCGAAGATCTCCGCCGCCGCGATGGTCAGGTTGATCGCGACCGAACCGATCAGCAGCACCGCCAGCCCGACGCGCTGCCATCCGGCCCGCGCCATCGCCCAGACGGGTGCCAGCCCCAGCGCCGCCACGCCCGCCAGCGGCATCGCATGGCGCGGCCCGGTGGCATTGCCGCCGTCCCAATAGACATAGGCCGCGTTGACCAGCAGCGCGACGACCGCCACCCCGGCCGCCGCCAGGGCGATCCCGCGCGTCGCCCGCTCCTCCCCCAGCCGCCACAGGCCGACCGGCGCGACCAGCAGCACCGGCGCCACCCAGAACAGCCCGCGCGTCGGCCCGACCAGAATCTCGCGCAGCACCGCCAGGCGCGGCACGGTCAGCCCGAACAGCCCCTGGTTCATCCCCTCGAACCCGACCACGCCCGAATAGCCGATGCGGAACAGCGTCCCGAAGGCGAAGAGATTATAGGCGGCAAGTGGCAACAGCCCCGCCACCCCCGCGACGATCAGCGGCAGCAGCGCCCTGGGCGTCGCGCGATACTTCCACACCGCCCACAGCCCGATGACCGATCCCGCCAGCACCGCCTGATACTCGACCACCACCGCCCAGCCGAGCGCCAGCCCCGCCATCGCCATCCACCGCCCGCCACCACGCGCGACACCGGCCAGAGCGATGACGAACAACGCCGCGACCGCCGCATGGCCCAGCAAGGTGGTGGAATAGCCCCAGATCGGCGTCCCCAGCGCATAGCCCAGCGCCGCGAACAGCGCCGCCCCCGCGCCGCCGGTCAGCGTCAGCGCCAGATCGAACAGCAGCACCGCCGCGATGGCGGTGAGCAGCGCCGATCCGGTCGCCGCCGCCACCCGCGTACGCAGCTTCAGATAGGCGACGAAGCCGGGGTCGACCGAGCTCGGTATATGCCGCCCCGCGTGGTCGCCGGTGACCAAGTCGGTGATCGCCACGGCGGGCAAGGCCATCAGGGTCATGCCCGGTGCCTTGTCGAGATAGGCATGGGTGCCGAACTGCGCCTTGTCGATGGTCAGCGGCGCGAAGGGATCGATGGTCGCGGTGCCGTTCTCGACCATGCGGATCGCGGCGAACAGCCGGGTCGCGTTGTTGGGGTTGAATTCCCACGACCCGAACCAGGCACCGCTCAGCCAGACCAGCAGGAACAGGCCGATCCGAATCCTCCCCAAGCCCCGCGTCCGCGCCATATCGTCTCCGCCGCCTGTCGTAACCGGGCGGTATCGGGGCTGCGCGTGTCGAGCAAGCGCCCTTACGATCCGGGCCCGATCGGCAGCGAGGTGGTCGACTTGATCTCCGACAGCGCGACGGTGGAGTTGATTTCCTGCACCCCCGGCAGGTTGGACAGCCGCTCGAAGAACAGCCGTTCATAGGATTCGATGTCGGCCGCCACGATGCGTAGCATGAAGTCGACCGCCCCCATCAGCACATGGCATTCCATCACCTCGGGCACTTCGCGGATCGCGGCGGCGAACTCGTCCAGATTGGCGCGGCCATGCGCGTTGAGCTTCACCTGCGCGAAGATCTGCGCCTTCAGCCCGACCTTCGCCCGGTCGACCAGCGCGACGCGCCGCTTGATGATCCCCTCCCGCTCCAGCCGATCGATCCGGCGCCAGCAGGGCGAGGCCGACAGGCCGACCGCCTCGGCGATGGCGGCGGTGGACAGGCTGGCATCCTCCTGAAGCAAGGCGAGGATGCGGCGTTCCCAGATATCGAGGTCGTGCGGCATAACCATTCCGATAAATCGCCTTATCGGGTCATTTCAACCGATCTTTCGCGTCGAGACCCCCAAGATGGACCAGATACACTCGGCCGGGGCCGCTAGATTGCTTTCAACAGATCAAGGGAAGACCATCATGTCGCGCACCGCACCAGACGCCCACAGCCTGCCCCCCGAAGAGGTGGTGTCGTTCCACGACGCCGACACGGGGGCGAGCGGGGTCATCGTCCTCCACTCGACCGCGCTGGGCCCGGCGGCGGGCGGGTGCCGCGCCTGGCATTATGCCAGCGACCGCGCGGCGACCGTCGATGCGCTGCGCCTGGCCGAAGGAATGGCGCTGAAGAATGCGCTGGCCGACCTGCCCTTTGGCGGAGGCAAGGCCGTCATCCGGTTGCCGCAGGGCGATTTCGACCGGGCGGCGCTGTTCCGCGCCTTCGGACGGACGGTGCGCGAGTTGAAGGGACGCTATGTCACCGCCGAGGATGTCGGCACCTCGGTCGAGGATATGGGCATGGTCGCCCGGGAAACGCACCACGTCGCCGGGCTTCCCGCAAGCGGCGGGCGGCCGGGCGGCGATCCCTCGCCCTGGACCGCGCTGGGCGTTGCACAGGCGATGCAGGTCGCGGTCCGACACCGGCTGGGCGCGGAACTGTCCGACGTGACCGTCGCGGTGCAGGGGCTGGGGCATGTCGGCTATGCGCTGTGCGAATTGCTGCATGAAATGGGTGCGCGGCTGATCGTCGCCGAACCGCGCAGCGAGGTGGCGGCGCGCGCCGCCGATCGCTTCGGCGCGATGGTGATGAGCAGCCGCGCGCTGCTGTCCGCGCGGATCGATGTGCTGGCACCTTGCGCGCTGGGGGCAGTGCTCGATGCCGAAACCGTGGCGGGTCTGCGCGCCAGCGTGGTGTGCGGCGCGGCGAACAACCAGCTGGCCAGCGAGGACATGGCCGACCGGCTGGCCGAGCGCGACATCCTCTATGCCCCCGACTTCCTGGTCAATGCCGGGGGGATCATCAATGTCGCGGGCGAATATCTCGGCTGGCGCGCGCCCGACGTACGCAAGCGGGTACAGGGCATCGCGCTGCGGATGGAGGAGACGCTGGCCCGCGCGGCACGCGACGGCGCCACCCCGCATCATGCCGCCCGCGCCATCGCACAGGACCGCATCGCCCACGCCCCGCGCCAGGCGGTCGCGGCGTGACGATCGGGGGCGTCGACGGCGACGCCCCCCGAACATCATTCCAGTTCGAGGATGACCGCATCCACCGCCAGGCTGTCACCGGTCCTGGCAGTGATGGCCTTGACGGTGCCGGTCTTGGCGGCACGCAGGATGTTTTCCATCTTCATCGCCTCGACGACAGCGAGCGGCTGGCCCGCCTCGACCCTGTCGCCCTCGGCCACGTCGAGGCGGACGAGCAGGCCCGGCATCGGCGCGATCAGGAATTTGGACAGGTCAGGCGGCACCTTCTCGATCAGGTGCCGGGCGTAGGGCGCCGCGCGGGCGGGCAGGACGCGGATCATGTGGCTGGCCCCGCGCGTCGTCAGGCGAAAGCCGGTGCGGGTCCTGGCGATGCGGACGTGGAGGGTTTCGCCCCCCTCGTCCTCGACCGCGATCATCCGGTCGCCCGGCGTATAGGCGATGGCGAGGTTCAGCTCCGCACCGTCAACGCTGATCCCATCGGTCGCGACGTGGACCGCATGGTCCTTGCCCCCGATCCGCACCGTCCAGTCGGCGGGCGGTTGCAGCCGATGGCCGAGCTGGCCGTCGATCCGGCGCGCACGGTCCGCCTCGGCGGTGGCGGCGAAGGCGGCGATGGCGGCGAGGGTGCGGGTCAGGTCCGTGCTTGCGGGTGCGCCGTGGAAGCCTTCGGGATATTCCTCGGCGATGAAGCCGGTCGTGAGCGCGCCCGCGCGGAAACGCGGATGCTGCATCAGCGCGGAGACGAAGTCGATATTCGTCCCCGGCCCGACGATCTCGAACGCGTCGAGCGCGGCGATCTGCGCGTCGATCGCGGCCTCGCGGGTGGGGGCCCAGGTGACGAGCTTGGCGATCATCGGGTC
>NZ_JBEPKL010000032.1:0-47743 GCF_040544655.1 Sphingomonas sp. 1185
CGAACCAAGCGCGCCTCCAAGACCCAAAACATGCTCGAGGTCACCCTCGACATATTCCTCGCCAGAAAACGCCTGCAGAGTCCGGGGTGAACACTCCCCTGAAGGGGAGGGGCTCGCATAGGCGCGCGGCGTTTCCGCCAATGCAAAATGGCCGCCCGATCATCTTCCGGCGGGGAAGAGACGGGCGGCCATTGCCATTTGCATGGTGGGCGCGACAGGGATTGAACCTGTGACCCCACCCGTGTGAAGGGTGTGCTCTACCGCTGAGCTACGCGCCCGGTAACCGGGAGAGGCGCCTTTAGGCGGCGGCGAACCGCCTGTCCAGCCCCAAAATCGAGAAAATCAGTTCACCGAGTCCTTGAGCAACTTGCCCGGCTTGAACTTGGGCTGCGACGACGCCTTGATCGTCATCGGCTCGCCGGTGCGGGGGTTGCGGCCGGTCGACGCCTTGCGCTTGGACACCGAAAAGGTGCCGAAACCGACCAGGCGAACCTCGTCCCCCTTCTTCAGGGCGGCGGTAATCGATTCGAACACGGCATCCACGGCCTTGACCGCATCCCCGCGCGCCAGCCCCGAGGAGTCGGCGACGGTGGCGATCAGCTCCTGCTTGTTCATTCCATAACCCCCTATGATCCCGATATTAAAACGAGCCTAACTGCTGACGCCCGAATATCAAAGTGCCGATAATGCCGGACCCGGCGGCGCTGTCAAACCCCCGTTTCCCGCAAAGCGAAGGATCGCGCAAACAGAAGCCCGTGTCAGGACGATGACAAGGGCCGCCTGTCCTTCGACGGACGGCCCTTGCGATGCGACGATCAGTGGTGGCGTTCGCCCCCGACCGCCGGGATCGGCGCGGGCGGCAGCGCTGCCAGCTCGTCCGCATCGGTCCAGTCGATCGCCTCCAGCGGCCCGACGAGCGCCAGGCGCAGCACCTCGTCGACATGCGCGACCGGCACGATCTTCAGGCCCTCGCGGATATTGGCCGGGATGTCGGCCAGATCCTTCTCATTCTCCTGCGGGATGAGGACGGTGGTGATCCCGCCCCGCAGCGCCGCGAGCAGCTTTTCCTTCAGGCCGCCGATCGGCAGCACGCGGCCGCGCAGCGTGACCTCGCCGGTCATCGCCACGTCCTTGCGCACCGCGATCCCCGTCAGCGTCGAGACGATCGAGGTGACCAGGCCGATACCCGCCGACGGACCATCCTTGGGCACCGCGCCCTCGGGCAGGTGGATATGGATGTCCTTGCGGTGGAAAAGCGACGGCTTGATCCCGAAGCTGGGGCTGCGCGCCTGGACGAAGCTGAAGGCGGCCTGGACCGATTCCTTCATCACGTCGCCCAGCTTGCCGGTGGTCTTCACCTGGCCCTTGCCCGGCACCGTCACCGATTCGATGGTCAGCAGCTCGCCGCCCACCTCGGTCCAGGCGAGGCCCGTGACCGCGCCGATCTGATCCTCCTGTTCGGACAGGCCGTGGCGATACTTTTGCACGCCCGCGAACTCGTGGAGGTTTTCGGGCGTGATCGTCACCGACGTCGCCTTGCCCTCCAGGATCTGGCGCAGCGCCTTGCGGGCGAGACGCGCGATCTCACGTTCCAGCGTACGCACGCCCGCCTCGCGGGTGTAACGCTGGATCAGCGCACGCAGGCCGTCTTGCGTCAGCGTGAATTCGCCGTCCTTCAGCCCGTGCGTCTCGACCTGCTTGGCGACCAGATGGCGCTCGGCGATCTCGACCTTCTCGTCCTCGGTATAGCCTTCCAGCCGGATGATCTCCATGCGGTCGAGCAGCGGCTGCGGCAGGTTCAGCGTGTTCGCGGTGCACACGAACATCACGTCCGACAGATCGATGTCGATCTCCAGATAGTGATCGTTGAACTTGGCGTTCTGTTCGGGGTCGAGCACCTCCAGCAGCGCCGAGGCGGGGTCGCCGCGGAAATCCTGGCCCAGCTTGTCGATCTCGTCGAGCAGGAACAACGGGTTGGACGTGCCGGCCTTTTTCAGGTTGGTCACGATCTTGCCCGGCAGCGAGCCGATATAGGTGCGGCGGTGGCCGCGGATCTCGGCCTCGTCGCGCACGCCGCCCAGCGACTGGCGGATGAACTCGCGCCCGCACGCCTTGGCGATCGACTGGCCCAGCGAGGTCTTGCCGACGCCCGGCGGGCCGACGAGGCACAGGATCGGCCCCTTCAGCTTGTTGGTGCGCGCCTGCACGCCGAGATATTCGACGATCCGGTCCTTCACCTTCTCCAGCGCATAATGATCCTGGTCGAGGATCGCCTGCGCCGCCGCAATGTCCTTCTTGACCTTGGACTTCTTGCCCCAGGGCAGACCCAGCAGCACGTCGAGATAGTTGCGCACGACGGTCGCCTCGGCGCTCATCGGCGCCATGGTCTTCAGCTTCTTCAGCTCGGCGGTCGCCTTGGTCCGCGCTTCCTTGGACAGCTTGAGCGTCGCGATCTTCTGGGTCAGCTCGGCGATCTCGTCGCCGTCGCCGTCCTCGCTCTCATTGCCCAGCTCGCGCTGGATCGCCTTGAGCTGTTCGTTGAGATAATATTCGCGCTGCGTCTTCTCCATCTGGCGCTTGACGCGGCTCTTGATCTTCTTCTCGACCTGAAGAACGCCGAGTTCGCCTTCCATCAGGGCATAGGCCATCTCCAGCCGCTTGGCCGGATCGGTCTCCACCAAAAGCGCCTGCTTGTCGGCGACCTTGACCGAGATGTTGGCGGCGACCGCATCGGCCAGCTGCGAGGCATCCTCGATCTCGGCCAGCTGCACCGCGGTCTCGGCGGGCAGTTTGCGGTTGAGCTTGGCGTAATTCTCGAACTGGTCGACCACCGAGCGCATGAGGGCGGCGATCTGCGCCTTCATGTCATGGTCCTGCTCCTCCAGCGCGGCCTCGTCGGCCTCGACCGGGGTCGCGTCGATCGTGGCGGTCAGGAAGGCGCCCGATTCGTCCAGCTCGGCCAGCCGGCCGCGCACCTTGCCCTCGACCAGCACGCGGACGGTGCCGTCGGGCAGCTTGAGCAGTTGCAGGACGGTGGCGGTGACGCCGATCTCATACAGATCCTCGCGCGCCGGATCGTCCTCGGCGGGATCGAGCTGGGCGACCAGGAAAATCTCCTTGTCCGCCGCCATCGCCGCCTCGAGCGCCGCGACCGATTTGTCGCGACCGACGAACAGGGGGACGATCATGTGCGGGAATACGACGATGTCACGCAGCGGAAGGACGGGATAGGACTGGTTCATGCAAACTCCGGTCGGCCCCGACCGGGGCCTCTTCATCACACTATATGGGGAGGGTTGCCGTTCCATCAATCGTCGGTGCGATCAGTGGATCGATCGATGGCTTGCCAAGCCGTCGGCGTTGCGCGACACCATGCCGCATGAATCGTATACGGAATGTCGTCGCTGCGCTGTTCGCCTCCTCGCTGCTCTGTGGGGCCGCCACCGCCTTTGCCCAGAGCCCCAAGGGCTTACCCGGCAAGGGCGAGCCGCCGCTGACCGCCCAGACCATGGTGTCGGGCGGCGTTCGCCCGCCCGAGCAACGGGCCATGCGGTTCGACAGCGCCGACCTGTCGTTCGAGATTCTGCCGGACACACGGGAACTGAACGGCATTGCGGTGCTGGACTTTACCGCAAAGTCGCCGCTGGCGCGGCTGGTGATCGATCTCGACCGCAATCTGCCGGTCAAGGCGATCGCGATCGACGGCAAGCCGCTCAAGCCCGCCTCATGGTCCAATCCGGAAGGACAACTCGTCATCACCCTGCCTCGCGCGTTGCGTGCCGGTCAGAAGGTCAGCGCCAGGATCACCTATGGCGGCACCCCGCATGTCGCGGTGCGGGCGCCCTGGGATACCGGCGTGGTCTGGGCCAAGACGCCCGACGGGCGGCCCTGGTTCGCGACGACGACGCAGGGCTATGGCTGCGACCTGTTCTGGCCGTGCCTCGACTATCCGATGGGCGAGCCGGGCGTCGTCACGCTGCATATCACCGTGCCCAAGGGCTTGAAGGCGCCGTCCAACGGCGTGCTGCTGGGCGTCGACACGCTGTCCGACGGGCGCACCCGCTGGAACTGGCGGACCAAGCATCCCAACACCTATGCCATCGCGCTGAACGTCGGGCCCTATGAGGTGGTCGAGGGCAAGTACAAGAGCCGCTTCGGCAACACGATCCCGATGTTCTACTGGTATCTGCCCGGCGAGAAGCAGAAGGCCGAAGGCCTGTTCGCCGAGTTCGCGCCGACGCTGGATTTCTTCGAATCGACGGTCGGCCCCTTCCCCTTTGGCGACGAGAAGCTCGGCGTGGTCGAAACCCCGCACAAGGGTATGGAGCACCAGACGATCAACGCGTACGGCAACGAATATGCCAAGGCGCCCGAGGGGTTCGACTGGCTGTTCCAGCATGAATTCAGCCATGAATGGTTCGGCAACCAGCTGACCAATGTCGACTGGGACGATTTCTGGCTGCACGAAGGCTATGGCAGTTACATGCAGCCTTCTTACGGCCGCTGGCGCGAGGGCGAAGCGCGCTATGCGGTGATGATGGATGCGCAGCGCGGCCAGATCGCGAACAAGTCGCCCATCGTCCATGATCGCAGCATGACCGAGCAGGACGTCTATGAGGACGCCAAGGGCGGCCCCGGCCTCGACATCTATATGAAGGGGTCGTGGATGCTCCACACCCTGCGCAACCTGATCGGCGACAAGGCCTTTTGGGACGTGACGCGGCTTGCCGTCTATGGCCGCACCGATCCCAAGCCGGGGAATTTCACGCCGCGCTATGGCTCGACCAAGGAATATGAGGGCTTTGTCCGGCAGGTCACGGGCAAGGATTATGGCTGGTTCTTCAACGTCTATCTGCGCCAGGCGGCCCTGCCCGAGATCGTCGAGAAGCGGGCGGGCAACCAGCTGACGCTGAGCTGGAAGGTGCCGGGCGGCGGGCCCTTCCCGATGCCGGTCGAGGTGCAGGTGGGCGACAGGGTCGAGACGCTGCCGATGACGGACGGCACGGGCACCTTGACCCTTCCCGAAGATGCGCACGTCGTGGTCGACCCCTGGGCGAAGGTGCTGAAACGCTCGGTCGCGATCGAGCAGTTCCGCGCGTGGAAGGCGGAACAGGCGGCGAAAACCAAGAAGTAAGCCCGCCCTCCGTTCAGCCTGAGCGAAGTCGAAGGCCACGGACCGAACGACGTTCCAGGCGTGCCCGGTCCGACCGGATTCCCTTGGCCTTCGACTTCGCTCAGGCTGAACGGAGGGTGGCGCTCAGAATCACGGCACCACCGTCACGAACAGATAGGCCGCGAAGATCACCAGATGCACCGCGCCGCCCAGCACGGTGGTCCGGCCATTGCCCAGCGTCAGCGTGATGGTGAACAGCGACAGCACCAGCAGGATCATCTGTTTGGCCCCGATCCCCAGCGCGAGCGGCAAGCCGAGCATCAGCGAGACGATCGCCACCGCCGGAATGGTCAGCCCGATCGTCGCCAGCGCCGAGCCCAGCGCGAGGTTGAGGCTGGTCTGCAACCGGTTCCGCTTGGCCGCCCGGTACGCCGCCAGGCTTTCGGGCGCGAGGACCAGCGCCGCGATGACCACCCCGACGATGGCGAGCGGCAGCCCGGCGTTCAGGATCGCCGCCTCGACGATCCCCGACAGCCCCTTGGCCAGCAGCACCACCCCGACCAGCGCGACCAGCAGTATCCCCAATGCCGCCCAGGCGGCCGCATTGGTCGGCGGCTCGGCATGGGCGTCGGCGGGCATGTCCTCATGCACGGGAAGGAAATAGTCGCGGTGTCGCACCGTCTGCACCATCACGAAAGTCCCGTACAGGATGACGCTGACGATCGCGACGAAGACCAGCTGCGAGGTCGCATAGGTCGGCCCCGGCGCGGACGAGACGTAATTGGGCAGGACCAGCGACAGCACGACCATCGCGCTCAGCACGTTCAGCGACGAACTGGCCCCGCGCAGCGAGAAGCGCTGCTCGCCATGCTGCACGCCTCCCGCCAGCAGGCAGAGGCCGACAATGCCGTTGAGGATGATCATGATCGCCGCGAACACGGTATCGCGCGCCAGACTGGAGGCATCGCCCGCATCGGACAGCATCAGGCTGACGATCAGCGACACCTCGATCACCGTCACCGCGACCGCCAGGACGAGCGTGCCGAACGGCTCGCCGACCCGGTGCGCGACGACTTCGGCCTGATGCACCGCCGACAGCACGCAGCCGACCAGGATGATCGCCGCGACGACCACCCCCACCGTCCCCATCTTGTAGAGCGAGACCGCGATGGCGAGCAGGCCCAGCAACGGGAACACCAGGGTCCACCAGGGCATCAACAGACGCTGGAGCAGCGCGCGCTTCTGTCCGGGGGAAACGATGGCATCGGGTTCGCTCATGGCTGGTCGGGTCTCCTCGTCATGGCATGATGACATTCCTGTCATGCCAATGCGCCAACCACCCTGTTGGCTCCCGATCCGGGCGGGATTCATTGCGAGATCGCAACCAAGTGCCGAGCCCACCGCCCGCTATCGTCCACCCACAGCGGGACGACATGGCTGGCATAGCGGGGCCACCCCTTCAGGCGACGGGTTTCACTTTCCCCCGACCGGCCGCATCATCGACCAGAAGCGCGGGCCGCCTTTGGGGACCGACCATTGCCCGGTCAGCTCGAACCCCAGCCGGGCATAGAGCCCGACATTGCTTTCGGTCGCGGTCTCCAGATAGGCAGGCACACCGTCCGCGTCGCATCTGGCCAGTCCCGCCCGGATCGACGCGCCGCCCAGCCCCCGCCCCTGCCGCGCCGGATCGACGCCCGCAATGTGCAGATACCAGAAGGGCTCGGCCGGGAAATGCGCTTCGACCGCATCGCCCAGCCGCATCGCGCGGGGTAGCGACGCCCCCAGCGTGTGCAGCACCGGGATCAGCCGCCGGACAAAGGCCATGGTCGGCACCTGCGCCTGTCCGGGCGGTCGCCAGAAGCTTCCCGCATCCGCCCCCTGGCTCACCAGCCGCATCCCGACCGCATCGCTGTCGAACAGCAGCGCGAACAGGCGCGGCAGGCGCTTCGCCCGGTCGGCGGCATCGGGAAAGATATAGGACATGGCCGGATCGTCGGCGAAGGCGCGGCCCAGCATCCGCGCCACCGCCACCCGGTCCCCGTCCACCGCATCGCGCATCACGGCCATCGCATGATCCTCATGAAAAACGGGCGCCTCCTTTCGGAAGCGCCCGCTTTCTCGCATCGATCACAGGGCCGGCGTTCAGGCCGCCGCGCCGTCCTTCTGCTTGGACTTTTCGGCATAGACGCGGATCGGTTCCTTGCGGCCCTCGACCACGTCCTTGTCGACCATCACCTCGTCGACGCCGTCCATGCCGGGCAGGTCGAACATGGTGTCGAGCAGGATGCCCTCCAGGATCGAGCGAAGCCCGCGAGCACCCGTCTTGCGCTCGATCGCCTTCTTGGCGACCGTGGTCAGCGCCTCGTCGGTGAAGTCGAGTTCGACATTCTCCATCTCGAACAGCTTCTGATACTGCTTCACCAGCGCGTTCTTCGGCTCGGACAGGATCTTCACCAGCGCCGCGATGTCGAGATCCTCCAGCGTCGCGATGACCGGCAGACGGCCGACGAATTCGGGGATCAGGCCGAACTTCAGCAGATCCTCGGGCTCGGTCTGGCGCAGATATTCGCCGGTCCGCTTCTCCTCGGGAGCCGCGACATAGGCGCCGAAGCCGATCGACTTGCCCTGCAGGCGGTCGCCGATGATCTTTTCCAGACCCGCGAACGCGCCGCCGCAGATGAACAGGATGTTCGTCGTGTCGACCTGCAGGAATTCCTGCTGCGGATGCTTGCGGCCGCCCTGGGGCGGAACGCTGGCGGTCGTGCCTTCCATCAGCTTGAGCAGCGCCTGCTGGACGCCCTCGCCCGACACGTCGCGGGTGATCGAGGGATTCTCGGCCTTGCGGCTGATCTTGTCGATCTCGTCGATATAGACGATGCCGCGCTGCGCCCGCTCGACATTGTAATCCGATGCCTGGAGCAGCTTGAGGATGATGTTCTCGACATCCTCGCCGACATAACCCGCCTCGGTCAGCGTCGTCGCGTCCGCCATGGTGAAGGGCACATCGAGGATGCGCGCCAGCGTCTGCGCGAGCAGCGTCTTGCCGCAGCCGGTCGGGCCGACGAGCAGGATGTTCGACTTGGCGAGTTCGACGTCGGCGCCCTTCGCGCCGTGGTTCAGGCGCTTATAGTGGTTGTGCACCGCGACCGACAGGACACGCTTGGCCTGCTTCTGACCGATGACATAGTCGTCGAGCACATTGCAGATTTCCTGCGGCGTCGGCACGCCACCATCCTTCTTGGACACCAAAGCGGACTTGGTCTCCTCACGGATGATGTCGTTGCACAGCTCCACGCACTCGTCGCAAATGAAGACGGTCGGCCCCGCGATCAGCTTGCGCACCTCGTGCTGCGACTTGCCGCAGAACGAGCAATAGAGGGTGCTTTTCGAGTTGCCACCGCTCACCTTGTCCATCAATCACCTCTCGCACCCATCAAACGGTGCGCTACCGTTGCCGGGGTGCGCATCGTACCGCACCCCGATAAAGTCACAATCGAAATAAACCGTTCACGCGGAACGACCCGTCTTACGCGGACGTCGCGTCGTCGGCCGGGACCGGACGCTTGTCGAACACCTGGTCGATCAGGCCGAATTCCTTGGCCTCCTCGGCGCCCATGAACTTGTCGCGGTCCATCGCACGCTCGATCTCCTCCAGCGGCTTGCCCGTGTACTTGGCGTAGAGCGAGTTCAGGAAATGCCGCATGCGCAGGATCTCGCGCGCCTGGATCTCGATGTCCGCGGCCATGCCCTGCGCCCCGCCCGAAGGCTGGTGGATCATGATGCGGCTGTTCGTCGTCGCCACGCGCATGCCCGGCTCACCCGCCGACAGCAGGAAGCTGCCCATCGAGGCGGCCTGGCCGATGCACAGCGTGCCGACGCGCGGCCGGATATACTGCATCGTGTCATGGATCGCCATGCCCGCCGTGACGACACCGCCCGGCGAGTTGATGTACATGAAGATGTCCTTCTTCGGATTTTCCGACTCGAGGAACAGCAGCTGCGCGCAGATCAGCGACGCCATCCCGTCCTCGACACCGCCGGTAACGAAGATGATGCGCTCGCGCAGCAGGCGGCTGAAAATATCGAACGACCGTTCGCCGCGGTTCGACTGTTCGATGACGATCGGAACCAGACCGGCCTGCGTCTGCCGCAGCCCGACGCCGGCCTGTGCCAGCGGGCTCGCGAAATCGCCGGTCTCGAACGGATTGTGCATGGATATCTCTCTTATGCCCAGAAGAGCCCCTATGTCGCGTGATGCCAGCGCATATTCAAGCCCCGGCGACCGCCCCACATGCCGCGATGCAGCGTTTACCCTTTTTTACGCGCGCGCACGCTAGACCGATGCGTAAGGACGCGAGAGGCGGTATCCGGCAAAATCATGACGTTGGCACGAACGCCGTCTCCGGCCCTGACCACGGCGCTTCGCGTCATGCGACCGCGTGCGCTGCTTCTCGGCGCGGCGAGCGGGGCGGTTATCGGCGCGGTCCTGTTCCTGCTGTTCCTTCTGGCCAATCACGCCGCGATCGGACTCGATCTGCCCGCCGCACGCGCGCATGTCCGACAGGCATTCGCCGAGGGTGCGTTGCAGGACCGCGACTATCTGAAGGGCGATACCGCGATCGGATGGCATCAATATAATGACTGCCTGATCCTTCGCCTCGCGCTCGACCAGCGGGCCGGTGCGACGGCACTGACCGTCAGCCCGCTGGTCACGCCCCCGGTCGAACCCCGGACGCAGTGCAGCAGCCTGCGCGGCTTCCTGGCGGGTGAGCGGACGGGCACGACCGGCTATTATCACCGCTATATCCATGGTCACACGCTGCTCGCCCGGCTGCTGCTGCCCCGGCTGTCGGTGGCGGCGATCCGGGGGATCTATCACGGCCTGTCGACGCTGCTGGTGCTGGCGGGGATCGTCACCGGGCTGCTCGCCTTGGTACGGGGACGGCGGCGGGCGGAGGGGCTGTTCTGGCTGATCGTCTTTCTCGCCTTCGCGCGCGGGTTCGGGCTGGAAAGCTATGGCCAGTCGCTGGGCCATGGTCCGGCGGACATCGTGCTGATCGGCTATCTGCTGATGCTGGCGGTGATGGGCACGGGGCGCGGGATCGGGCCGCGCCTGGCGATGCTGACCGCCGGGCTGTTCGGCGCGCTGACCCTGACCTTCGAGTTCCTGACCGGCGGCATTCCACTGGGGCTGGCGGCGGTGATCGGCGGCCTGGCCTTTGCCGCCAGGCCGGGCGAGGAACGCGCCTTCGCCCCCCTGCCCGTCGCGCCGCTGGCGGCCTATCTCGGCGCGATCGCGACGATGGTGGCGCTCAAGATCGCGCTGGTCGCGCAGGTGTTCGGCGTCCGGGCGCTACGCGCGGATGCGGGGCAGCTTCAGGTCCGGCTGGGCCTGGACGCCTCGCATGGCGAGACGTCCGATCTGGGCATCGTCCATATGGCGCGCCAGCTGGCCAAGGGCATTGACGGGCTGGCGGCCGGAATGCCGCTGATGGCGGGCGCGGTCGTGCTGATCGCGCTGGTGGCGGGTATGTGGGGCGCGCGGCGGCTGCTCGCCCGTCCCGACCCGGCGATGCGTGCGCGGGTGGTCGCACTGCTGCTGTCCAATGGCGCCATCGCCGCCATGCTCGTCCTGTTCTGGCAGCATACCATGATCCACGCCTGGTTCATGGAGCGGACGCTGGTCTGGACGATCGCCAGCGGCTTTGCGCTGTTCGCGCTCGCCCTGCCCGCTCAGCCCGCCGAGCCGGGGGCGGGCTGCGCCAGATAGGCCAGCCGCCGCACCTCCTGCCGCCCGCGCACCACGGTGTCGAGGATCAGCCCGGTAAAGACGTTCAGCGCCGCCAGCAGCATCAGCCCGGTCGACAGGATCGCGGTCGGGAAGCGCGGCACCTGATGCGTGTCGAGATAGGTCAGGATCAACGGCACCGCGAGCAGGATCGCCGCCGCCGCGAACAGCGCGGCGATCGCGCCGAAGAACCAGAGCGGCCGCTCGATCCGGTAAAGCTTGATGATGGTGCGCAGGATGCGCCAGCCGTCCGAATAGGTGCTCAGCTTCGACGCCGACCCCTCGGGCCGCGCGAAATAGGGGGTCGCCACCTCGGCGCAGGGCATTTTGAGTTCGAGTGCATGGACGCTGATCTCGGTCTCGATCTCGAAGCCGACCGACAGGACCGGGAAACTCTTGACGAAGCGCCGCGAGAAGACGCGGTAGCCCGACAGAATGTCGGAGAAGCTGCGCCCGAACAGCCGCGCCAGCATCCCGGTCAGCATCGCATTGCCGAAGCGGTGCCCGCGCCGATAGGCGAGTTCGGCCTCGCTCACCCGCTGGCCGACCACCATGTCGAGCTGCTCCTCGACCATGCGCACGACCAGCCCCGGCGCGGAGGCCGCATCATAGGTCGCATCGCCATCCGCCATGACATAGATATCGGCGTCGATATCGGCGAACATCCGCCGCACGACCGCGCCCTTGCCCTGGATTCGTTCCGACCGGACCACGGCCCCGGCGGCGCGCGCCACCTCCACGGTGCGATCCCGGCTGTTATTGTCATAGACATAGATGGTCGCCGAGGGCAGCGCAGCGCGGAAGCCCGCAATGGTCTGCGCGATCGCGGCCTCTTCGTTATAGCAGGGCAGCAGCACCGCGATCCGGGGTTCGTTCACAACCTATCCTCGTCAAAAGGCGGGCGATCCGGCCCCCCGTCACTACCCATAGCCCCTATGCGCCAACGCGGCCGGGCGGGACAGCCCGTCTGCCATTCCTCCCCTGCAAGGGGAGGAACAGAGGTCCTTCAAGCAGGAAGGGCGACCGCTTGCGCGACCGCCCTTCCCCGTTCGTTCACGAACCGAAGTCCGATGCCGTCCTTACTCGGTCGGCGCGGCCTTCTTGGCGCGCGGCTTCTTGGCGGGCGCTTCGGCCTCGGCCTCGCCTTCCGCCGGAGCAGCGGCCTTCTTGGCGCGCGGCTTCTTGGCCGGGGCCTCCTCGGTCGCCTCGGCGGCATCCGCCTCGCCTTCGGCCGGAGCGGCCTTCTTGGCGCGGGTCGCCTTCTTCGGCGCGTCCTCGGCGCCTTCCTCGGCGGCGGCGTCCTCGGTCACGTCGACCTTCTTGGCCTTCGCCTTCGACTTCTTGGCGCCATGGTCATGATCATGGTCGTGGTCATGATTGTGGACGTGCGTGCCGGTCGAGAAACCGTCCTCGCTCTCGATCGCGGCTTCCAGTTCCTCGCGCGTGGTTTCGCGGTCGGTGATCTCGGCCTTGCCGAACAGGAAGTCGACGACCTTGTCCTCATAGAGCGGGGCGCGCAGCTGGGCGGCGGCCATCGGCTCCTGCTGGATATACTGGATGAAGCGCTGGCGATCCTCGGGGCCGTACTGCTGCGCGGCCTGCGCGATCAGGCGGTTCATTTCCTGCGCGGTCACTTCGACGCCGTTCGCCTGGCCGATCTCCGAGAGGAGCAGGCCCAGACGGACGCGGCGCTCGGCGATCTTGCGATAGTCGTCGCGCTCCTTCTCCATCTCGGCCTTGGCGGCCTCGGGGTCTTCCTCATGGGTCGCTTCGTGCTCGAGCTGTGCCCAGATCTGCGAGAACTCGGCCTCGACCATCGACGGCGGCACTTCGAAGTCGTGACCATCGGCCAGCTGGTCGAGCAGCTTGCGCTTCATATAGGTGCGGGTCAGGCCGTTATGCTCCTGCTCGATCTGCCCCTTCAGCAGGCCGCGCAGCTGCTCCAGGCTCTCGAGGCCCAGATTCTTCGCCATCTCGTCGTCGATCTTGGCCTCACCGGCGGTCTTCACCGACTTGATCGTCAGGTCGAAGGTCGCGGGCTGACCGGCCAGATCCTTGGCGGGATAGTCCTCGGGGAAGGTGACCGAGATCTGCTTCTCTTCACCCGCCTTCACGCCGACCAGCTGGTCCTCGAAACCGGGGATCAGGCGACCCGCGCCGATCTCGACGGCCATGTCCTCGCCCGAGCCGCCCTCGAAGGCGACGCCGTCCGCGGTCTTGCCGACGAAATCGACGGTGACCTGGTCACCCTCGGCCGCAGCCTTGTCGCCCGCATCGTCCCAGCGCTTCTGCTGGTCGGCGAACTTCTGGAGCTGCTCGTCCACCGCCTCGTCGGCGACGGCCACGGTCAGACGCTCCAGCTTCAGCGCGTCGATCGCGGGGGTCGGGACCTGCGGCAGCACTTCGAGCGTGACGTTCAGCGTGGCATCCTTGCCCTGCTCATACTCACCGACCAGCTCGACCTGCGGCTGCATCGCGGGGCGAAGGCCCTGCTCGACGATCAGCGACTGCACGCCTTCCTGCAGCGCGGTGTTCAACGCGTCCTGGAGGAGCGCCGGGCCGTGCATCTTGCGGACCAGGTTGGCGGGCACCTTGCCGGGGCGGAAGCCGGGCATCTTCATCTGCGGAGCGATGCGCTTCAGTTCGGCATCGACCTTGCCCTCGATATCCTGGGCGGTGATGGTGAGCGTGTAGGCGCGCTTCAGCCCCTCGTTCAGCGTCTCGACAGTCTGCATCTAAAGGCCTTCAATCTGGAGAAATTCCGTGTGGCTGTCGCCCCGTTTTGACCGGGGACTGGTGCGGGCGAAGGGACTCGAACCCCCACATCTTACGATACTGGAACCTAAATCCAGCGCGTCTACCAGTTCCGCCACGCCCGCACGAGGACACCGCCGATGGGCGCGCGTCTATATCACCATGGGCGGCTTCGGCAAGGGACAACAGGCAACATGTGCGGTCGCGATGCGTTTATCCCCTCCCCAGTCCGAATTGGAGAGCGAGAATGGCCACCCAGCCCCCGCCCGAAAGCCCGCCGCCGACCCAGCCCGCGCAGCCCGACGCACCCCCGCCCGAAATCGTGCCGCCCGGCCCCGATATCGACCAGCCCGCTCCCGGCACCGGCCCCGGCGATCCCGGCACGCAGCAGCCCCCGCAGATTTGAGGAAGACGATGGCGACCAACCCCGAAAACCATCCCGACAGCCCGCCCGCCGAGGTGCCGGAGAACAACCCCGACAGCCCGCCGCGCGAGGACGAGCGGAGCGATATCGAGCAGGCGGTCGAGGCGCGGTCCGATGCGGTCAAGCGTGGTGAGGGTGGCGAGGAGCCGGTGACCTTCACCAGCAGCGGCGAGCATGACGGCGTCGGCGGGACCGGCGGCGTGGTGCGGAACCAGGATCTGGATGCGCAATAGCAGGGCGCCAGTCTCGGTGAGACACCCTTGCCCTCCCCCAGCCCCTCCCGCCTGCGGGAGGGGAGAAGCTTGCGGCAAGGCGAGAAGATTATCGAAGGCCGTTCGCTAGATTCGAAGCTCACGACAGCGCATGTCGCTCGCCAAAAACACGCCCCTCCCGCAGGCGGGAGGGGATGGGGGAGGGAAGGCCGCAGGCGATGACCTCTGCGAGGCACCAAACCCTCCCCCCGGCCCCCTCCCGCTTGCGGGAGGGGGAGCAATACATCACCCCGCCAGCGCTTTCTTCAGCAGGTCGTTGACCACCGCCGGGTTGGCCTTGCCGCCCATCGCCTTCATCGTCTGACCGACAAAGAAGCCAAACAGCGCCTCCTTGCCCGCGCGATACTGGCCCAGCTGGTTCGGGTTCTTCTCCAGAACCTCGGCGATCACAGCCTCGATCGCGCCGGTGTCGCTGGTCTGCTTGAGGCCACGCTCCTCGACGATCTTGCTCGGACCGTCGCCCGTCTCCAGCATGATCTCGAACACCTGCTTGGACAGGCTGCCCGACAGCGTGCCGTCGGCGACCAGCGCCAGCAGTTCGGCCGCCTGGGCGGGGCTGACCGGGCTCTCGGTGATGTCCTTGCCCAGCCGGTTGAGCGCGCCGAACAGTTCGGCCGCGACCCAGTTCGCCGCCTGTGCGGGCTTGGCGCTCGTGCCTTCCAGCGCATCCAGCAGCCCGTCGAACCAGCGCGCCGTCTCGACCTCGGCGGTCAGCACGCCCGCATTATACGGGGTCAGGCCCAGCGCCTCGTAACGGCGACGCTTGGCGTCGGGCAGTTCGGGCAGGCTGGCGCGGCATTCCTCGACGAACGCGTCGGTCAGCTCGAGAGGCAGCAGGTCGGGATCGGGGAAGTAGCGGTAATCATGCGCATCTTCCTTCGACCGCATCGAGCGGGTGGTGCCGCTCTCGACGTTGAAGAGGCGCGTTTCCTGGACGATCTTGCCGCCATCCTCCAGCACCGCGACCTGGCGCTTGGCCTCATATTCGATCGCGGCCATGACGAAGCGAACCGAGTTGACGTTCTTCGTCTCGGTCCGCGTGCCGAACTCGTCGCCGGGCTTACGCACCGACACGTTCACGTCGGCGCGCATCGAGCCTTCTTCCATGTTGCCGTCGCACGACCCGACATAACGCAGGATCGCGCGCAGCTTGCGGAGATAAGCCCCTGCTTCGGCGGGCGAGCGCATGTCGGGGCGGCTGACGATCTCCATCAGCGCCACGCCAGAGCGGTTGAGGTCGACATAGGAGCGGGTCGGATGCTGGTCGTGCATCAGCTTGCCCGCATCCTGCTCGACATGGATGCGCTCGACGCCGATCGACTTGGTCGGGCCGTCGGGGTTCTTCTCGTCCAGGCTGATCTCGATCGCGCCCTCACCGACCAGCGGGTGGTAGAGCTGGCTGATCTGATAGCCCTGCGGCAGATCGGCGTAGAAGTAATTCTTCCGGTCGAAACGCGACCATTTGTTGATCTGCGCATCGATCGCCATGCCGGTGCGCACCGCCTGGCGGATGCACTCCATATTGGGCACGGGCAGCATGCCGGGCATCGCGGCATCGACCAGCGAGACCTGGGTGTTGGGCTCCGCGCCGAAGGCGGTGGCCGCGCCGGAGAACAGCTTGGCGTTGGAGGTGACCTGGGCATGGACTTCCAGGCCGATCACGACCTCCCATTCCCCGGTCGCGCCCTGGATGCGATATTCGCTCATGTTCGATCTCGATGATGAAGATAGTTGATCGCCGTCAGGACGGCGTTGCTGCCCAGCAGGGCGACGATCCAGCAGGTCGACAGGATGCGCAGGACCGACGTCTCGAAACCGAGATGCCGCGCCTCCCGCAACCCGATATAGGCCGCGCCCGCCCCCAGCAGCAGGAACAGGATGCCCAGCCGCACCTCGCCGCGCAGGATCACGCTGTTGCCCACGCACAGGCACAGGATGAACCCCGCCACGCCCAGGAAGAACCGCGCCAGCGTGTGATGGTCGAAGGGCTGGCTTTCCATATGGCTGAGCGACACGCCGACATAGGCGCTGAGGATCGCCCCGAACGCGACGTTCAGGGCGCCCTGTGCTTCCCGCAACACCGCGATGTTGCGGGCCGTGAAGGCGCGGTCGCTTACCACCAGGCCTGCGGACGGGCGGTGAAGCCCGCGCGCTGTTCGATGGCGAGCCCGGCGTTCAGCACCCCCTGCTCATCCAGCGGCTTGCCGATGATCTGGAGGCCGAGCGGCAGCCCGTCCTTGTCCAGACCGCCCGGCACCGACATGGCGGGGAGCCCCGCCAGCGAGGCGGGCACCGTGAACACGTCGTTGAGGTACATGGCCAGCGGATCGGCCTGCTTCTCGCCCAGCGCGAACGCCGCCGAGGGCGCGGTCGGGGTGAGCAGCACGTCACACTCACCGAACGCCCGCTCGAAATCGCGCGCGATCAGCGTGCGGACCTTCTGCGCCTGGGTGTAATAGGCGTCGTAGAAGCCCGCCGACAGCACATAGGTGCCGATCAGGATGCGACGCTTCACCTCGTCACCGAACCCGGCGGCGCGGGTGGCGGCATACATGTCCTGCAACCCCGCCCCTTCGGGCAAGTCGCGCAGGCCGTAGCGCACGCCGTCATAGCGGGCGAGGTTGGACGACGCCTCGGCAGGCGCAATGATGTAATAGGCCGGAAGCGCGTACTTCGTGTGCGGCAGCGAGACCTCGACGATCTCGGCGCCTGCATCGCGCAGCCAGTCGATGCCCTGCTGCCACAGCGCCTCGATCTCGGCGGGCATGCCGTCGACGCGGTATTCCTTGGGCACGCCGACGCGCTTGCCCTTCAGGTCCGCCGACAAAGCGGCTTCCCAATTCGGCACGTCGAGCTTCAGCGAGGTCGCGTCCTTGGCGTCGAAGCCCGCCATCGCCTCCAGCATGATCGCGCAGTCGCGCACGTCGCGCGCCATCGGTCCCGCCTGGTCGAGCGAGGAGGCAAAGGCGATCGTGCCCCAGCGCGAGCAGCGGCCATAGGTCGGCTTGATGCCCGAAATGCCGGTGAAGGCGGCGGGCTGGCGGATCGAACCGCCGGTATCGGTGCCGGTCGCACCCGGCGCCAGACCCGCCGACACCGCCGTCGACGAACCGCCCGACGATCCGCCGGGGGCGAGCGCTGCGGTGTCGTTGGGGCGACGCCAGGGCGAGATGACGTTGCCGAACGCGCTGGTCTCGTTGGACGAGCCCATGGCGAACTGGTCGAGGTTCAGCTTGCCGAGCATGCCTGCGCCCGCATTCCACAGATTCTGCGAAACGGTCGACTCGTAGGGCGGCACGAAGCCTTCCAGGATCTTGCTGGCGGCGGTGGTCGCGACGCCCTTGGTCGCGAACAGGTCCTTCATGCCGATTGGCACGCCCGCCAGCGGCTTGAGCGTCTCGCCCGCCGCGCGCGCCGCGTCGGCCGCATCGGCGGCGGCGAGCGCGTGATCGGGGGTTTCGACCAGAAAGGCGTTGAGCGCCCGCGCGCCCGCAACCTTGGCGTTGAAAGCCTCGGCGACTTCGCGCGCCTTGAACTGGCCGTCGCGCACGCCGTCGCGAATGGCGGCGATGCCGAGTGTGGTGAGATCAGTCATTATTCGATCACCTTGGGCACCGTGAAGAAGCCATGTTCGGCCTGCGGCGCATTCTGCATGAGGAGGTCGCGGATGCCGCCGTCATTGACGACGTCGTCGCGCAGGCGAAGCTGGTTCGGGATCACCGCGGTCATCGGCTCGACCCCTTGGGTGTCGACCTCGCCCAGTTGCTCGATCCAGCCCAGGATATTCCCAAGCTCGGGGGCGAGGCGCGTCGCGTCCTCCTCGGTGATCGCGATGCGGGCGAGGCTCGCGATCTTCTTCACGGTTGCGGTATCTACGGACATGGATTTGCGGCTAGCATCGCCGCGCGGCTTCGCGCAACGCTTTTGCCGTCTCGGCGATTGCAACGGGGGCAAGTCAGGCGTCATGGATAGCAATTGCGGGCCGCCCAATTTTGCTGCAACGCACAATGGAGTGAGGATTTGGCGCGCAAATTCCTGTATGTGGTGGCGGCACTCATCATGCTGACGATCGCCGCCGCCTTTGCCTATCGCCTGTTCGGCAACCAGCTGCTCCGCTGGTCGACGGTGCCGTCCGAGTCGTTCAAGGCCCAGGCGGCGCCCCCGGCCGACCTGTACGAGCGCAAGGTCCTGTGGCTGGCGCGGCCCGACATCCCCGGCAATCCCGCCCTGTGGGTTCCGGCGGGTTACACGCCCGGCAAGCCCGGCACCGGGGCCGCCATCTTCTTCATCCACCCCACCTCGTACATCAACAAGTCGCACTGGAATGCGCCGATCGACGATGCGGACACGAATGCGCGCGCCGAACTGTTCCTGCGCGGACAGGCCAGCGCGTTCAATGCGGCGGGCGACATCTGGGCGCCCCGCTATCGACAGGCGACCTTCGGGGCGTTCCTGACCAGCGTCCAGGATGCCGAACGCGCGCTCGACCTGGCGTACCGGGACGTGGATGCCGCGTTCACCGCCTTTCTAGCGCAGGTCGATCCCAACCGTCCGCTGATCCTGGCGGGGCATAGCCAGGGCGCGCTGCACCTGTCGCGTCTGCTGACCGACCGGGTGGCGAAGAACCCCGCGCTCAAGCGGCGGATCGTCGCGGCCTATGTCGTGGGCTGGCCCATCTCGATGACCGCCGACCTGCCCGCCATGGGGCTGCCCGCCTGCGAGCGGGCCGACCAGACCGGCTGCATCCTGAGCTGGCAGAGCTTTGGCGAGCCCGCCGATCCGTCACTGATCCTCGACGTGTTCGACAAGACCAACGGCTATACCGGGGCACCGCGCAAGGACACGGCGATGCTGTGCACCAATCCGCTGACCGGCACGCCGGACGTCGCGGCGCCCGCGACCGCCAATCTGGGGACGCTCTACCCCTCGGCCGACCTGAAGAGCGCGGACATCGCGGCGGGCAAGGTTCCCGCCAAGTGCGAGGGGCGCGGCATCCTGACCATCGGCGAGGGGCCGAATGTCGGGCCCTATGTGCTGCCGGGCAACAATTACCATGTCTATGACTATAGCCTGTTCTGGGCGAATGTCCGCGCCGATGCGGAGCGCCGTTTGAAAGCCTTTCGATGAGCCTGATCACCACCGACCGCACCGAATTCCGCAACGCCCTCCCCTCGGGCGGGCGGCTGATCGGGCTGGACGTCGGCACCAAGACCGTGGGCACCGCGCTTTGCGACGCGGGATGGAGCTTCGCCAGCCCCGCCACCCTGATCCGCCGGACCAAGTTCACCAAGGACAAGGAACAGCTGATCGCGATGATCGCGCAACAGGGTGTGCAGGGGCTGGTCATCGGCCTGCCGCTCAATCTCGACGGCAGCGAGAGCCCGCGCTCGCAATCGACCCGTGCCTTTGCCCGCAACTGCGCCGATCTGGGCCCCATATTGCTGTGGGACGAACGCTGGTCGACGGTGGCGGTGGAGCGGACGATGATCGAGCAGGACATGAGCCGCGCCAAGCGAGCGGAGCGGATCGACAATCTCGCCGCCGCGCACATCCTTCAGGCGGCGATCGACGCGCTGGTGATGGCTTGACCGTAATTCCCATCGACTGACCGCAAAACGATCATTTACCCGCCAAATGTCACATATCGGTCTCGAACCAGTCGCCGACCCGTCACTCAAGCCCCCTAGCTGCGCCGCTTCCTACGAAGCCTTTGGGGGGCCCAGCCGTGCAGCGTTTTTCCACTCTGTCCCGTTCGATGCTGATGATCGGCGCCGCCGTCATCGCCATGCCCGCCCGGGCGCAGCAGCAGGCCGATACGGCGGTGCCCGAGGCCGCGACCAATGGCGACCAGATCGTCGTGACCGCGACCCGCACCACCCGCTCCTCGGTCGAGCTGGGCGCGGCGGAGATCCAGAAGGTGCTGCCCGGCGCCAACCCGGTCAAGGCGATCCAGACGCTGCCCGGCGTGCAGTTCGAGACGGCCGACCCCTGGGGCAATAACGAGCAGAATATCTCGCTGTTCGTGCACGGCTTCAACCAGAACCAGCTCGGCTTCACCATGGACGGCGTGCCGCTGGGCGACCAGTCCTATGGCAATTACAACGGCCTGACGCCGCAGCGTGCGGTCATCAGCGAGAATGTCGCGCGCGTCCGCCTGACCGCCGGTGCCGCCGACCTGGGCACCGCCTCGGCCAGCAATCTGGGCGGCGGGATCGAGACCTATTCGAGCGATCCGGCCGCGACGATGGGCGTCCGCTTCGCGCAGACGCTGGGCAGCTATGACGCCAGCCGCACCTTCCTGCGCATCGACAGCGGCGAGGTCGCGGGGCTGGGCGGCACCAATAGCGGATACCTCTCGGTCGTCCGGCAAAAGGCCCGCGCCTGGGAATTCGATGCGCGCCAGGGCGGGTGGCAGGGCAATGCCAAGTTCGTCCACAAGGGCGAGAACGGCACGCTGACCGGCTATTTCGACATTTCGGACAAGGCGGAGCCCAATCAGGATTCGGTCGCGCACAATGCGGGCGGGCTGGAGCCCTATTACCGCTCGCTGCTCTATCCGAACTGGCAGGCCGCGCTCGCCTATGTCGATGCCAATGGCGCGCCGCCGTCGAACAATCCCAATAATTACATGAACTATTTCGGCGATGCGCAGCGCACCGACTATCTGGGCTATATCAAATATGAGCGCCGCTTTGGCGATGCGGTGACCTGGACCAATCAGGTCTATTATCATCATGACGAGGGCCAGGGGCAGATCACCGGCCCGATCGCGGCGGCGGGCCTGCCGGGCCTGTTCCGCATCTATTATCCGGGGCAGGATCTGAAGCAGGTCTTCGGCGGATCGGGCTATGCGCTGCGCACCACCGAATATGGCATCGACCGCAAGGGCGCGATCTCGACGCTGGCCATCCATGCGGGCGATCACGAGATCGAGCTGGGCGGATGGTATGAGCATAACCGCAACACCATCTTCCGCCGCTGGTATGCGGCCCCCATCGACAATCCGCCCTCGCCCTATGAATGGGCCGATCCCGCCAAGCGCCGCCTGACCCAATATGCCGCGATCACGAAATACGACCTGATCCAGACGCATGTGCAGGATCGCTGGCACGTCACCCCGGCGGTGACGATCGAGGCGGGCTTCAAGTCCAGCCTGCAATTCGCCGACGGCCGCGTGCCGACCCAGCCGCTGCCGGGCGCGCTGCCCGGCACGTCGACCGGCTATCCCGAGGGGCGGCTGAACACGAAGAAGTGGTTCCTGCCCGCCATCGGCGCGATCTGGGACATGACCGCCAACGACCAGCTGTTCGGCCATATCCAGAAGAATGTCCGCCAGTTCCAGGCCTCGGTCGCGGCGGGCCTGTCGCCCTTCGCCGTCGGCAGCCAGCAGGCGTTCGAGCAGATCAAGGCGAACACCTCGCCCGAAACCTCCTGGACCTATGAAGCGGGCCTGCGCTCGCGCCATGCGCTCGACCTGGGGCCGCTGACCGCGATCGAGGGACAGGTCAGCGCCTATCATGTCGATTTCGACAATCGCCTGCTCCAGATCAGCGCGACGCCGGTCATCGCCTCGGTCATCGGCGGCGTGTCGATCCTGCAGAATGTCGGCCGGGTCCAGACCAACGGCGTGGATGCGGCGGCGACCTTGCGCTTCGGCCCGCACCTGTCGATCTACAACGCGCTATCGTACAACAGCTCGAAATATCGCGACAATTATGTCAGCGGCACCAGCACCGTCCTGACCGCGGGCAAATATGTCCCCAACACCGCTAAGTGGCTGAACAAGACGGTCGTGTCGATCAATGACGGCCCGTTCGAGATCCAGGCGATCGGCGACTATGTCGGCCCGCGCTTTGCCACCTATACCAACGACCAGGGCATTGGCGGACGCTATCTGGTCAACCTCCAGGCCAGCTACACCCTGCCGCAGATCGACGGGTTCGGGGTCAAGGACCTGAAGCTGTCGGTCAACGTCACCAACGTCACCAACCGCAAGGGCATTTACGAACTGGTCGTGGGTGCGGCGTCCAGGACCTGGAACAGCTATGCCCAGCCGCCGCGCATGGGCTTCATCACCCTTTCGGGCGCATTCTGACGCCGATGGTCGCGTCCCGGCCCCGGATTATCGGGGTCGGGACCAACTGCCCGCTTGCCGATCGCTCCGCCGCTCGCTACCCGGCGGCTTTAATGCAGACCTCGGATCATCGCCCCGGCACGCTCATTCAGGGTGGCGCCGTTTTCCCGCACCGGCATCTGACCGGAATCGACGGCCTTCAACCGCATGAGATCATGTTCCTGCTCGACGAGGCGGAACATTGGCTCGATCGCGGCGCGACCGATACGCCCGATACAAGGCTGGCGGGCCTCACCCAGATCAACGCCTTTTTCGAGAACTCGACCCGGACCCTGCTGTCCTTCGAGATCGCGGGGAAGCGGCTCGGCGCGGACGTGGTCAACATGCACGCCGCCCAGTCGAGCGTGAAGAAGGGCGAGACGCTGATCGACACGGCGATGACGCTGAACGCGATGCGCGCCGACGTCATCGTCATCCGCCACATGGCGAGCGGAGCCGTCCGCCTGATCGCCGACAAGGTCGACTGCCCGGTGCTGAACGCGGGCGACGGGCGGCATGAGCATCCGACGCAAGCGCTGCTCGACATGCTGACCATCCGCCGTCGGCGCGGCGGCGTGGCGGGGCAGAAGGTCGTGATCTGCGGCGACATATTGCACAGCCGGGTCGCGCGCTCGGACATCCTCGCCCTGACCGCGCTGGCGGCCGAAGTACGGGTCTGCGCGCCCTCGACACTGATGCCCAAGGGGATCGAACGCATGTTCGTCACCCCCTTCACCGATTTCGACGAAGCCATCGAGGACGCCGATGTGGTCATGATGCTGCGCGTCCAGAATGAGCGGATGGCGGGCGGCTATATCCCCTCCACCCGCGAATATCGAATGCGCTACGGCCTTACGCCTGAACGCCTCAAGCGCGCCAAGCCCGGTGCGCTGGTCATGCACCCCGGCCCGATGAACCGGGGCGTCGAGATCGACTCGGAGGTGGCGGACGGCCCGCAATCGGCGATCACCGAGCAGGTGGCGATGGGTGTCGCGGTGCGCATGGCGTGCCTGGACGTGCTGACCCGCCGAGCCCGCAAGCTGGAGGGCTGGGCATGAGCGTCACCGCCTTCACCAACGCCGTGCTGGTCTGCCCGGTCGGCGGCGAGATCAGGGGCCAGGCTTTGCTGGTCGAGGACGGCGTCATCACCGGCACCGGAAACGTGCCCGAGGGCGCGACCATGATCGACTGCGGCGGCAAGATGCTCGCCCCCGGCATCGTCGATCTGGGTGTGTTCAAGGTCGACAATGCCGCCTTCCGCGCGGGCGGGATCGTGCGCATCGGCCTGATGCCCGACCAGTCGCCGGTGCTCGATGATCCCGGCGTGGTGCAGCGTGCCGCGCTGATCGGGCGGCCCGACCTGTGGATCCACCCCATCGCGGCGGCGACCCGCTCGCTGGCGGGCACCGATCTGGCAGAGATGGCGGTCTGTATCTCGGCGGGCGCGAAGGCGGTCGGCACCGGGCGCGGTTGGATCGCCGATTCGGGCGTGATGCACCGGGTGCTCGCCTATGCGGGCGATCTGGGCTTGACCGTCATCGCCCATGCCGAGGATGGCGGCCTGGCCGCCGACGCGGTCGCGACCGAGGGCGAGACGGCGAGCCGTCTTGGCCTGCCCTCCGCCCCCGCCATCGCCGAGTCGCTCGCCATCGCGCGCGACCTGATGCTCGCGGAGGAAACCGGGGCCAAGCTGCACATCCGGCAGGTGACGACGGCGGCGGGCTTCGACCTGATCCGCGCGGCCAAGCGGCGGGGCGTGAAGGTGACGTGCGGGATCACCCCCGCGCATCTCCACCTGTCGGACATCGCGATCACCGATTTCCGCACCTTCGCCCGCCTGTCGCCTCCCTTGCGCGACGAGAGCGACCGGCAGGCGGCACTGGAGGCGGTCGCGGACGGGACGGTCGACGTCATCGGATCGGGCCACGACCCGCATGGCCCCGAGGCGAAGCGCCTGCCCTTCGTCGATGCCGAAGCGGGCATGGCGGGGGCGGAGACGCTGTTGCCGCTGGCGCTGATACTGGTGCGCGACGAGCGGATCACCCTGCCCCGGCTGTTCGCGCTGCTGGCCGCCAATCCGGCGAAGGTACTGGGCCTCGACACCGGCACGCTGGAGCCGGGCAAGCCCGCCGACCTGATGCTGTTCGATGCCGAAACGCCGTGGATGGTGTCGGGCGACGCCTTCGCCTCGGCGGGCAATACGCCGTTCGACGGCTTCCCCGTCCAGGGCCGCGCGCAGCGGCTGTGGAAGGCGGGACGGGAAATCCTTTAAACCAAATCCTCCCCATCATCGATGGGGAGGGGGACCGCGCCCGCAGGGCGTGGTGGAGGGGCCGGCAACGCCAGCGAGGGCCCCCTGCCCCTCCACCACCGGGCTGACGCCCGGCGGTCCCCCTCCCCAAGCACAGCTTGGGGAGGATTTGGGAAACAAAAAAAGCCCTCTCCGAGACGTCTCGGGGAGGGCTTTTTGCAGGACCGTGCTTCGCTTAGCCGCGACGGGGACCGCGCGGGCCGCCCTGGGTGGGGCGCGGCGAGTAGCGGCGCGGGCCGCCGGGGCCGCCAGCGGGACGGCCGCCCATCGGACGGTTGCCGCCCGGACCGCGACGCGGGCCGCCATGACCCGAACCGCCTGCGGGCGGGCCGTCGGCCTGCTCGATCGCGATATCGTCCTCGGCATGGTCCGCCTCGGTCCGCTTCAGCGCGGCGACGAAGCGCGACGCCAGCGCGGCCGGAATCTCGAACAGCGTCTCGCTGGGCTGGATGCGGATCGCGCCGATCTCGTTGCGGGTGATGTGCCCGCGACGGCAGATCAGCGGGAGGAGCCAGCGCGGATCGGCATTCTGGCTGCGCCCGACGCTCATCCGGAACCAGACGGTGTCGTCAAAGCCTTCGCGACGCTCGCGCGGGGCGGGCGCATCGCCCTCGATCAGTTCCTCCGCCTGGGGCAGCGCGGCGCGGTGCGCGCGGACCAGCGCGGCGGCGATGTCCTCGGCCGACTTCTCGGCGAGCAGGCGGGTCGCCAGCTCGCGATCGGCCTCGTCCACCTCGACCGGCGCGAGCAGCGCGGTCAGCAGGCGCTCGCGGTCCTGCGCCCGGATTTCCTCCAGCGTCGGCGCGCGCCGCCACTGGGCATCGATCCGCGCGCCGCGCAGCATGCCCTCGACGCGGCGACGGCGCGGATAGGGGACGATCAGGATCGCGGTGCCCTTGCGGCCCGCGCGGCCGGTGCGGCCCGAACGGTGCTGAAGCGCCTCGGCATCGCGGGGGATCTCGACATGGATCACCAGCGTCAGGCCCGGAAGGTCGATGCCGCGCGCCGCCACGTCGGTCGCGACGCAAACACGCGCGCGACCGTCGCGCAGCGCCTGGAGCGCATGGTTGCGCTCATTCTGCGAATGCTCGCCCGACAGCGCGACCGCGGAGAAGCCGCGCTCGACCAGGCTGGAATGCAGGTGGCGGACATTGTCGCGCGTGGCGCAGAACAGGATCGCGACCTCGGCTTCGTGCAGGCGCAGCAGGTTGACCACCGCCGCCTCGATATCGGCGGGCGCGACCGTCACCGCCTGATATTCGATGTCGCTATGGCCCTTTTCCTCGCTGATCGTCTCGATCCGCTTGGCGTTGTTCTGATAGCGCTTGGCAAGCTGGACGATCGGGCGCGGCATGGTGGCCGAGAACAGCAGCGTGCGACGCTCGGACGGCGTGCCGTCGAGGATCTGCTCCAGATCCTCGCGGAAGCCCATGTCGAGCATCTCGTCCGCCTCGTCGAGCACCACCGCCTTGAGCGAGGAGAGGTCAAGCGCCCCGCGCTCCAGATGGTCGCGCAGACGGCCGGGCGTGCCGACGACGATATGCGCGCCGTGGTTCAGCGCCCGCCGCTCGCGCGAGGCGTCCATGCCGCCGACGCAGGTGGCGATGCGCGCCCGCGCACCGGCATAGAGCCATTCCAGCTCGCGGCTGACCTGCAGCGCCAGTTCGCGGGTCGGCGCGATGACCAGTGCCATCGGCGCACCGGCATGGGGCAGGTTCTCGCCGTCGACCAGCAGGTCGTTCGCCATGGCCAGGCCGAAGGCGACGGTCTTGCCCGACCCGGTCTGGGCGGAGACGATCAGGTCGCGACCGGCGGCGTCCGCCTCGATGACGGCGGCCTGGACGGGCGTGGGCGCGGCATAACCACGCGCGGAAAGAGCGGTCGAAAGGACCGTGGGCAGGGCAGAGAAAGGCATGGGGACTCCAACGAAAAAGGAGCGCGTACCGCCGAACCAAGGGACCCATCCCTCTCGGTTGGCGGATACACCCATGCGGCACGGGTGAATGTTTGCGTTCCGTGAAAGCGAGGCCCTATACACGCATTGCCGGAAAACTCAACCGGGCTTGCGGCGAACCGATCGCCCCGCCATGGAGCCGCGCCATGACCCGATGCGTTGATCCCCGATGAGTGTCGCCTTTCGCCGCGAATCCGATGAGGAGCATCTCGAACCCAAGTTCGAGTTGCCGATCCCGCCCGGCCCCAATCTGGTCACGCCGCGCGGGGCCGAGCTGACCCGTGCCAAGGTGACGGAGGTCGAGGCCGCGCTCGCCGCCGCGTCGGGCGAGGATGAGCGGACCCGGCTCCAGCGCGAGTTGCGCTACTGGAACACCCGCGCCGCGACCCTGGAACTGGCCCCCGCCCCGGCGGAGGACGAGATCGGGATCGGCAGCGTGGTGACGATCCGCCTCAACGGACAGAAGAAGACGCTGACCATCGTCGGCCATGACGAAGCCGACCCCGCCCATGATCGCATCGCCTATGCCGCGCCGCTGGCCCGCGCGCTGATGGGCGCCATGGAAGGGGAAACCGTCGCGTTCGGGGGCAAGGCCGATGCGGTGGAAATTCTGAACGTGGCAAGCGCCTGAATCTCCCCTCCCGCAGGCGGGAGGGGCCGGAGTAGCGATTCTCCCCTCCCGCAGGCGGGAGGGGCCGGGGGAGGGCCTGGAGTCTCACAGAGACCATCGCCTGCGGGAGAGGAGCGCCAAGACGAGGCCGTGTCCCCTATCCCGCCCCGCCAAATCCCCCTAAAGCTCCGCCATGCAACATCATGACGTGATCATCCTGGGCGCGGGCGCGGCGGGCCTGATGGCGGCGGCGACCGCCGGGCAGCGGGGGCGGCGGGTGCTGGTCCTCGACCATGCCGACGCTCCGGGCAAGAAGATCCTGATCTCCGGCGGCGGGCGGTGCAACTTCACCAATATCGGCACCGTGCCCGACCGTTTCCTGTCGGCGAACCCGCATTTCGCCAAATCGGCGCTCGGCCGCTACACCCCGGCCGATTTCCTGGAACTGGTCGAGGCGCATGGCATCGCCTGGCATGAAAAGACGCTGGGCCAGCTCTTCTGCGACGGGTCGGCGCGGCAAATCGTCGCGATGCTGCTGGACGAAGCCGACCGGGCGGCGCGGTCGGGCGGCATGGTCGACATCGCTTTGGGCCAGCCGGTCGAAGCGGTCGCGCATGACGGCACGCAATTCCGGGTGACGCGGGGCGGCCGGATATACACCGCCCCCCGCCTGATCGTCGCAACCGGCGGGCCCAGCATCCCCAAGATGGGTGCGACCGGCTATGCCTATGATCTGGCGCGCCAGTTCGGGATGAAGGTGGTCGAACCGCGCCCCGCGCTCGTGCCGTTGACGCTGGGCGGCGACGAGACGCTGTTCCGCTCGCTCTCGGGCGTCGCGGCGGAGGTCGTCGCACGGTCGGGCAAGACCCGGTTCCGCGAGGCCGCGCTGTTCACCCATCGCGGGCTGTCGGGTCCGGCGATCCTGCAAATCTCCTCCTATTGGCGGCATGGCGAGGCGATCGGGATCGACTTCCTGCCCGATTGCGCGGGCGACTGGCTGCTGGCCGCCAAGCGCGCCGCCCCGCGCACCTCGCCCCGTCGCCTGTTGGGCCAGCATCTGCCAGACCGGCTGGCTGAGACGCTGGCCGAGCGCCTCGCGCTGCCGGGCGAGCTGGGCGCGGCGACCGACAAGGCGCTGTCCGCCGCCGCCGCCCGGCTGGCCGACTGGCCGTTCCACCCCAATGGCAGCGAGGGCTATGCCAAGGCCGAGGTGACGGTCGGCGGCGTGTCAACCGCCGGGCTGTCCTCGCGCACCATGGAGGCAAAGGCGGTGCCGGGGCTGTATTTCGTCGGCGAGGCGGTCGACGTCACCGGCTGGCTGGGCGGCTATAACTTCCAATGGGCCTGGGCGAGCGGGCGCGCCGCCGGCGAAGCCGTCTGATCCGCGTCCGGTCCGCCGACTGGCGCGTCGCGCGCGGGCGGTCTATCCTGCCGGGCGAAAGGATGCTTATGCCCCTGCTTGATCTGTCCCGCGCGCGCGCCATCCGCCACTGGCGGGTCCCGCTCTGGTCGATGCTGGCCCTTATCGTCCTCGCCCCCGCCGTCGCGATGCGCTTCACCAGCGAGGTGAAATGGGACGCGGCCGACTTCCTGATGGCGGCGGTCCTGATGGGGACGATCGGCATCGCGTGCGAAGTGGCGGCACGCCTGCCCGCGCAAGCCCCCATCCGGGCCTTGATCGTCCTCGGCTCGACCCTGTTGGTCCTCACGATCTGGGCGGATGCCGCCGTCGGCCTGTTGGACTAGGTCCGATCGCCATTCAGCGATGCCTTTTCTTCCCTCGCCCCTCGCAGAGGGGAGAGGGTTGCGCAGACTTGGTCTTTGCGAGAGCAAAGGCTTAGTCGGAGCTGGGTGAGGGGTGGGCGCTCGTGAAGCGAGCGCGCGAGCCTACAGGCTCGCTTGACCCCTCACCCAAGCTGCGCTAGCCAGCAGGCTGGCAAGCTTCGCTAACCCTCTCCCCTGTCCAGGGGAGAGGGAAGAAGAAGCAATCCTGAATGTCGGTTCCACCAGAAGGTGCGGTCCAGCCGGGCGTGCAGGGCGCTGACCGGCCTTATAGCGAGGCCAGGCCGATCCCCGGCCGTGCCCAATGCGCCATCCGGTCGTCGGCCTGGCGGCGCACGAAGCAGGCACCCCCGGTCCGGCGATAGCGCCCACACAGCGCATCCGCCTGCTCCCGGCTCAGTCCCCCGACCGACAGGCGGTGCAGCTCGCCCCCCGGATGCCGGATCGTGCCGCTCTGCGGCGCATAGTCGGAAAGCCCGGCAAATTGCCGGGTCAGCAGCCCCCAGGCGCGCTGCACCCCGTCCTCGCGGCCAAAGGCGCCGATCTGGACGTTCCACTCGCCCTTGGGTGCGGCGACGCGGCGTTCCTCGGCCCGGCGGAGCAGCGCGGGCGTGGTGACGAGCGCCGCCGCCATGCGGGTCGCGCGCTTGTACGGCGTCGGCTCTGCATCGATAATGGCGGCCTGTTCGACCATCGGGCCGGGCGGCGGCAGGACGTCTTCTCCCTTGGCGGCCATCGCGACCGGCGCGTCGGCGTCGGCCGGGCGGGGCAAAGCCTGGACCATGTCCTGCACCACCGCCGCCGAGGGTGCGGCGTTGAGCGCCAGCGCCAGCGGCTGGCCGCTATCCACCGCCGGGCGGATGCCGAGCAGCGCGGACACCTGATCCGCCGGACTGGTCGTGGCGACGGAATCGGCCCATTCGCGCATCCGTGCCTCGACATCCGCGGGCGCCATATCGGCCGAGGCGGCCATGCGCGCCATGTCCCATTGCCCCGCCAAGGCCAGAGCCAGTGCCAGATTCTGCCGGGTCTTGACCGACGCGCCGGGTTCGCGCGCGGCGGCGGTCAGGATGCGGATGCCGTCGCCGGGCGATCCGGCCAGCGCCACGGCCAGCCCCAGATCGGTGGCGGGGATCATCGCCGCATGGCGCTCCAGCATGGCGCGCGCGCCCGCGCCATTGCCCCCGGCGATCATCGCCAGCGACAGGTTGAGCGCGGCGCGCCCGTCCTTCGGGTCCAGTTGCAATGCGTCGGTAAAGGCCTGTCGCGCGGAGGCGAAGCGCCCCGCCTGGAGATAGCTCTGCCCCAGCAGCGCGCGATAGCCCGCCTGATGCGGGTCGGCCGCGACCAGCCGTTCGGCCAGCGCCACCGCCCCCTCGCCGTCCCGCTGCGCCAGCACGCGGCGCGTCCGGTCGGCAAGCGCGGCGGTCGCCTGCGCCTCGCCGCCATGCCCGGGTCCTTCCGCCAGTCGCGCCGTGCGGCGATCCGCCGATGTGCAGCCGGTCAGGGTGCCGCCGATCATCAGCGCGCCGAGGCTGCAGGCCATGAGAGTGCGGATCGTGGTCATCATCGTCACCAGCCAAAAGCCATGGGGTCGCGGGCTCCGGGCACGCCGCCGCGCCCATGGCGTTATCCGTTTCCCCGATCGGGGCCGACGCTATCCGGTGACGCGCTAAGGAACGGTTAAGCCTTGAGGAACGCTTTACCCGCGCCCCGCCTCGGGGCATGACGGACGCGACAGCTATTGGGGGAAGAAGGATGATGCGCAGGTTCCCGGTCGTCGGTACGGCGCTGGCCACGCTTGCCACCTGCCTCCTCGCCGCGCCTGCGCTGGCCGATGTGAAGGCGGGCGTCGATGCCTGGGCGCAGGGCGATTATCGCAAGGCGGTGGAGGAATGGCGCGGCCCCGCCATCGCGGGCGACGCCGATGCGCAGTTCAACCTGGCCCAGGCCTATAAGCTGGGGCGCGGCGTACCGCAGGACCCCGCACTGGCCGAAAGCTGGTTCCGCAAGGCCGCCGCGCAGGGGCATGCCCAGGCCGCCGACAATTATGGCCTGGCGCTGTTCCAGTCGGGCAAGAAGGCCGAGGCGCTGCCCTGGCTCGAAAAGTCGGTCGCGCGGGGCGAGCCGCGCGCGCAGCTGGTGCTCGGCACGATGCTGTTCAACGGCGACGGGGTGACGCGCGACTATCCGCGCGCCTATGCGCTGATGACGCTGGCGTCGCAGGCGGGGCTGCAAGCCGCTTCGCAGACGCTGGCACAGATGGACCAGTATATCACCCCGCCCGACCGCCAGCACGGCGTCGAGCTGGCCCAGCAATATCGCGCCCGGCTGGCGGCCCTGCCCGCCCCCGAGGCCACCGGGCCGAAGCGGGTGACGGTAGGGAGCGAAGCGACGCCGGGCAAGGCCGCCGACGCTCCGCTCCGCACCGCCGGACAGGCGCGCCCGGCGGTACAGCCGGTGCCGGTCCCCCCGTCGCGATCCGCAGCTTCCGGTTACGGGGCCAGCTATCCGGCACCCGGCACCGCTCCGAGCCCGACGCCACCGGTCCGCGAGGCGGCCCCCGCCCCGGTCGACCGGCCCAAGCCCATGGCGTCGACGCGCACCGCCGCGCCGCATGCCGCCAAGCTGACGCCTCCCCGCGCGGCCGGGGGCGCATGGCGTATCCAGCTGGGCGCTTTCCGCGACCGGGGCAATGCCGAGGGACTATGGCAGCGGGTGCGCGGGCGACTGGCGGGCGCACAGCCGCATTATGTCAGCGCGGGCGGGGTCATCCGCTTGCAGGCGGGCGGCTATGCCGATCGCAATGCAGCCCAGGCCGCCTGCACCCGCTCGGGCCAGCCCTGCGTGGTGGTCGTCCCGTAAACGACGACCCTTCCTCCCCTATCCGGGGAAGGAAGGGCATCATGGTCCTCAACCGACCACCCATTCCGAACGCGGAATGCCCTGCGCATAGAGAAGCGCGGTCAGGTCGTTATGATCGACCCGCGCCGCCGCCGCGCCCGCGACGATCGGCTTGGCACGATAGGCGACGCCCAGCCCGGCGCGACGGATCATCGCCAAGTCGTTGGCCCCGTCGCCCACTGCCATGCTCTCCACCGCGCCAATGCCCAGTTCGTCGAGCGCGGCGAGCAGCGTCTTTTCCTTGGTGTCCGAGCCGACGATCGGCTTGCGCACCGTGCCGGTCAGCTTGCCGTTCGCGATCTCGAGGTAATTGGCGATGGCGCGGTCGAAACCGATCTCGGCCGCGACCGGCTCGGCAAAACGGGTGAAGCCGCCCGATACCAGGATCGCTTGGCCGCCGCGCGCCTTCATCGTGCGGACCAGCGCGCGGGCGCCCGCCATCAGCGTCACCCGCTCGGCCAGGCATTGTTCGATGACCCGCTCGTCCAGCCCTTCGAGCAGCGCGACCCGTGCGTCCAGCGCGGCGGCAAAGTCCAGTTCGCCGCGCATCGCCCGCTCGGTCACCTCGGCGACCTGCTCCTTGATCCCGGCATAATCGGCCAGTTCGTCGATGCACTCGACCGTAATCATGGTGGAGTCCATGTCGGCGACCAGCAGCCGCTTTTCGCGATGCGCGGCGGGCTGGATGATGACATCGGTCCGGTCAAACCGGCCATGTAGCACGCCCGCCGCAAAGTCGGGGTCCTCGGCGAAGCAAATGTCCGCCGCGCGGCCTTCGTCGATCCAGTTCCAGTCGGCGACCGCGCACAGCGGCGTCATCTGCGCCACCGCCTCCGAAATATCGCGCTCGGCGATCGATTCGGCTGCTATCAGCGTGGCGATGAACATGGCGAACTCCTCTGACCGTCCAAAGGTCGCGCTCATCGCAGGGCCGACCGCGAGCGGCAAGTCCGCATTGGCGCTCGATCTGGCGAAGGCGACCGGCGGCACCATCATCAATGCCGATTCGGCGCAGGTGTACCGCGACCTCTCCATCCTGACCGCCCGCCCCGCCCCCGAAGAGGTGGCGCAGGCGCCGCACCGGCTGTTCGGCCATGTCGACGGCGCGGACACCGGCTATTCGGCGGCACGCTGGGCGGCGGAGGCGCGCGCGGCGATCGCGGACAGCGTGGCGGCGGGGTCGCTGCCGATCCTGGTCGGCGGCACCGGCCTTTATATGCGCACGCTGCTCGACGGCATCGCGCCGGTGCCGGAGATCGACCCCGCCATCCGCGCCGAGGTGCGCGCGCTGCCCGTCGCCGAGGCCCATGCCGCCCTTTCGCGCGAGGACCCGACCGCCGCCGCCCGGCTCAATGCGGCAGACACCACCCGCGTCGCCCGCGCGCTGGAGGTGGTGCGCGCGACCGGGCGTCCGCTGCACGCCTGGCAGGCACATAAGGAAGGCGGGATCGGCGATCGCATCGCACTGTCCGCCGTCATCCTGCTGCCCGACCGCGATTGGCTGAACGCCCGCATCGACCGACGCTTCGCGGAAATGCTGGACGAGGGGCTGGACGAGGCCGCCGCGCTGCTCGCCCGTCCCGACCTGCCCGCCGACGCCCCGATCCGGCGCGCGATCGGCGTGCCGGAGGCTGCCGCGCTCCTCGAAGGCCGCATGACCCGCGCCGAGGCGGAGGCGGCCGGGGCGCTGGCGACAAGGCGTTATGCAAAAAGGCAATTCACCTGGTTCCGCCACCAGCCGGGGCCCGACTGGACCGTGATTCCGGACCCTGACGCCGATGTGCGTCGCAACATAATAGAAACTTTATTGCGCCGCTGACGGTTGACGCGCACTTTTTAAACTTGTAGCCGCGCCTTTCCCGACAAGCCCCGTCAGTGGGCACGGACGCAGAAGGACGAAGACGATGACCGAGAAAAGCGGAGCCGATATCCTGGTCGAGGCGCTGTGCGATCTCGGCGTGGAGGTCGTCTTCGGCTATCCGGGTGGTGCGGTGCTGCCGATCTATGACGCCATGTTCCGATCGAAGCGCATCCGCCACATTCTGGTCCGCCACGAACAGGCGGCGACGCACGCGGCGGAGGGCTATGCCCGCTCGACCGGCAAGCCCGGCGTGGTGCTCGTCACCTCGGGCCCCGGCGCGACCAATGCGGTCACCGGCATCACCGACGCGCTGCTCGATTCGATCCCGATGGTTGTCATCACCGGCCAGGTGCCGACCGCGCTGATCGGCACCGACGCGTTCCAGGAAGCCGACACGGTCGGCATCACGCGCCACTGCTCCAAGCACAATTATCTGGTGAAGGACCCCGCGCGTCTGGGCGAGGTGGTGCACGAGGCGTTCCACATCGCGACCTCGGGCCGCCCCGGCCCGGTCGTGATCGACATCCCCAAGGACGTGCAGGTCGCCACCGCCCGCTATCAGAAGCCGGGTCCGATCCGTCACAAGACCTATCGCCCGCAGGTGAAGGCCGACCAAGCCCAAGTCGAGCAGCTGGTCGACATGCTGGCGGCGGCCGAGCGTCCGATCCTCTATACCGGCGGCGGCATCATCAATTCGGGTCCGGCCGCGTCGCAGCTGCTGCGCGAACTGGCCCGCATCACCGGCGCGCCCGTCACCTCGACCCTGATGGGTCTGGGCGCCTTCCCGGCCAGCGACCCGCAATGGCTGGGCATGCTGGGCATGCACGGCACTTACGAAGCCAATATGGCGATGAACCAGGCCGATCTGGTGGTAGCACTTGGCAGCCGGTTCGACGACCGCGTGACCGGCCGTCTGGACGCGTTCAGCCCGAACAGCCGCAAGGTCCATGTCGATATCGACCGGTCGAGCGTGAACAAGAATGTCCGCGTCGACCTGGCCATCATCGCCGATGTCGGCCACGCGCTGGAGGATGCGGTGCGCATCTGGAAGTCGCGCCAGCATCCCAAGCCCGACACCACCGAGTGGCAGCGCCGCATCGCGGGTTGGCGTGCGGTCGGCTGTCTCTCCTTCCCGGAGACCGGCGACGCGATCATGCCGCAGCGGGCGATCCGCGCGCTGTACGAAGCGACCCAGGCCCGCCAGCCGATCATCACCACCGAGGTCGGCCAGCACCAGATGTGGGCCGCGCAGCATTTCGGCTTCGAAAAGCCCAATAAGTGGCTGACGAGCGGAGGGCTAGGCACCATGGGTTACGGCCTGCCCGCCGCGATCGGTGCGCAGCTCGGCAATCCGGGGGCGCTCGTCATCGACATCGCCGGTGAAGCCTCGATCCAGATGAACATCCAGGAGCTGGCGACGGCGACCCAGTATCGCCTGCCGGTCAAGATCTTCATCCTGAACAACGAATATATGGGCATGGTCCGCCAGTGGCAGGAACTGACCTATGAAAGCCGCTATGCCGAAAGCTATTCGGACTCGCTGCCCGACTTCGTGAAGCTGGGCGAGGCCTATGGCTGGAAGGGCATCCTCATCGAGCATCGCGACCAGCTGGAGGACGGCATCGCCGCGATGCTGGACCATGACGGGCCGGTGATCGTCGACTGCCGCGTCGCCAAGCTCGCCAACTGCTTCCCGATGATCCCGAGCGGCGCGGCCCATACCGACATGATCCTGCAGGCCAATGAGGTATCGGGCACCATGGACGACGAGGCCAAGGCGCTGGTCTGACCGGACCGTCGCCCCGGCCAGGGCTGGGGCCTCAACGAAGCATGGGTTTGACATAACAGGGAGATTCCGGCCTTTGCCGGGATGACGGCCGAATGCACATCAAGACCGAGAAGGTGGAACGCCACACGCTGGCGGTGATCGTTGACAACGAACCGGGCATCCTGGCGCGGATCGCCGGGCTGTTCACCGCGCGCGGCTATAATATCGAAAGCCTGACCGTGTCGGAGATCACCGCCGACAAGGCCGTCAGCCGCATCACCATCGTCACCAGCGCCTCGCCGTCGGTGATGGAGCAGATCATCGCCCAGCTCGACCGGCTGGTTCCGGTCCACAAGGTCACCGATCTGTCGGTGCTGGGAGACCATGTCGAGCGCGAACTGGCGCTGGTGAAGGTGGCGGGCACCGGCGAACGCCGGATCGAGGCGCTGCGCCTGGCCGAAGTCTATCGCGCCCGCGTGGTCGATGCGACGATCGGCAGCTTCGTATTCGAGGTGACCGGCACCATCGCCAAGATCGACAAGTTCGTCGAGCTGATGGGCGAAGTCGGCCTGGTCGAGGTCGCCCGCACCGGCATCGCCGCCATTTCGCGGGGCAAGGACGCGGCCTAAAATATCATCACAACCACTATCGTCACCCCAGCGAAGGCTGGGGTCTCCTGGCCGGGCACTGGCCCTGACCGCAAGAGATGCCAGCCTGCGCTGGCATGACGGACCTCATCGAAAGGGAAGAAACCAATGCGTGTGTATTACGATCGCGACGCCGATCTGAACCTGATCTCCGAAAAGAACATCGCCATTCTGGGCTACGGCTCGCAGGGCCATGCCCATGCGCAGAACCTGCGCGATTCGGGCGTCAAGAATGTCGCGATCGCGCTGCGCCCCGGTTCGGCCTCGGCCGCCAAGGCGGAAGCGGCGGGCTTCAAGGTCCTGTCGAACCAGGAAGCGGCCGCCTGGGCCGACATCCTGATGATCCTGGCCCCCGACGAGCATCAGGCCGCGATCTATGACGCCGATATCAAGGGCAAGATGAAGCCCGGCGCCGCGCTCGCCTTCGCGCACGGCCTGAACGTGCATTTCGGCCTGATCGAGCCGCCCGCGGACATCGACGTCATCATGATCGCGCCCAAGGGCCCCGGCCACACGGTGCGCAGCGAATATGTGCGCGGCGGCGGCGTGCCCTGCCTGATCGCGATCCATCAGGACGCCAGCGGCAACGCGCATGACGTGGCGCTCGCTTACGCCTCGGGCGTCGGCGGCGGTCGCTCGGGCATCATCGAGACCAACTTCCGCGAAGAGTGCGAAACCGATCTGTTCGGCGAGCAGGCCGTGCTGTGCGGCGGCGCGACCGCGCTGGTCCAGGCGGGCTTCGAGACGCTGGTCGAGGCGGGCTACGCCCCCGAAATGGCCTATTTCGAGTGCCTTCACGAGCTGAAGCTGATCGTCGATCTGATGTATGAGGGCGGCATCGCCAACATGCGCTACTCGATCTCGAACACCGCCGAGTATGGCGACATCAAGACCGGCCCGCGTATCATCACCGAAGAGACGAAGAAGGAAATGAAGCGCGTCCTGGCCGACATCCAGTCGGGCCGCTTCGTGAAGGACTTCGTCCTCGACAACCGCGCCGGCCAGCCCGAACTGAAGGCCAGCCGCATCGCCGCCAAGCGCCACCAGATCGAACAGGTCGGCAGCGAACTGCGCGCGATGATGCCGTGGATCGGCGCGAACAAGCTGGTGGACAAGGCGAAGAACTGATTTTTCGCCGGGGGGTGGGCTCGGTGAGACACCTTTGCCCTCCCCCATCCCCTCCCGCCTGCGGGAGGGGTGTGCCAAGCGGAAGCCGCAAGCGCTTCGGCTAGCCCGCAGTTTGCGACAAAAGCAAAACGACTGCCCCAAGCCTCTCCCCTCCCGCAAGCGGGAGGGGATGGGGGAGGGAAAGGGGCCTCGCAGAGCCCCACCCCGGAAACGCATCGTTGCGACCTTGGCCTTTGACGTGCGTTAACCGCACGGCCCACAAAGGCCGCCGTTCAACAGGGAGTACCCACCCATGCGTTTCGTCCTTCCCGCCGCCATGGCGCTCGTCCTCGCCGCCCCGGCCATCGCCCAGACCGCTCCGGCGGGCACGCCCGGCGCGCCGGTCGCCTCGCGCGTCGTCGCGGGCACCTATGCCGTCGACCCCGCGCATACCCAGGTCACCTGGTCGCTCAACCATATGGGCTTTTCGATGCTCGAGGGGCAGTTCGGCGCGTCCGAAGGCACGCTGACCCTCGACCCGGCCAAGCCGCAGGCTGCCAAGGTCGACGTGACCTTCAAGATCGACAATCTGTCGGTCACCGCCGCCCCCTTCGCCAATCACCTGAAGTCGAAGGACTTCTTCGACGCCGCCACCTATCCGACCGCGCGCTTCGTCTCGACGGGCGTGAAGGTCATGGGCACCAAGGCGGTCATCACCGGCAACCTGACCATCAAGGACCAGACCAAGCCGGTCACGCTGAACGCGACCTTCTTCGGTGCGGGCACCAATCCGATGTCCAAGAAGCTGAACATCGGCTTCCGCGCGACCGGCAAGATCAAGCGTTCGGACTTCGGCGTCGGCGCCTATGTGCCGGTCGTGGGTGACGATGTGGACCTGGTGATCAACGCGGCCTTCACCGCGCAGTAAGCCATTGCCGTCCGGTTCCGGCCGCCCGAGACCGGGCGGTCGGGGCCGGATCAGAACAGACGCTTCAACCCCGCGAAACTCTCGAACGTGGCCCGGATCTCGGGCGACGCCGTCGCCGCCATGCCGGCGATGCGCGCGACCAGCCTGGCCTTGTCCTCGCCCTTGGTCGCATAGCCCATCGCCCAGTCGCCGAACTCGCGAGCATCCACCGTCCGGTCGGACAGGATCACCAGGGCATGGTGACGCGGATCCGCCGCGATGTGGCGATAGACCCGCTCCACCGCCTCCGCCTCGCCCTCCAGCGCCTGGAGGAAACGCCGACCGTCATAATAGAGCAGCCCCGTCACCCCCGCCCGCGCATTGTTGCGGCGCGACGCCTGCAGGATCGCCTCGGGATCGATCGCCGCCGCCGGGCCCTTCACGCTGCTGATATAGACGAGCTGGCGCAACATCGCGGTCCCCCCTCTTCCCGGCCCCTCTTCCCGGCGGCGCCGGTATTCCGGCCGTCGATGCCGCGCCCGGCTTTAACAAAGCGTTCACGCGGTGCGGCGGGATATGGACAAGCCCGCCGCGAAGCGGCATGAACCGCTTCATCATGATCGCCGTGCTGCCGCTTCGTTCGCTTCGACTTATCCGCCCTTAGGGGAGGATCGGCGTGGCCATGCGCGACTTCCCTAAGGGCTGAATGAACCGATAAGCCTGTCCCCGCCGTGCCTCCTGGCCAGACGCGGCCGAGAATGCTGGAAGACCCGATCATGTTGCGCGACCCTTCGACCAAATACCGCCCCTTCCCGACCATCGCCCTGCCCGACCGGCAATGGCCGAACCGCACCATCACGCGCGCGCCGCGCTGGCTGTCGACGGACTTGCGCGACGGCAACCAGGCGCTGATCGACCCGATGGACGCCGAGAAGAAGACGCGGATGTTCGACCTGCTGGTCAAGGTCGGGCTGAAGGAGATCGAGGTCGGTTTCCCCAGCGCGGGCGCGACCGAGTTCGACTTCATCTCGGGCCTGATCAAGAACGATCGCATCCCCGACGACGTGACGATCCAGGTGCTGACCCAGTCGCGCCGCGACCTGATCGAACGCAGCTTCGAAAGCCTGGAGGGCGCGCGCACCGCGATCGTCCACCTGTACAACGCGGTCAGCCCGGCCTGGCGCAAGATCGTGTTCGGCATGACCCGCGACGAGGTGCGCCAGATCGCGGTCGAGGGCGCCAAGATCCTGCGCGATGAGGCGGCCAAGCGCCCGGACACCGACTGGTTCTTCGAATACAGCCCCGAAACCTTCTCGACCGCCGAACTGGATTTCTCGGTCGAGGTCTGCGCCGCCGTCATGGACGTGCTGAAGCCGACGCCCGAGCATCCGCTGATCCTGAACCTGCCCGCCACCGTCGAGTGCGCGACGCCCAATGTCTATGCCGACCAGATCGAATGGTTCGGGCGCAACATCCCCAACCGCGATTCGGTGGTCATCTCGCTCCACACCCATAACGACCGCGGCACCGGCGTCGCCGCCGCCGAGCTGGGCGTGATGGCGGGGGCGGACCGGGTCGAGGGCTGCCTGCTGGGCAATGGCGAGCGGACCGGCAATTGCGACCTCGTGACCGTCGCGCTCAACATGTACACGCAAGGGGTCGATCCGGAGCTGAACCTGTCGGACATCGACGAGGTGGTGAACACGGTGCAATATTGCACCAACCTGCCCGTCCATCCGCGCACCCCCTATGCGGGCGATCTGGTCTTCACCGCCTTTTCGGGCAGCCATCAGGACGCGATCAAGAAGGGCTTTTCCGCGCAGGCCGCGCGCAACGACGATCTGTGGGAAGTCCCCTACCTCCCCATCGACCCCGCCGATCTGGGCCGCTCTTACGAAGCGGTCATCCGCGTCAATTCGCAATCGGGCAAGGGCGGCGTCGCCTGGGTGATCGAGCAGGACAAGGGGCTGAAGCTGCCCAAGCGGCTCCAGGCCGATTTCAGCCGCCATGTCCAGGCGATGGCCGATGCGACCAGCCGCGAACTCAACGCCGCCGACATCTGGGGCGGGTTCGAGGCGACCTATCTGCCGCGCGGCGACGACCGCTTCGTCCTGCGCGACTATGAGGAGAGCGGCTCGGCCGGGCAGCGCATCTTCGTCGGTCGCGTCCAGGTGGATGGCGAGGAGAAGTCGATCTCGGGGCGCGGCAACGGCCTGATCTCCAGCGTGATCGCGGCGCTGGCCGACACCACCGGCCCCGCGCTGGAGGTGGTCGACTATAACGAGCATGCGATCGGCCACGGCGCCGATGCGCAGGCCGCCGCCTATGTCGAGGCGCGGACCGCCGATGGCCGGACCGTCTTCGGCGTCGGGCTGGACACCGACATCGCCACCGCCAGCGTCCGCGCGGTGCTGTCCGCCGCCAACCGGGCCTGACGCCCATGGTCCCCGCCCCGCTCTTCCCCATGACGTTCGTGGAGAGCGGGGCGGTCTCGGCTCTTACGGCGTAAGGCCCCCGACATGGCGGTGCTGACCCGGCTGCCCGAGCGATATCGCGAAACCCTGCGCGAGCGGGGCGCCTCGATCACGCTGACGGTGCTGGCGCATTTGCTGCTCGCCTGGCTGCTGTTCCACCTGGCGCCCAGGCTGATCGCGCCCGAGCCATCCTCCTCGCTCAGCACCTTCTCGGTCACCCCGTCGGACCGGGAGGCGGGTGCGCCGGTGCCCGAGACGCGCATCGCCACGCGCAAGCCCGCAGCGGCGGGCGGCTCCAAGGCCCCCGTCACCCCCAAGCAACCCGACACCCCCAATCCGCCGACCGAGAAGCCCGCCGACACCTCCGCGCCGACGCCGTGGCAATGGGGTGACAAGTCGCTGTTCGCGGCGGGCGATATTTCCGCCATGCCCAAGGGGGCGGGCAATGGCGTGGGATCGAGCAACGGCGACGATCGCGGCCAGGACAGCGCATCGGCCTATGGCCCCGGCGAGGGACCGGGCGGCCAGCGGCTCTACAATGCCGAATGGTATCCCCATCGCCCGAGCAATGCCGAGCTGAACGGCTATCTGCACAGCGCGCCGCCGCCGAACAGCTGGGCGTTGATCGCGTGCCGGACGATCCCCGACTATCGCGTCGAGAATTGCCAGATCCTGGGCGAATCGCCGCGCGGACTGGGCCTGGCCCGCGCGATGCGCGAGGCGGCGTGGCAGTTCCGCGTCCGCGCGCCGCGCATCGGCGGCAAGGTGATGGTCGGCGAATGGGTCCGCATCCGCATCGACTTCAACAGTTCCGGCGGCGGGGACTGATCCTCAATAGGTGAATTGCAGCTGGGTGCGGATCAGGTCGCCGGTCGCGCGGCCGGTGCGACGGGCATCGGCCTCTCGCCGCTCCATCCGCGCATAGGCCAGCGTCAGCTCCAGCGCCTCGACCAGCTGGATCTCGGCGCCCAGCTCCCACTCGTCGGTTTCCAGGCGCGGCGCATCGACATTGGCCTTCCACCCGCCGCGATAATGTTGCCACCGGGCATAGGGGATCATGCGGCCGACCGGGGTCTTGCCCGCGTCCATCATCAGCTGGACATAGCCGCCGCCCAGCGGGCTGCTCCGCACCGCGCGAAGCCCCAGGTCATATTGCGGGCCATGACCGGTCATCCATTCGGTCTGGATGCCGAAGGGTTGCGGATAGAGGATGGCATGGACGCCGACCCGGTCGTCGCGATAGCTGATCGGGCTGATCCCGCCGCTGCGCAATTCGGGGCGATAGCGGTTCAACATCGCCGATCCGCCGACCTCCAGCACCTGCCCCCGGAACAACGGCCCCAGCCCGTCGAGCGCGAAGGGCCAGGTCGCCATCGCGACCTTCATCAGCCGGTCGTTGCGCTCCGGCCGGTTGGTGCCCTGGCCGTTATAGACCGCCAGCCCGAACGCGCCGTAATTGCCGAACAGCTTCTGCTTCTTCTTCGACAGCCGGTCCCAGATCGCCTGCACCGCATCGGGGGTGTAATAGGCGTTGATGCCGACATCGCGCTCGCCGGGCACGCCGCTGTTGATCGCATCCGACCGGTCCAGCGTCAGCCGGTTGGACGAGGATTGCAGATTTTCCCAGCCGAACGGCACTTTCGACTGGCCGAAGCGCAGCCGCAGCCGCCGTTCGGGGTCGAGGAACCAGTCGACATAGACATCGCGGAGCTGCCCGAAATTCTCGCGCCGCTCGGTGCTCGACTGGTTGTTCACCGCCGTACCGAAGTCATGCTGGAAATAGAGCTGCAACCGCTCGGTAATGTCGCCTTGCAGGACCAGCCGGACGCGGCGCAGGAGGAACCCGCCATCCTCGTTGATCGAACCGTCATGCACCGAACGCAGCCGCGATCCGGTGTCGGACGGCGCATCCTGCTCGTCGAGAATGCCGTTATAGCGCAACTGGGTATAGCCGCGCAGGCGCAACCGCTCATACCAGGGCGCGCGCGTCGATGGCGGTTTGGCGATCGCGATGCGCGGAGCCGGGGCGCTGGCCGCCGGTGCCGACGCGGCGGGCGGCACGGCGGCGATTTGCGGCGCGGGGGGCGGCGATGGCTGGGGGGACGGCGCGGCCGATACCGGGACGGCCGCCGTCCCTCCCTGTTGCGCGGCGGTCAGCGCCTTGATCTGCGCCTTCAGCTCGTCGATCTGGCGCTGCAGCTCCTGCACCGTCTGCGCGGCGGCGGGCACCGGACAGGCCGCCAGCATCATCGCGACGGCGACCCGGTACCGGGCCCGATGGGGTTTCGACATGCTCACCGTGCTGATTCCGCCCTGTTCGCCGCGATGCCTGCGGCACCCGCTGATGCGGCGGCGGCTTAGGCCAGCGACGGCCGGTTCCGCAACAGATTGATGACAGTTCGGTGATAAATCCGTGACACGCGAACCCCGGCGATCAGCGCGTCCGCTCGATCTCGCATCCCACCCGCGCATCGGGATAGATGCCGGTCTTCATCGACCGTACCCGGACCTTCACCACCCGCCGGTCGGCAAGGCACAGCGCCACCACCGCCTCGCACAGGCTTTCCTGAAGCGCGAAGCCCGGCCCCCCTGCCATCGCCAGGATCGACTCGCGCAGGAAATCATAGTCCAGCACCTCCTCGATCCGGTCGGCGCTGGGGGCGGCGGGATAGGTGACGGTCATCGCGACCGACAGGGTGACCGGCTGGGGCTCGGCCTCGTGCGGATGGATGCCCAGGCGCATCGCGACCCGCAGATCGTCGAGCAGGATCGTATAGGTCACGCTCATCCCCGCCCCTCGAACATCACGTCGCCGTCGCGGCGGCAGAAGCGCTGGCCGCAATCGACATAGAGTGTCTGGCCCGCAATCCCCCTGGCGGTCAGCAGGAAGGACACCGCCTCCGCCACCGCCGCCGCGCCGATCGGGCGACCGAGCAGGTTCTTGCGGGCCGCCGCCGCGAATTCCGCATCCGACTGGTCGCCGCTTTGCAGCGTGAGCCCCGGCGCGACCGCATTGACCGCGATGCGGGGGGCGAGCGCCTGCGCCAGCATCGTGTTCGCCCCCGCCAGCGCGAACTTGGCGCAGCTATAGGCGAAGAAATCGGGGTTCGGATTGGCGAGCTTCTGGTCGAGGAGATCGACCACCGCGCCGTCCGCCACATCGTCCTGCCGCGCCAGGGCCGAGGCCAGCAAGGCCGGGGCGGCGGCGTTGATCGCATAAAGCCTGGCCATCAGCGCGGCATCCACCCCCGGCGGACGGTCGAAGACGAAGGCCGACGCCGAATTGACCAGCCCGTCGATCGGCCCGCCCGCCGCCATGCGGGCACGGGCGAACAGCGCGTCGATCCCGTCCAGCTCGGCGAGGTCGCCCTGCACGACGGGCGCGTCCAGCTCCGCCGCCAGCGCCTTCGCCGCGTCCGCCGAGCCGTTATAATGCACCACCACCCGGTGTCCGTCCGCGACCAGCCGCCGCGCGATCGCCGCGCCCAGCCGCTTGGCCGCGCCGGTCACCAGGACGGTGCGGGTCGTCATCCGCCCAGGCCCATCAGCGACAGCACTTCCTTGCGGCTGCGGTCGTCGTCGCGGAACACGCCCATCATCCGGCTGGTCACCATCGACACGCCCGGCGTGCGAACCCCGCGCGCGGTCATGCAGGCATGGGTCGCCTCGATCACCACCGCGACGCCCAGCGGCTTCAGGTTCTGCCAGATGCAATCGGCGACCTCGGCGGTCAGCCGCTCCTGCACCTGCAACCGGCGCGCGAAGCCGTGCAGCACGCGGGCGAGCTTCGAGATGCCGACGACATGGTTGCGCGGCAGATAGGCGATATGCGCGCGGCCGATGATCGGCGCCATGTGATGCTCGCAATGCGACTGGAAGGGAATGTCCTTCAGCAGCACGATCTCGTCATAGCCGCCGACCTCCTCGAATACGCGCGACAGGTGGACGGCCGGGTCATCGCCATAGCCCGCGCAATATTCGCGCCATGCCCGCGCCACGCGCTTCGGCGTATCGACCAGCCCCTCCCGCGCAGGGTCGTCGCCGGCCCAGGCGATCAGCGTGCGGATGGCCTGCGCCACATGATCGGGCACAACGACCTTGCCGTCCTCTCCGATCAGGTCGCCATCCTCCGGGTCGCCATGCGCGCAGCTCATATCATGTCCTTCACGTCAAAGCCGGTGCGATAGCGGATCGATTGTCGGGGTGCAAAACTCCGTCCCCCCCATAACCCATGGCCCCGCATTCCGTTCAGCCGGAGCGACGTCGAAGGCCAAGGGAATCCACCCAGGTTCAGGCGATACAGCATGGCCTTCGACGATGCTCAGGCCAAACGGCGCTCCGGATTTACCCGCGCAACCGCTGCGCCGCCCAGGCGACATGGTCGCCCATGAAGGTGGAGATGAAGTTGTAGCTATGGTCGTAACCCGGCTGCATCCGCAGGGTCAGCGCGATTCCCGCCTTCTCGCACGCGTCCGCCAGCAATTCGGGGCGAAGCTGCTCCGCCAGAAACTGGTCGGCATCGCCCTGATCGACCAGCAGGTCGGGCACCCGCGCGCCATCCTCGATCAGCGCGACCGCGTCGGCCTGTCGCCATGCGGCGCGGTCCGGTCCCAGATAGCCGCCGAGCGCCTTCTCGCCCCATGGCACCTGGCCCGGCGCGACGATCGGCGCGAAGGCCGAGACGCTGCGGAAGCGATCGGGGTTGCGAAGGCCGATGGTCAGCGCGCCGTGGCCGCCCATCGAATGGCCGGTAATGGCTTGCGCGCCCATATCGGCGACGGGGAAATGCGCGGCGATCAGCGCGGGCAGCTCCTGTTCGATATAGCTCCGCATCCTGAAGTGCTTCGCCCAGGGCTCCTGCGTCGCATCGACATAAAAGCCCGCGCCCTGCCCCATGTCATAGGCGTCGTCATTCGCCACGCCTTCGCCGCGCGGCGAGGTGTCGGGGGCGATGAAGATCACCCGATGCTCCGCGCAAGGCCCCCGGAACTCGCCCTTGTCGGTGACATTGGCATGGGTGCAGGTCAGGCCCGACAGATACCAGAGGACGGGAAGTTTCTCGCCCGCCTCATGCTCCGGCACGAAGACCGAGAAGGTCATGCGCGTTCCGGTCACTTCGCTGTCATGGGCATAGACGCCCTGCACGCCGCCATGCGCCTTGGAGGTCGAAATCGTCTCGATCGTCATCGGAACACCACCGTCCGGTTGTCATTGAGGAAAACGCGCCGCTCGCCCACCCAGGCGACCGCGCGGGCCAGCACCTGCGCCTCGATATCGCGGCCGATGCGGATCAGGTCGTCGACGCTGGCGCGGTGGTCGACGCGTTCGACCGCCTGTTCGATGATCGGCCCTTCGTCGAGGTCCGCCGTCACGAAATGCGCGGTCGCGCCGATCAGCTTCACCCCGCGCGCATGGGCGCGGTGATAGGGCTGCGCGCCCTTGAAGCCGGGCAGGAAGCTGTGATGGATATTGATGCACCGCCCCGGCAGCGCGGCGACCAGCCGCTCGCCCAGCACCTGCATATAACGGGCGAGGACGAGGTAATCGGCGCGGCTTTCGTCCATCAGCGCGAGCATCGCCGCCTCCTGATCGGCGCGGTTGGCGTTGCCGACAGGCAGGTGATGCCAGGGCAGGCCATGCCACTCGACCAGCGGGCGAAGGCTGTCATGATTGGACACCACGCCGACGATCTCGACCGGCAGCGTGTTGGTCCGCCAGCGATGGAGCAGGTCGTTCAGGCAGTGCGAGCCCTTCGACACCGCGATCAGCATGCGGGGGCGTTCGCTGGCGGGCGCGACATGCCAGTCGAAGCCGAACCGCGCCGCCGGTTCGTTCAGCGCCGCCCTCACCCCCTCGACCGAGGCGGGAAAACGCGCCCCCTGGCCGGTGAAGACGATGCGTAGGAAGAAGCGCCCCGTCTCCAGATCGGCATATTGCTGGCTGTCGAGGATGAACCCGTCAATCCCCGCCAGCGCGCCCGACACGGCGGCGACGATGCCGACGCGGTCCTGGCACGCCAGCGTCAGGATATAGTCTGCGTCGCTCATGCGGCGGGCAGGCGACAGCCGAGACAGAGCTTGTTGCCATCCGGATCGCGCAGATAGCCCAGATAGGCCTTGCCCAGCCCGGTGTCCCGCTCGCCGAGCGGCCCCTCGATCGCGGTGCCGCCATGCGCGGTCCCGGCGGCATGTGCTGCGTCGACCTGTGCCGGATCGACCGCGCCCAGCCCGATCGTGCAGCCATTGGCATGGGTGGCGGGCTGGCCGTCGATCGGCCGGGTCACGATGAACACCGCACCATTGTGCAGATACAGGACACGCTCGGCATCTGGCGCCTGCCGACCCGGTTGGCCGCCCAGCGCCGTGAACAGCGCGTCATAGAAGGTCTTGGACCGCGCGATGTCGTTCGATCCGACCATGATATGGGTGTACATGTCCATTCCCCCCTTGGGACCGTCAGGCGGCGGGCACCAGATAGCGCGCGCACAGCTTGTTGCCGGTCGGATCGCGCAAATACGCCAGATAGATCTTGCCGACCGGCGGATAGCGATAGCCGGGCGGGTCCTCGATCGCGGTGCCGCCATGCGCCAGCCCGGCGGCATGCCAGGCGTCCGCCTGCTCGATCGACTTTGCCGCGAAGCCCAGCGTCCCGCCATTGGCATGGGTCGCAGGCTCGCCGTTCAGCGGCCGGGTGAGCAGGAAGCGCGAGCCCTCATGGCTGTAGACCAGCCGCCCCCAGGGATCGACCACCCCCTCGGGCGCGCCCAGCACGCCCAGGATCGCGTCGTAGAAGCGCTTGGCCTCGGCGATATCGTTTGCGCCCAGCACGACATGGCTGAACATCAGAAGATCACCACGCTGCGGATGCTTTCGCCCTTGTGCATCAGGTCGAAGCCCTTGTTGATCTCCTCCAGCGTCAGCCGGTGGGTGATCATCGGATCGATCTCGATCTTGC